>NZ_QUHK01000003.1:0-60756 GCF_003479665.1 Blautia sp. AF14-40
TTTTATTATTTCACTTGTCTACCTAGAAGGGAGCATATCAGGAAATAGACCGCCCCGTATGTAAAATGATCGGATAACTGAATTTTGTCTTTTTTCTGATTCATTTCTGCTCTCTCTTTAAAGTTTTTCCGTCTCCTCGCGCAGCGCTGCCGTCAGCTTTCTTGTCATCTCAAGATAGCTGTTCAGCTCTTCTGCCGAGAGTTTTCCATATGCACGGATCTCCGCCCCGCGCAGCCGGTCCGTCGTATTTTTCTCCAGTTCCCGTCCGGCATCCGTCAGCAGAATCCTCTTTTTGTTCCGCGTTCCCGGGATGAGCTCGAGCTCCACAAGGCCTTTCTGTGCCAGTCCCGCATCACCTGCTCCATCAGAAGCTTCGTGATCTTCTCTTCCAGACCGCAGCCCACGTAATACAAAGTTCCCCTGCCGGTCTGTTTTCTCGTCACGGCTGCGAATTCCAGATAGAACGCATCCGCGTAATGGAACAGCACTTCCGCATCCTGCACCTGAATGATATCACGGAAGAAACTCTGTATGTCTTACCAGTCTCTGATCGTCAATGCCGAACGCATAGCTGTTGGATCTGGTCTGCAGCAGGAAAATATTTTCGGAATGATTGATCACAATACCCATTTTCGCTTTCCCCATTTCTCTATCTTGTATCTTTCCTTTTTTCAACAGTACAAATTTATCATATGTTAAAAGTCAAAATATTTTACTTTTTATTTTAGTAAAATTTACTATCTGCTTTTTGTGAAAAATGCACAAAAAGAGGCATCTCCATCTATGCAGACTGGAAATGCCTCTTTTTTGTTCTCTTGTTTCCTTTTTTTCTTCAGCTCAGGAAGTTTTCAATAATGACGTTTTCCGCCTCCGCTTCCGTCATGCCGAGCGTTCTGAGTTTCAACAGCTGCTCGTCATTGATCCGTCCGATCGCCGCCTCGTGGATGATTGCCGCATCCACATGCTTTGCCTGGATCTCCGGAATAGATCCGACCTGGGCGTGATCCATGATGATAGAATCGCACTGGATATGGGCGTGGCATTTGTTTTTGCCGACTGCCTTCGGATGGAAGACCTGGGAGGAATTGCCCTTTCCGACAGAACGTGAAATAATCTGTGCGGAAGAACCGCTTCCGTTCATACATACTTCAATATCCGACTCTGCCTTCTGGTCACCGTCTGTCATCAGACGTTCGAGCACGAACAGTTTGGAGTTTGCATCCATCACAACATTCGTCGTACGAATTGTTGAGTCAACGCCCTTAATCTGTACGGTATCCAGCGTAAAAACGGAATTTTCTCCGATTTCAATATTTGTCACCGGGTTCAGAATCCGCTGTCCCGTTCCGTTTCCCTCTCCGTAATGCTTTTCCTCGTAGCGCACGTTGGCATTTTTTCCTACATGGAACGTATGGATACCGTCGTGCCGGCTGTCGTTGCAGCCGCCGTTGTGAATGCCGCAGCCCGCTACAATCGTAACATCGGCGCCGTCCGCAACGTAGAAATCATTGTAAACAAGATCCGTCATACCGGAAACGCTGACGACAACCGGGATAAATACTTTTTCGCCTTTTGTCTCGCCATCGATCAAAATATCAATGCCCGGCTTATCCTCTTTTTTGCGGATTTTGATATGTTCACTGTCACCGTGGCAGAGCGGAATGCCGTTCTGGCGGAGATTGTATGCCCCTTTCTGCTCAAATCCCTCGCTGATCTGATTTAATACGCCCTGGGTTGTCTCATCTACCTGTACCATCAGCATGTGCCTCCTTCCTGGCCGCACATCCGGCCTGTTTTCTGCTGGAACAGGGTCGGCAGTACGTCTTCCTTTGTACCGTATTCTTTCACCTGGCCGTCCTCGATCACCATGATCTTGTCTGCCATCTGGATAATGCGTTCCTGATGAGAAATGAGGATCAGACATTCTTTCTTCTCTTTGTGGATTTCTTCAAACCGTTTGATCAGCATGGAAAAGCTCCACAGGTCAATGCCGGCCTCCGGCTCATCGAAAATGCTGACCTTATGCGGTTTTGCAAGAACCGTTGCGATCTCCAGACGCTTCATCTCTCCTCCCGAGAGCGTACCGTCCATCTGGCGGTTCAGGTAATCGGCAGAGCAGAGTCCGACAGCGGAGAGGAGTTTACAGCTCTCGGCTTCCGTCAGTTCTTTTCCGGCTGCCAGCGACAGCATTTTTTTCACCGTCATTCCTTTAAAACGCGGCGGCTGCTGGAATGCATAGCCGATGCCGGCGTTTGCACGGTGATCAATATCATAACCGGTAATATTTTCCTCATCCAGGAAGATTTCTCCGCCATTGGCGTCCTCAATTCCTGCAAGCACTTTGGCCAGCGTTGATTTTCCGCCGCCGTTCGGTCCGGTAATCACCAGCATTTCCCCGTCCTTTACCTCAAAACTGATGTGGTTGACGAGGCAGCGTTTTCTTCCCTCTTCGTTTACTTCAAAGGTAAGATTGTCTACTTTCAGCATATTTGCACCTCTTTTGTTTTCACTCTTTGCAGGGATAATCCCCCTTTCAAAAACTCTACTCCTTCTCCTAAAATCTGTCAATTATTTGTTGCAGTTTGGGAGACTCTTTTGTTTTATACAGTGATTTTTCCCGTAACATTTTCTTTTCCTGCATTCTTTTTCGTTTCTTCTGGATCGCATGCTGTGTTTGCGGTATAATGAGGGTAATATTTCATCGGGAGGTTATCGTATGCGTGTACTTATTACAGGAACCAGCTCCGGAATCGGAAAGGCGATTGCGGAGAAATTTTTAAAAGAAGGCTTTGACGTTACCGGATTTGACCGGAAGGAGGCTTCGATCAGCCAGGATTCGTATACTCATTTCTGCCTTGATATCCGCGACAGGGAACAGTATCCGGCGCTTGCGCCTTTCGATATTGTCATCAACAACGCCGGTGTGCAGAACGAGAATGATATTGATATCAATTTAAAGGGAACCATCGCAATCACAGAGGCGTATGGCATTCATGACAACATCCGCGCCGTCCTTATGATCGGCTCGGCCAGCGGCCATACCGGAGCTGAATTTCCGGAATACACCGCAAGCAAGGGCGGCGTTCTCGCCTACACAAAAAATGTGGCACTCCGCATTGCACCGTATGGTGGAACGTGCAACAGCCTTGATTTCGGCGGCGTACTGACCGAGTTGAATCTGCCTGTCACAGAAGACCAAAAGCTCTGGGATCAGATCATGGAGCTGACGCCGCTGAAACGGTGGATGACCGTCGAGGAAGCAGCGGACTGGGCGTATTTTATGACCGTGACGAACCGTTTCTGCACGGGGCAGAATATTCTGATTGACGGCCTTGAAGCGGGAAACGCACACTTTGTGTGGCCGGATGAATGATTTGTTAATTTCCTGCACAAACAAAAAACAGGTTCCCTGCACGGAAGCTTTTTGAGCTTTTCCGCTGCCGGGCGGCCTGTTTCTTTTTATTTTTTTCGTTTTTTCTTACGCTTTCTCAAACACCAGAATTTTCTCTGCGAATTTGTGGACGATCGGCATCCACATCACCGGCTTGTAGATGGGATTCAATGTTTCCATACCGCGGGCGATGTTGTCGTCTTTTACTTTTCGGAAACCGGCGGCAATGTTGCCCAGGTCTGCAAAGCTGTTCGCACCCCAGGTAAATGTCGCGCCTGTCGCCTGGATGGATTTTTCGATGTTTTCTTTCTTTACAAAGTACGGGCACAGCGTTTCCATGCAGACGTAGGCATTGTCGAAGTGATCGCGGATGATGGCGAGCATCGTTCTGACCTCATCCGCTTTCATGTACATGGTCAGACCTTCGATGATGAAAAGTATTTTGCCCCGCACTTTTACCTGATCGGCCCATGCCGGATCGAGCACGGAACACGCAATCGTGGAAACGCGGCCGGATTCCTGATAGATCGAATCGCGTACCTCAATCGTCTCCGGCAGATCGAGATTATACCAGGTGATTTTTCCATTATCCATGCGGTAAAACCGTGTGTCCAGACCACAGGCGATGTTGACGACGGTACAATCCGGGTTCTTTCGGATAAAGTCGCTGACCAGCTCATCAAACACAACACTCCGCGCTACGATTCCGCCGCTCATTGCTGTGTCCTTTTTCGCATTGCTGAAATCATAGTCGATGCGGTCAATCAGCTCTTCTGCTTTGGTGTCGCGGAACTTGTTTTTCGGATTTCTGCTGTGCATGGCACGGGCGTAGAAGCACTGCAGCATCGTCTCGGCAGTTCCGTTCAGTTTTGGTTTTATTTTTTCATTGCTCATTCTGGGTGATCTCCCTTCCATTTCACCGGTTCCGGTCCGGTCTTGTTTTATTTCGGATTTTCCACCTTGTCTCCCACAAACCAGTAATCACAGACCTCACCGCCGCCTGCCAGCGTATGGTCACGATGGAGCTTTGCATGCATCAGGGCTGCTGTCTTGTAATCAATGTCGCACATAATCGGCAGCACTTCCAGATAGCCCTCTTTTCGGGCGAAGGTGTTCAGGGGACATTGGGTGAAGTGGTAATAAAAACCGTCCTGATGCTTCGTCTCATCAAAATGAAAATCCCACGAATACGCCTTATACTGCGGATGTGCTTCCAGCCAGGCGGCATCCTTATGCATCATCTCCGCAATCCGCGCCATGCCGCTCTTCTTATTCGCATTAATCATCAGGCCCATGGCTTTCAGAAACGGGAAGGACATCATCTCCTCTGAGATTGTACGCAGTTCATCCACAGAAATCTGTCTGTCCGACGCATCCCAGAGCGCAAGAAAAATGAGGCCTTCATAGAGATTCGACGCCATCGGGTTGTCCTTTCCGATATCATCGGCGCGGCGAAGCATGTCGCGGTAGATCTGGTTGGTCTTGCGGAGAAGCTCTGCGGTCTCCTCTTTTCCGTAGCGTTTTAGCAGACTTTTCTTTATTAAAGGAGTCAGCATATTCCAGTATTTACTGGTGTATTCCATCATAGGCAGGTACCTCCATCTTACTTTTATTAGGATTCACTAACTTGTAGGTGTAAAATTGCCGCCTACAATGTTGAAAAATAGGCGGAATTTTACTTTTCATTATGAGGTTATTATATCACACTTTTTATTACTTTGTTTTAAAATCGCAAAAATTTCTTGACTATAATTCAGCCTTCCTTTATTATAGAAATTAAGAAATGGGTTTTTTGTCGTGTACAGCCTTAGGGCTCAATCGGGTTGCTCGTTTCTTTTTTTATTTTCGTAAGTTTTCTTTTCCATACAAATGAATTTTGATTTTAAGCAAAAACGCCTGCATTGATTAGAGTATACCAATCAAAACACTCATTCCAAAGGAAACGTGCGGAGCAAATCCATCCATTTATTTTTTTATTACATGTAATCGATTTTTCAAATATACGCACATAAGAAATGACCATCCTGCTCTCTGGTAAGCATGGATGGCCACTTCTTATAGCTATTTAATATTTTCGCCAGATCGGGTGATTGCGCTCACCTTCCGGCTGTCTTGTTGAGTATATTATATTGCAATCGTGTAATTTTGTCAAATCAAAAATAGCGCCCCTGCTCTGGTAAAGTTAAGCGCTATTTTTAGTTAGAAGCTTTATCCGGCGGTCAGGTGTACACTGACCAACGGCTCTCTTGTCGAATATATTATATGACAGCATTTTCTTTTGGTCAACAGCCATTTTTCTTATATTTTCACCATTATTTCGACCCAAATCTCTCAAAAAGAAATTGAAATCCCCTCTCCTCCACCTTATAATATTTTCTATAAGACACACATATGGGGAGATTTTTATGACGATCAGTATTCTTCTTGCGCAGCAGATCGCGCAGCTTTTTCTTATGATTTTTATGGGCTTTTTAATCGTAAAAGCCGGACTTTTAAAGGATGAGGACAGCAAAGTTCTGTCGAAAATTGTGCTGTACCTGATCATTCCCTGCGTGATTCTGAATGCGTTTCAGGTCGATTACACGCCGGAAACGGTGCGGGGGCTGCTGGTTGCGTTTGCGGCTTCGCTTCTGATGCAGGTTGTGCTTCTTTTTGCGGTTTCAGCTCTTGGACGGGTGTTTCATTTGGATGCGGTTGAGATAACTTCTGTTTACTACTCCAATTCCGGCAATCTGATTGTGCCGCTTGTGACGGCTGTTTTAGGAGCGGAATGGGTGCTTTACAGCTGTATTTATACGAGCGTACAGCTTGTCTTTTTCTGGACGCACTGCAAAAAGGTGATCAGCCGTGAGGCTTCCTATGACTGGAAGAAGATTGTTCAAATGGTAATCTAATCACAATTAACAGAAAAACGCTGTCCCGCTTCCCCTTCCAGAGAAGCATTGACAGCGTTTTCTATTACCCAATTAGTACCTTTTTCCCTTCAAACGCAAATCCATAATGCCGGATTCTTTCTTTTGGGATTCCCCGTTCTTTCAGTTCCGCGTCGTATTTCTTTATTTCAATCTGCGCCAGTGCTTTTTGTACCGTTTCCTGCAGCGTTTTTTCTTCCGTTTCTTTTACTTTAAATTCCAGAATCATAGCATCTCGATCCAAATTTCTGGGAATTAGAATCACATCGTATCTTCCATACCCACTTTCCCGATTGGAACGCACCTCATAAAGATCTCGCACTTCCACCAGCAGCCCAAGTACAAATCCATGATAAAACCGCTCTGGCTGGCTCCGCTCGGACGCATGTTTTCCAGCATCAAAATTACTGAATGTAGCAAGTGCAATATCATTCATATAGAAGTTCATCGCTTTTACATCCCCATTCAGCAATGCTTTGATAAATTCATTATAATTGGCAGATGCCGCTGCAAACCAGCTTTTGAACATATTCGAAAACATGCTCACAGTCTCCAGATTTGTGATGGAAAGAGAATACCACGGCTCCAGCGTCAGTCCTCTGTATTCAATCTCCTCCACTTTCAGATAACCGCTTGCCACCAACAGACTCCATACCGCACTTTCATCCTGTTCTAATTGTCCAAATATAATCTGCTCATCAAAATTAACTACAATTTGTTGTCTGTTGATCAGTTTTTCCAGTTCTTCCTTCATATTTACCGATGCCGACTGCAGGAGTTTGCTGATCAATCCATTGGAACTTGTAGCTGCCCAGTAGGGCCGCAGTTTTTTCTCTTTCAGATAATTTGTAATAGACCACGGATTGTAAATATCACGATGCGTGCCAAAGCAAAATCCGTCATACCATTGCTTTACCAGATCTTTCTTTTCCGGCATTCCAAATTGATCTAATGATTGAAATACCTCTTCTTCTGTAAAACCAAAACAGTCTGCATAGGCATCCGATGTTGTTGTAAT
The DNA here is from genome assembly GCF_003479665.1 of Blautia sp. AF14-40. Lineage (NCBI taxonomy): Bacteria > Bacillati > Bacillota > Clostridia > Lachnospirales > Lachnospiraceae > Blautia > Blautia sp. AF14-40. The sequence continues at coordinate 7,322 of NZ_QUHK01000003.1, forward strand.
AACTGTCAGATTATTGAGGTCCGAAAAAACAGATTCTTTGGAAATACGGGTAATTCCAGTCATCACAGCGCGTTCCAGATATGGATTTGTTTTGAATGTCGCATTGAAAAGGCTTCTCATAAATCCGGCAAATTCATCCCAGTATCCATGAATATAGGCTTCCTGCATGGGCGTGTCATATTCATCCAGAAAGATCAAAACTTTTTTTCCATATAAAAGATTCAAATAACTGGAAAGATTTTTTAATGCATCCTGTGCTGTCACATCACTCATTTTTTCTGTAATTTCCAGCATCTGCTGTTTCTCATTTTGCGTAAAGCATTCTTCCTGCTCCAAATACCGATGTTGGCGATAAGCATCTACAATAATATTTTTTATCTTCTGCACTGCATCCTGATAGTTATTCTGTTTTACGTCCGCAAAGCTCAGAAAAATCACCGGATAAGTTCCCTGCAGTCTGCGGTATTTTTCCTGTTTCCAGATGGAAAGCCCTTCAAAGATGGTACCTTTTTCTGCATACTGTCTGGAAAAGAAACAATTCAGCATGCTCATATTCAATGTTTTGCCAAATCTTCTCGGACGTGTGATCAGCGTAATGTCATCTCCACTTTCCCACCATTGTCTGATAAAATCGGTTTTATCAACATAAAAATAATGATTTTCTCGAAGGGAAGCAAAATCCTGCTTTCCTATACTAATCGCTGAAGTCATATTTCATCTTTCCTTTCTGAGCGCAGACACATCAGCATTTTCTGTCTGATAATGAAATGTTCCACTGTTTTCTAATCGACAATCTCATCTTATAGTTTATCAAATTCCGAAAGAAATTAATAGACTTTTTCTTCTGCACAGCAAAAAAATGGCCGTCCCATTCCTCAGTGCAAGGATCAGACGGCCATTTTTCACTATCAGTTTCCAGTTTTATTTCTCATACAAAAACTCTTCCGGAAGTGTTACGCCGAAGTCTTTTGCCAGATGGCGGAATTCATCCGGTGTGATCGTCTGGCGTTTCGTTGGCTGCATAGAAAGTGTTTTTACCAGGATTTCTGCAGATTTTTCTGCGGTATGCATCAGACCGAAGGTCAGGTCAAAATCAAAGCCGGCGGCGAACATGCCGTGGTGTGCCCAGATAGCAAGATCATATTTCTTCATCAGCTCGCTCGTGGCAACGGCGATCTCTCTGCCTCCCGGAACCATCCACGGAACGACACCGATTCCGGACGGGAATACAACAGGACACTCGGTTGCCATCTCCCAGAGTTCGCGGGTAAATACTTTATCTTCCAGCGGCAGAACAAAGGTAAGCGCGATCACGTTGGTGGTATGTGCATGGTACACAACGCGGTATCTTTCGTCCTGCAGTTTTTTTACCTCCAGGTTCATCAGATGGCTCGGAAGCTCTGAGGTCGGACGTCCTCCGTTGACGAGACCCCAGACGATGCGGTAATTTTCACCTTTTTCATCCAGCTCAATCATACAGATGCTGTCTTCCGGTTTGATTGTGACATTTCGGAAATATTTTCCGCTTCCGGTTACCAGGAAATACTCTCCCGCAAGATTTGGAACGGCGGTTCCGATCGAATTCCACTCTCTGGCCTCAAAATTTTCTTTTACCTCTTCAACCTCTTCCGGTTTCACACGGTAAGAAAGGTTTCCGCCGTTTCTCTCATGCCATCCCTGCTCCCAGCCATCATTTGCCATTCGGATAAAGCCCTTTACAAATTCTGCATCTAAAAATTTCATGTTTTTTCCCTCTTCTTTCTCTCTTTTCCTCTTCTTTTATCGATATTTACCGGCACACAACCTCTACCGGCACATCCAGGATTTTTGCCACTTTCAGAATCGTATCAATATGGTGTCCGGCAGCAGCTGCCATATGATGTGTTGGTCCCGCTTCACTCCATCTGTTGCAGAACTCTCTTGCCCCAATAGAGAAACGTGTTCTCATATTGGTATCGCCAAAGGTAAAGATCGGACCATCCTCATTGACACCCTCTGCAGCAACAAATTTAAAGTGACCGTCTTTATCCTGCGTAATTCCAAGGTATGTAACATCGCCAACCGGCGGATAAAACTGCGTCAGATATCCGCCGCCCGTCTTGCCATGAAAGACATCAACGATTTTCATAGACGGTTTTCTCACCTGCGAAATATCAGCATCTCCCGATCCGGAATGGCCGATAATACAGATATCCTCATTGAAATCGATCGAATACATCTCAGAAAGCTGACCGGTTCCGGCGATTGTTTTCAGAATGCTCATTGCCATTGCAACTTTCATATCACCCTCTACGGCGCAGGCTGTGCCCTGTTTAATCAGCATGGAAAATGCCGGGATCAGCATGCTGTCCAGTTTTCCGGCAACCCCCTTGGCAAAGCCGTCATAATGGGATGCCACCATACCAAGATCTTCTTTTTTTACCCATTCTTCAAAAGCAACGACATATTTTGCCATATCCCATACGGTCTCTACCGTTGCACCGCCCTCGATGTCAAAGGTATCCAGAATCTCCTCTGCCTTGGCGCGGATTGCGGCCTCATCTGTAACAGGATCCGCGATTGCCCATATTTTCTCCCAGTCGAACTGTTTCGTATAAAGTCCCATCCGGTTGTAAAGATTGGTTTCATCGATATACAGGTCCATCATTCCCGGATATGGTCTTCCGATCTGGGCAATATTGGTGTAACGGAATCTTCTGCGTACCTGGGCTGCCCGGCACCACTCATCGATTTCCTTTGCCACGTAAGCATCTCCGCCTTCTACAACACCGGTGATGACGGCATGACGTTTTCCTGCACGCTCCAGATCGGCTACCATCTCACCGACTGCTCCACAGGCATACAGCTCACCCAGCCATTTTGGCGTATCGGTATTGGCATAATCCGGTGCTTTCCGTTTCTGCACATTCACAAGCACAACCGGCACATTCAGGTCACGGACTGCCGGGAGCATATTGTAGCTGGTCGCGTAGGTCAGAAGCTGTAAAATAACAAGATCTACATCCGCTGCACGGAACTTATCTCCTGCTTCCATGGATAATTCTTTCGTTGTAACGATTCCACCATCGATCATTTCAACGGTATCGGGAATCGTCTTTTTGAACGCATCATACTGTGCCTCAAATTCCGGAACCAGCGTCGGGAACTGCGGCAGATATGCACCCAGTGCGATTGCAAATACACCTACTTTTGCTTTTGTTTCAACTAACATGTTCTTTGCCCCTTTTAACCTTTCGTCTCATTTTTTATGGCTCATATTGTTTGATTTCGAAGGAATGGAAAATACAGTTTCTCGCATCTTTCAAATTGCTGCATTCCTTTCCGGTGATCATCTGCACCGCCAGATTGCCGATGGCAGTTGCCTCTGTCGGTCCCGCCAGTACGGTCCTTCCGGTCTTTTCTGCTGTCAGCCGGTTCAGATAATCGGCGTTGGCGCCGCCACCTACAACATGAATCTTCCGGTACTGACAACCCGTTTGTTCTTCCAGTTCTTTTAATGTCTTGGCATAGCATACTGCCAGACTGTTGTAGATCACTGCTGCGATCTCTGTAATTCCCTGCGGTACCTGCTGGCCACTTTCTTCACATGCCTTCTGCACTTCTGCTGTCATATGTTCCGGTGCCAGAAAACGATCGTCATTTGCATCCACGATGGATGAAATCCTGCATTTCGATGCCATTTCGCAAATGGTTCCAAAACTTACCTCCTCTGCGATTTCTTTTCGTACAGACTGAATCATCCACAGCCCCATAATGTTTTTCAGAAAACGGTATCTTCTGTTGTAGCCGCCTTCATTGGTAAAATTGTGCTGCATGGCTTCTGTCCCGCAATCGGCCTCTTTTAATTCTGTTCCCATCAGAGACCAGGTTCCGGAGCTGATATAGAGCACGTGCTCCTCATTGCTTGGCACAGCGACTACTGCGGAGCCTGTGTCGTGTGTTGCGGGAAGAACAATCTCACAGTCGAAGCCGACCTGCTCCTGAATTTCTTTTTTCAGACGACCGATCACAGTCCCCGGTTCACGGATCGGCAGGAAGATTTTCTCCGGATATCCCAGTTTTTGAATCATCTCCCTGTTCCAGTCCCCGGTTTCCGGATTGACAAGCTGGGTCGTTGTTGCATTTGTGTATTCCTGCGCTTTCACGCCGGAAAGCAGGAAATTCAGGTAATCCGGAATCATCAGAAGAGTCTCTGCTTTTTCCAGCTGTTCCGGCTTTTTCTTCTTCCACGCCATGAGCTGATAAATGCTGTTGAAAATTTGTTTCTGAATACCGGTCGATGCATAGAGTTCTTCCTCCGGCACTGTGCGATAAACCTCCTCATCCATTCCTTTCGTGCGGTCATCGCGATAAGCAACGGCATTTCCGATCCGCTGATCATCCTTGTCCAGAAGGACAAAATCAACTGCCCATGTATCAATTCCGACACTCACCGGGATCTTTCCAAGTTCTCTGCATTTTTTCATTCCGGCCAACACGGCTTCAAAGAGTGCCTCGATATCCCACACCTTCTCACCGTCCCGTTTCTGCATTCCATTCGGGAAACGGTAAATTTCCTCAAGAACCATTTTCCCATCTTCCATATGGCCGAGAATATGTCTTCCGCTGGATGCTCCTATATCAATTGCTAAATAATATCTTTCCATACCCTTCCTCCATTTTCTGTCTCTAATTATAGATAACTTTATGTGGTAAAAAAAGAACACGCTTTGTCTAAAAAAGTGTCCTTATTTGCACTATAACGATGTCATTGATCGTATCCATCCGCATCCGTTCGCTCTTCTTCTCCTTCAGCCGCGCCGGAGTTTTTGCTCCATGGGGTAATTCAAGAAACGTTTTCACAGGAAATTATGGTAAAAAAATTCCGCAGCACTTCTGTGATTGAGGTGCTGCGGAACTTTTTTACATTTTAGGCTGATATCTCATGTTGGATACATTATAAACTGTGATAAACGCTTTCGGATCAAGTTTGTTGATAAAATTCATCAATTTCTGGTATTCTGTCTTGTCTACGATCGTGATGATTTCTTTGCGTTTCTGCATGTTATAGGCACCATAGGCTTCATAGATCGTAGCACCGCTGTGCAGCTCATGAAGAATAAATTCCCGAAGTTCTTCTTCCTTTGGAGTGATGATACATACCCGGCGTTTGATATTATGGTCAAAAATAAAATGATCCAGAACAATTCCGTTAAAATACGTTCCAAGAATACTCAGGACTACCGTTTTCTTGTCGTAAACGAGTGCTGCAGACAGAGCAACACACATACCAGACAGAGACATGGCTTTTCCAAGCTCCATATGAAGATATTTATTCATGATCTTTGCTACAATATCAAGTCCGCCGGAAGAAGCATTTCTGTTAAAAAGAATACTGAGTCCCACACTGACTACAAGTGTATAGCACAGAACATCCAGCTCCTGACTGTTTGTCATTGAACCAAAATCCGGGAAGATTTTTTCAAAAAGTCCAAGAAAAACAGGAAGCATGATACTGGTGTAGACGGTTTTTACACCAAATTCTCTTCCGCAGGTAAAAAAGCCGATGATCAGAAGTACTACGTTCAGAATCATGGTGATGGCGGAAAGGGGCAACGGTACAAAGTTGGAAAGTACGATACCAAGACCCGAAATACTGCTGACAGAAGTATGGCTTGGTACCAGAAAAAAATAGACTGCCGCTGCAATAATAGCAACAGCTGCTGTCAGGATCAGGATTTCCAACAGAATCTGAGTATCCTTCAATTGTTTTTTCATGTTAATTCTCCGTATCTTATTTTTTATGGATGGGAAGATCCCTTCTTTATATTAATGGCATTTTGAAGATATGTAAACCCTTTCCAGAAATCATTCCAACATATTTGTGTATCGTTGTTGCTTTTCCGTCAGCTTTCTGTAATGCATATCCTTTTTATTGCTTTTTTTCGTTCTATGCTACAATAATTTTGATACTTAATATTATCTTGTAACACAATCAGGAGAACATCATGAATGAAAAGGGACTGACCAACATTAGTCTCAAAAAATAAATAACTCAAAGGTTTACCAATATATTTACAGAAAGAAAAAGACCTCCAAGCAGCAGATCGTTCAGGAACTGCAGATGGGTTTATCCACAGTCAGCCAGAACCTCAACCTTCTGGAGCAGGAAGGTCTGATAGAAAAAAAAACGGCTTTTTGCATCCACCGGCGGAAGAAAAGCAAACGCCATTCAGATTGTATCCGATTTTAAAATTTCTATTGGTATCGGTATTTTAATTTCCTCCCATCCTGGCTGTGTCCTGCTTCCGTAAAATCAATCAGCAATTCTTCCAATGCCACGATATCAACTTTTTCTTCCATTTTTCAGTTCTTCCACAATCTCGTTATAACGTTTTTTATTTAACCGGTAGAAAAATAATACAACCGCAGTCACAATCCACAGTGCACCTGGAATCGTCGTAAATGCATGTTTCATAATTGAAAGTACAATTGCATTTTGTGTCTGATTTGCAATATAACCATATTTTCCAAGTAATCCTGCTAAAAGTGCTGTTCCAACTGCCATTCCGATTTTATTTCCAAGTGAAATAAATGCATACTGAAAACCGTCATTTCTAAGTCCGGTTTTCCACTCCCCATATTCCACACAGTCTGGAATAATTGCATAGATTGCGGTATTAAATCCAGAGAAAAAAAACTGTGTAAGACCAGATAATGCATAAAAAATAGCTGATGATTCTTTGGCATTGAAGAAAAACATAGACAACATGGAAATTCCTGTAAACAAAGCAAAGAGAGATGCTGTTCTTCCTTTATTATTCAGCTTGCGGAATAATGGTTGAAAACAGGCTGCCCCGATGATAGAAGGAATAATGATGCACATCGAATAAGTTGTGTAGTAAGAGGCATTTCCTTCCACATATGTAAAATAATACAGAATATCTGCGTTTCTACCATATAATGTAAATCCAAATAATATCTGCCCTGCCAATGCAAGAAGATATGGTCTGTTCTGCATGACTGCTTTCAACTGTATCTTTACAGAAATTTTTTCTTTTTCCGGAGTAATCACTGCCTCTTTCGTCTTCGCAAAGCAGAAGAAATGACAGGCTGTAAAAATACATCCATATATGACCGCAACCGTCAGATATCCTGTCTTTGCACTATGACTGCCGAATTTGCCGAGCAGTGGAACTGTGATAATATTTAACACACCAATTGCAATCATCGCTGCAACCGAACGGGATGTATTTATTTTTGCACGTTCATCAATATCCTGTGTCATAGCACCACACAAGGTTCCATATGGAATATTCACACAGGTATACCCCAAAACCAGCAGACAATATGTAATTACCATATAAATGATCTTTCCATTCTGCGGCCAGTCAGGTCTTGCCCAGAATGTCATCACAAGAAGAATTGCTGTAATTGGTGCCGCTACTAACAGCCATGGACGGTACCGTCCCCATCTCGATTTTGTTTTATCCGTAAGTCCCCCGACGATTGGATCATTGATTGCATCCCCGAATCTTGAAAAAAGCATCAGTGCTGACACAGCCGCCATACTGATTCCGAACACGTCTGTATAAAATATCATCAGAAAATTACTGACAAACATCCAGCTGAAATTACATCCAACATCACCAAACCCATATGCAATCTTACTGATCAGCGGTACTTTTCCATTTTTGCTTTCGCCTCCCATATGGCCCTCCTATTTTTATCAGATTTTCTGACAGAACTCTATTCTTTCCTCATTTGGTCCCTTAATCATAAAAAACTTCACACCTTTTTCCCAAAATGGCAGTTCTTCGATTCCGTCTGTAATAACTGTGTATTTTTCATTGCAGATTTTCTGATACATACTTTCAATGTCTTCCACATCAAGTGCAACATGTTGGTATGCACCGTCTGACATTTCCGCCTTCCCATTTTCAAAAGTCTCTATGCAGTAATTTTTTATCTGTAAAAATGCCACTTTTTCCCCTGCTTTTTCATTATAAGACTGCATAATTACTTCAAATCCAAGACTCTTATAAAACTCAACTGTTTTCTGTAAATCGTTTGTCGGAAGCCCGACATGGGCAATTCCGACAATTCCATATTTATTTTCCATACGAACTCCTTACTTTTCACTGACGTTGATAATTACTTTCATCGTTGTCTCGCGGTTATCATCAATATACTGGTATGCCTTCAGATAATCTTTAAAAGCAAATGTCTTTGAGATGAGCGGTTTCAAATGAACTTTGCCCTCATTTACCAGTCTGATTCCATCTATGTAATCATCATGGCGGTACATCATCGTGCTCTTAATGTCAAGTTCGTGGTCATTTGCCACTGCAAGATCTACTTCTGCCATTCCTGCAAAAACAGCCACCAGTACGATCGTGCTTCCTTTTCTTGCATATTTAATTGCCTGTCCCATTGTGATATTGTTTCCGGCACAATCGTAGATCACATCTGCCTTATCCGGTCCAAATGCTTCGATCATCGCCTCACCGAAGTCTTTATTTTTGGTATTCACACACACATCAATTCCACATTCTTTTGCCTTCGCCAGTCTAAGATCACTGATATCTGTGATCATCACTTTCGCTGCTCCCATTCCTTTTGCTGTCTGTGCCACGAGATTTCCGATCGGTCCTGCTCCAAGGACTGCAATATTCATGCCAGCCACATCGCCCATCTGTTTTACACCATGAACTGCCACAGCAAGAGGTTCGATCATAGCTCCTTCTTCATAGGACATATCTTCCGGAATAGGTGTTACTTTAGATGCATCCACTGCAAAATACTCAGATGCTGTTCCTGTCGTCTGAAATCCCATTACTTTTAATTCCTCACAGAGATTATACTTTCCATGACGACATGGATAGCAATGTCCACAATATACCTGCGGCTCTATCGTCACCTTCTGTCCCACATGAAACTCGGTGATATTTTTTCCAAGTTCTGTAATCTCACCAGAAACCTCATGTCCCTGTGTTACCGGATATTTTGTAAACGGATGTTTTCCATGATAAACATGAATATCTGATCCACAAACACCAATATTCATAATCTTTACCAAAACCTGATTTTCCTTTACCTCCGGAACCGGAACCTCTCTGAAAATAATTTCTCCTGGATTTGTCATTACCTGTTGTAACATAATTGTTTCCTCCTTTTTTATGTTGTTTTATTTTATGTTTTATAAAATATTTTATTAAAGTAATTATATTATTACAATGTAAACACAATTTGTCAATATGTTTTTTCATATTTTGATATATTTCATAATTTTAAAATATATTTTTTGTATATTTTTCACAATTAACACGCAAAAAAACGGAAAGGAAACCGTAGTTACTGTTTTCTTTCCGTTTTTTACTATAATTTCTTTTTTTAATTTTACACAACTTCTCGTTTTTCACACATATAAGGCGGACATCCGCATTCTCTTTGCAACCTGTCAGTGGGAACTGTACCGTACGGAATTTTCAGTTCAGAAAATTCCTACCTGTGAACAGTTACTACAATTCTAGCATATGTTTTGTGAAAAAGTATTTCGCGGCTCCAACAGCTGACGCTTCTTTCTTATACGAACAATTTTTCAAGTATGAAACATCGTGCTCAAAGCCATTATATGCCATCACTTTTTCTCCCAGTGGTATCATATAATCTGACAATACGCCTCCCACATCACCTCCTAGTATGATGTCCATATCATATGCCATCCGCAGATTTGATATCAAAACAGCAAGATGATCCAAATACTCATTCCATGTCTGCAAATTTTTTTCATCACCACTTTCAATTTTTTCCATAAATGCATCCAGTGACTGCCTGTTATCTTGTGTCAGTACACTTGCTGCACAATATGCATCTGCACATCCTGATTTACCACAATAACATTTTCTTCCACCGGGAACGAGTATCATGTGACCAAACTCCCCTGCTTTCTGGTTCTGCCCTCGAAACAGCTTTCCATCTATGCAGAATGCACCTCCTAAGGTGTGGTTCAAAGACAGATATATCGCATTTGGATACTTTTGCTTTTTTTCTGCAAGCATTGCAGCATTAGCATCGTTTTCAAAATATACTGGAATTTCCAAAGCCTGCTCTAAAAAGCGCAGACTATAATTCTCTATACCTAAAGCATGGGATTTTAAAACGATCCGTTCTTTCTGATCAATAATTCCTGGAATCGCCACTCCAATCCCAAGTAGCGTGTCCTTCGCTAATTCGCCTTCAAGAAAAGTTTTGACCTTTTGTGCCACCTCTGTACAATAGAATAATTCTGCCGTAAATTTTAAACGGATGCGATCTTTTTTTATAATCTCATCTCCAAGATTTACTAATACCATTTCTATATGATTCGCTGTAATCAAAATTCCCATTGCATGACAGTATGACTTATTAATCCCTATACTTTTTGCCTTTCGTCCACCGGTCGAAGCATATTCCCCAGTTTCTTCCAACACCATTTTTTCTAATAAGTCATTCACATTTGCTAACACAGTCGGCATACTCAAGTTTAACTCTTTTGCGATTTCCGCCTTGGATGTAACATGCTTGTTTAGCACATAATTAATTATTTTTTTTCTTGTTGTATTTTTTTTATCTTTATTTTCCGTTTTCTTACCCTCTTTTATTAAATATATTATAAAAGAATTATATGCTTTTTTATTCTTCTTGTAAAGTAATGTTTTATAATAAATCTCCGACAGAATTTATCTTATAAACAGCCAAAAGCTCCCGAAGGAGTTTTCCACGATTTAGATCTACACCAATTCTTTTAGCACAAGTTCTTCTGCCATATTACGAATATCATTTACCAATCTGACCCATTCCATCTGATCACGAGCTTTCAACTCAGCACTGATTTCATCCAACTTCTAAATCTAAGTCGATCTCTATCGTGTCATCTGGCTTTTGTTGGGACAAAAAAACTACCGTCTCACAGAACATATTTTATCGCAAGGCTTTTAAAAATGGAATAGATTTTACCAAACGACAGTTTTCAAAAAACTTATCTGTCAAAAATTAATTTCTCCCACGGTTCATATCCTGCCATGTAGCCGAATTCTTCCTCATTTCTGAATCCTTCAAGAAGTTTTTCTTTTACACCATCTAATATAGCTTCATCAATATCTCTGAACTTCATATGCTTATATAAACCGGACTTTCTAAAATCATACATAGTACCCACATTATCAAGAAGATGTTTTACCACCTTATATGTTCCCTCTACATCTTTCCCTGCACATACAATATCAAGCATTGGCGAATGCTCATTATATTTTCCCATTTCCAATGTATGTGCAACTGCCTGTACCTTCCCTGACAAAAATCTCGCATAACCGATATCATTTTCCCGCAATGCCAGTCCCGCCATTGTGGAAAGAACAAAATTAAGTGTACTAAAGCCGGAAAAAATAACATTTTCATATTTCTCATATGCTTCTTTGATTTTTCCCTGCTCCTGGAGTAATCTTCCCTGATAATAACTTTTCATAGGATCGTGTTCTGAAAAATAGTCCAGATATTTTTCTGCCTTGGCGTAATTCTTCTTACGTAAATAAAATCCAAATAAGGAATCTGCTGCATGATGCTGTATCTCTTCATTCTCATCATGTAGTGCCAGCTCATACCATGCGTTAATCTGCTTATCATATTTTTCCGGATTCATGCATTTATCCGTTATTCTTCTTGCATCAAGCATTACCGCAGCCTGCCAGATAAGCATGTTACAATTCGGATATTCCTTTATAAGTCTCAATGCCCATTCATAAGTCTTTTCATAGCCTTCTTCTGAAAACATCCTGTCCATCTTCCTGATAATTTCTTCGATTTCAATATCTGAAAGTTTTTCATGAAAAGAAAGTAATGTATCAAGTGAAATATCAAGCAGTCTTGCAATTGGTGCCAGCAGTTCAATATCCGGCTTGGAATTACTATTCTCCCATTTGTTTACAGCCGGTGTCGTCACGCCTAATCTGTTTGCCATCTCCTCCTGCGTCATACCAGCTTCTTTTCTATATTTTTTTATAACAACGCCTATATCCATTTGCTTCATCTCCTAAAAAATTCAAAAGCTTTTGTATACTCAGTATATCAGATTCATATAGATTGCTCAATTGAACAATGTTTAATTTCTATTCAATTTAATTAACCACTAGGAAATGTTGCATGATTAATCTGCTGTTTTGGCTGCCTTGATACTTCTTAGGTTGACGGCTAGATACGCATTAGAGATGTCTCCATCCAAATGCTGTTCTAGCAAGGGATTTTCCCCTTGAACCCATCATTTACGATATATGGTGGCGCTTTTCGCCCCCAAATAGTGAAAGTGGGGGCACTTTCTGCCCCCACTCAGGAAATGTTGCTAAAATACTGTTTAGATTTATCATACATACAAAATGGACGTTATCTATTTCTCCTCTTCGTTAAGACCTAGTTCATTACATATTACTTGCTATCCCTGATACCTTATTCTTTCTACCAGCGTTTCCTTTTTCAGATTACTGCTTAAAACGCAGGAAAGTACAATCTGCAACAGACCGACCAAAAAAATCATAATAAAAATTGGTACGATTGGAACATGATAGATATTCATTCCAAATATTCCATTATGTTTTGCATAGGAAAAAAGTGCATAGCCGAGCGGCAGACCAATGATCAAAGCTACGCATATGGTACCAACCGTAAAAATCAGTCCCTGTAACTGCAGGCATAAATTTAATTGTTTATTTGTCATACCCACAGCCTGTAATATACCATATTCCTGCTTTTTTGTCGTAATATTCATGATCATGGTATTCGCCATATTCATAAACCCGATGAGTCCTACAACCGCCATAAACAGATAACAGCCAAGCTTCATCATGCTGCTTGCAAATTCGGCAGATTGTAACTGCGCATGATAAGTATCCATTTTTATATGCGAAGTATTAGAAATCAAAGTATTCAGACTTTGTTCTACAGATGCCACATCTTTTTTATCACAGTCCACCCACAGATAGCCATAGGCTGTTCCTCTCGGATTCATGGAACGATATACACCTTCCGGAATGACAAGATAAGTGTCCGCGCTTACAAAGGATCCTGCAATCTTTCCCTGATAGGTATAGGTTTCACTTCCATTCTCAAAGTCAAATGCAATGGATTCACCCGGAGCATATCCATCTTGTTCCATCCACGTTGACCAGCCAAAGAAAATTTCACCATTCTTTACCGCCTGATCATAGTCCATAGAGCCAATGTCCCCGTCTTGGCGCATAAAATCAAAATCATTTTTACTCACAATATCAGCCGGAAATCTTGTTCCGTTCAGATTTACAGAGACAATCTCTCTCGTCATGACATCTGTTACTCCCGGAATGCTTTTGATTTCTTCAATCAGCGAATCATTCAATGGATCATCCGTCAGAATCGTATCCAGGTTATTCTCCGGATATCTTTCATCATACTCAGCAGAATAGTCAAGCTGCAGTTCAAATTGTCCATGATTAACGGAAAGACGTGCTTCATGCTCCGTGTCAATATTTCCCACATAATTAGAGATAATCACAAACAATACGCAAGAAAAACCCATTGTGAGGATAGTACCAATAGTTCTTTTGGGATTACCCGTTACATTTGCCATTGCCATAGAAAACACGGTGACATTTTTTCTGCCATTTCGTTTTCCTTTTTTGTGTGTTTCTGCATTTTCTAAATACCGTGTTGCTTCGATAGGTGAAATCCGTGAAACAATTTTCATTGGTTTACGCAGTGCCAAAGCAACGGTAAGAAATGATACGAAAATACAGAGAAGCATAACAGGCAGGGAAAACAGAGGCACCTGCTGATTTTGAACTCCCATAGAGCTAGTTCCGGTTGATACAAGGTTTCCCTGTTCTACCAGCCAGTTAAAACCGCATTTTGCAATCAGAAAACCAAGAAGCAATCCAACTGGTATGGAAAAAATGGTCAAAAAAATGCCCTCTCTGAAGATCAGTTGTTTCATCTGCTTTTTTGTCGCTCCCAGAGCCTTGATTTTTCCATACTCCTGTATCTTGTTGACAATACCGACCTGAAAAATATTATAAATGACCACAACAGAGAAAAGTACAATTGCAAGAATCAGAATTCCACATACCGCAATCGTTTCATAACTCGGCTGCAAGACCCATTGCAAATAGAGATCATTGACTATAACGTTTTTTTCTTCGATTCCACAAGATGCTGCAATCTGCTTTATAACCGGTTCAATATTATTCATAGATACATTTGCAGAATCGTTTAACGTAAAATAGATATTATACTGTCTGTCATTCTCTGCGACGTGCTCATCATAAAACTCCTGTGACCCGAAAGCAACATAAGATGCCTCGATGGTATACTCATCCCGATCATATAGGATTCCGCTGACAACAAACTCTTCCGGCTTATATTCTGACCGCATCCCTACACGGTAATCCAGTGTAACCGTATCTCCGACCTTTACATCATCATATCCCATTGCACGAAAAAAAGCTCTTCCGGCGGCAATTTCCTGCATTTTTTCCGGATACTTTCCTTCCTTTAACTCATATTCCTTATTATAGGGAAGCATTTTTCTTGCAGTCTCATCCATGCAGACAAACCCGCCATTTTCATTTCCTTTCAGGATGCCCTCCGTACACATGATGCCGATATCAGATATCTCAGCTCTGCGTTCCACTTCTTTTAATTGCGTACCATCTGCTGCGACAAACAGACCATAATTGCTTCCATATGAGCCTGCCGCCTGACTTTTCTGCAAACGTATCATTCCATTTCCCACAGTACTGATAATCACAAGCAGCATCGTAGTCAGACATATGGACATCATAATCAGTATACTTCTTGTCTTGTTCTTTTTGTCATTGCTATATGCAATCCTGCTTATTGTCTTCATCTGAAATCCACCACCTGTCCGTCCTCAATCACCAGAATACGGTCAGCGACCTGTGCAATTTCGTCATCATGGGTAATCATTACAATTGTCTGTCCATATTTTCTTGCTGTCATCTTAAGCAGAGCGATTACCTCATCACTGGTCTTAGAATCAAGATTTCCTGTCGGCTCATCTGCAAATATAATTTCCGGACGATTCACCAGTGCTCTTGCAATTGCTACTCTCTGCTGCTGTCCTCCGGATAACTGATTTGGCAGATTATAAATCCGGTTTTCAATCCCCAGAGTTGCAATAATATCATTTACATACGTTTCATCCACTTTTCTTCCATCCAGCCCCAGTGGCAGTACAATATTTTCCCAGACATTAACAGATGAAACCAGATTAAATGCCTGAAAAACAAATCCGATTTTTCTTCTGCGGAAAACAGCAAGGGCATCTTCCTTCATCCTGTATAAATCTTTCCCTGCTAAAGTAACACTGCCTTTTGTCGGGGTGTCTAGCCCTCCAAGCATATGAAGTAATGTACTTTTACCGGAACCTGACTTTCCGACAATTGCGACAAATTCTCCCTGCTCAATCTGAATGTCCACCTGATTGACCGCTTTGACCTGATTCTCACCTGCGCCATAAAACTTACAAAGCTGCTTGGTTTCTAATATCACACTCAATGTGCTACCTCCTTTTCAATTCTGTAAAACGTACCTTTTCAACACGCTTTCTTTGTCTGTTTATATATTTGGTCATTTTTCAACCTACATCCAAATTGTATCAGGATAATCTTTCATTTCACTTTCAAAAACGAGCAGAAGTCTTACAGAATTGTAAGATTTCTGCTCATTTAAAATTTAACTAACATATGGTAATTGAATCACAAACGTGCTTCCTTTTTTCTTTTTGCCGGAGGTTACCGTAATCATACCTGCGTGCTTTTCGATAATTTCTCTCGATAGAAAAAGTCCGATTCCTGTACCACTCTTTTCCATGACCTCCCTGGAACTTCCTCTGTAAAATCGTTGAAAAATTTTGTGATACTCATTCTGCGGAATACCAATTCCCTGATCCTCAATTTCCATTCTTACAAGATCGTTTCTTTTTTGTAACCGGATAAATATTTTTGAACCACCCGGACTGTACTTGACCGCATTATCCAGAACGTTGATCACAGCTTCGCCAAGCCACCTTTTATCCTGCATAATCGTGCATGTTTCCAGCTCTTTTTCATAGTCAAAAACGAATTCAATTTCTTTCTCATCCGCTTTTGGATATGTACGATTCACAGCAGATATGACAGTATCTATAAGTGGAAGTTTTTTCTTATTCATCTGAATCAGTCCAGTTTCCATCTTGGATATTTCAAGAAGCGACTGCAATAATGTCTCCAGTCCATCCAGAGCACTCCGACAACGGATACGAAACTCCTCCTGTTCTGTGGCACTTAAGTCATTCTGCATCAGCACACTAAAACATATATCCAAAGCTGCAACCGGTGTCTTTAACTGGTGTGAGATGTCAGAAACCATTTCTTTCGTGCTCTCTTTTTCTGTCCGTGCTTCTTCCTTTAGCAACTGAATATGATGTCCGATTGCTTCAAGCTGGTCATTCAATTTTTCCAGTTCTGCGTAATTTTCCGTTTTCAGTAAATCATCAAATTTATTTTCACGGAATCTGATCAGAATTTCTTCCAACTGGTCTAATATTTTCTGATGACACGCATCTTCTTTTTTCTTCCAATAAAATAAAAAAGTCAAAAAAAACACGCATATCACAGTGCTTACAGCACCGATCACCATAACCTGATGCTGGAATTGCGAATAAAATGCATTCCCTTTATTCCCCCAGTATCCATATTGTTCCAATAATCGCCTTCCCTGTTCGTTAGTTTCAATATCCTTATCCTTAAGCAATTCCGAAACAGCATCCAGCCCGGAAAATTCTTCCTTTGCAGCAATCTCTGTCATAAGATTCATTTTATATTTGTAATCTTCATAAAACACATACGTGGTAAAGCAATTTAATATTGCAAACAATAATATGACAGGTAATACCAAGGAGAACACTACTGTAATCTTCTTGCGATATCTCTTTGTCACTGCCTTACCTCCTGATTCCATATATACCCAAGACCTCTGATATTCTTGATATAGACCGGTGCAGCCGGATTGTCTTCGATTTTCTCACGGAGTCTTCTGATATTGACAGCGATTGTATTTTCATCCACAAAATCCCCTTCCAGATCAAACACATTTTCCAATATTTGTGTTTTTGAAAGAATCTGTTTCGGATTCTGAAGAAAAAAAGTCAGCATTTTCAACTCCGTTTTTGTCAGACTGATTTCACGACTCTTTATCAGGACTTTCATTTCTCCTGCGATAAATACGATATCTCCCGAAATCATCTTTCCGGCTTCCGTTTTCTCCTGTCTGCGGCGGAAATGTGCTTCTATTTTCAAAAGAAGTACCGAAAGACTAAACGGCTTTGTAATATAATCATCTGCCCCTGCTTCATATCCCATGACCTGATCCATCTCCTGATCTAGTGCTGTAAGACAGATAATGTATGTATTATAATTGCATCTCATCCACCTTACAAATTCCAGTCCATTCCCATCCGGAAGATTCACATCACAAATGGTAACATCCACATTATTATCACTTGCAATTCTTTTCGCTTTTTTCACTGATTCTGCTGAAAAAACCTCATATCCGGATTTTTTCAGTGAAAATGTAATTCCACGATTTAAATTTTCATCATCTTCAACCACGAGTATACCTGGCATAGCATCTGCACCTCTCTTTATTAACTATTCATCTTAAAATGCTTCAATGCCTCCACAATTGCACTCTCTTTATCTTCTGGACACTGCGGTTGCCTGCTATCTTCATTTTTAGGTAAATTAGGACTTGGAACAAGTTCCAAGTCTGTCGCGGCAGTCGTCGAATTGCCCTGCAAGCAGTCCATTCTCCTCGTTGCAACGCGCAAATTCCTTCCAACCTCAATTCCGCATTTTCTCTTTACCTGTGAGATACATCCGGCTTTTGTTTCAGTTGGGACAAAAGAACAACCGTCTCTACATGGCAAGTCATCGGAAACTGGTCCACGCCTCTTACCTTTTTCACCTCATACCCCAGCTCCTGAAGAATCTTCAGATCCCTTGCCAGTGTCGCAGAATCGCACGAGACATACACAATCCGATCCGGCTGCATATCGGCCATGGTGCGGAGCAGATTTTCCTCGCATCCTTTCCGCGGCGGATCGACTACAATCACATCGGCATGCGCATGTTCGCCTGGATGTTCTTTGGCATATTTTTCGTAATATTCCGGCAGTACTTCCTCGGATTTTCCGACAAAAAACTCTGCATTTTCGATTCCATTGATTTTCGCATTGTTTTTCGCATCTGCGATGGCCTCCGGCACGATCTCCACGCCGTAAACTTTTTTCGCCTTCTGCGCCAGAAAAAGTGAAATCGTTCCGATACCGCAGTACAGATCCCAGACAGTCTCTTCTCCGGTAAGACCAGCATATTCCAGCGCAAGGCTGTACAGTTTTTCTGTCTGCACGGGATTTACCTGATAGAAGGAAAGCGGAGAAATCTGGTATTTTACCTTTCCGATATAATCGGTAATAAATTCCTGTCCCCACAGACAGCGAATCTCTTTCCCCATGATAACATTGGTCCGCTCACGGTTTACGCTGAGTGTAATGCTCGTCATGCCTTCCAGTTCCGTCAGTGATTGGATGAGTTTTTTCTCTGCCGGCAGTTTCTTTCCGTTCACAACGAGACAGACCATGATTTCTTTCGTTGTAAATCCAAACCGGATCAGCACATGGCGCACCAGACCTTTGCCGGTCTCCTCCTGGTATGCCGAAACGCTGTTTTCTTCCATCCACGCGAGAATGCGGTTCAAAATCTCTTCGTTCTGCTCTACGCCAAGATAGCAGTTCCGGTTTTCCATGATCTGATGCGTTCTTCCCGCATAAAATCCGGTAATCAGTTTCCCGTTTTTATCCTGTCCGATCGGGAACTGTGCTTTGTTTCGATACCGGAACGGAGACTCCATCCCCACAATCGGCTCCATCGGAATTTCCGTCATCCCACCGATCCGCTGGAGGTTCTGGGCAATTTTCTTTTCTTTAAAGCGGAGCTGCTCTGCATAATCAAGCATCTGTAACTGACAGCCGCCGCATGGACGGGCCACAGGGCATATCGGCTCTACGCGGTGCGGGGACGGTTCGATCAGACGCATCAGCCGTGCGTAGCCGTAATTTTTCTTTGCTTTTATCACTTTTACTTCGGCAAGATCTCCGATAACCGTGTCCTTGACAAAGAGGGTATAGCCCTCGCATTTGCCTATACCCTCTCCGTCGTGTCCCATATCTTCAATTTTCACCGTCAGTACATCATTTTTCTGATAGCTCATGAAAAGTCTCCTGTTCTGCGGATGTTGGACTCAAAGAACCGGTTGTAGCCAATCCACTCATTGCCTGCCGGCGCTGCATCAAACAGCTCGGTCAGAGTCTCCATTTTGGCATCGGCATTATCAGCCAAGTTCAGCGCTACCGCTTCTACCATTGCCGGCTTTTTCGGGGAACCGTATTCCAGCTCACCGTGGTGTGCCAGAATGCAGTGTTTTAACTGATTTTCCAGCTCCATCGGAAAACCTTCTATTTTCTGTGCAGCATCGTGTACCATCTCCGCACCGATCATAATGTGGCCGAGAAGCTGTCCATCATCCGTGTAATCGTTCTGCGGGAATAAAGAGAGTTCTTTCGTCTTTCCGATGTCATGCAGAATCGCTGCCGTAATCAGCAGATCACGGTTTAAGATCCCGTACGATTTCGCCATAAAATCACAGAAACGGGTGACACTTAACGTATGCTCCAGCAGTCCGCCGACAAAGCCGTGGTGAACACTTTTTGCCGCAGAGCTCATGCGGAACCGTTTTACCGTCTCCTGGTCCTGGATAAAATAGTACGTCAGGATTGCGGAAAGATACTGGTTTTTCACCGTTCCAATCCAGGAAAGCAGTTCCTGATACATCGTGTCGATGTCGTAACGGCTGGTCGGCAGATAGTCTGCCGGGTTGTACTCGCCCTCTCCTGCCTTTCTTGCACGCTTGATCGAAACCTGAAGCGCGCCGTTGAATACGGTGATATCGCCGCTGATGTCGACGTAGTCAAGTGCTTCGAATTCGTCGATTCCCATCGAATTCGGATCCCAGATTTTTGCATCGATCGTACCGGTGCGGTCCTGTAAGATCACGTTTTCATACTGTTTTCCGTTTTTCGTAACGGCTGACTGTTTATGTTTGCAGAGATAGACACCGGACATGCGGTTTCCTTCCCGGAGTTCGTTAATATACTTCATAAAAATAAATCCTCTTTTTCTAAAATAAATGCGGACACAGCGTTCCGTTTTTGTTTTCCTTGTTTCTTTACATGCCTTACCAATTCTACCAGATTTTTATACAGAATGCACGTATTTTTTCACAGCGGTTCGGAAACCGTCCGAAAAGAAAAAGCTTTCGGAAACCACGCCGGTCAAGGCCGGCTTTTTGGCTTCCGAAAGCCTCTGTTTTCAGACTTCTCCAAGCGTCACATCAAACGTCATCTCCGCGTATCCTTCGGCGCCTTTCCGCATCGCCGTCACGGTAACCACGTCTCCTGTGCTGTATTTGCCAAGCTGTTCATGGTACTGTTTGATCGTCTCAACCTTGTGCTCCCCGACCTTTACAATCACATCGTACTCTTTCATGCCCGCCATCATCGCCGGAGAATCGTCTGCGACGCGGCTGATGAGAACGCCTTTTGGAATGCCGGTTTTATCGGAAAGTTCTTCTGTGACATCCTGTCCGCGGATGCCGATATACGCGCGGCTCACGTTGTTGGAAAGATTTTCGATCAGCTTTTTGATCTGGGAAATCGCAATGCCCGTCACCACGTTGTTTCCCTTGGCACTGTAACTCTGCGCAATAATGCCGACGATTTCGCCGTCAAGATTTACCAGAATGCCGCTGCCGTCCGTGCTGCCGAGGATGTCGGTGGTCAGCAGATTGTACTCATTGTCCAGCGCGGAAATCTTGTTCGTAACCGAAGTCACCACACCATACGCAATCGAATTGCTGTAGCCGACCGGGCTTCCGACAGCCACGACCGGGTCACCCTGGCTGACGAGATACGAACTGCCGAGCGGCGCAACCGCAAGACCGTCCCGTGTTTCCTCATCCAGCTTCGATTCATCCACCTTCACAATCGTAAGGCCGGTGCTCGGATCGTGGCGCTGGTATGTGGCATCCACCATCGTCTCGTCCCAGAAGGTGACCTGAATCCGCTCCACATTTTCCACGATGCGGTATTCCGTCAGAATAAAGAGATCCTGCCCGTTGTCCGCAACAATCAGACCGGAAATCTGCTGCTGGTTTTCATAGTTCTGGTTAAAATAGTCCATCTGATTGGTAATGCCGATGACGGTAACCAGCGCTCGTTTTGGTTTTTCCGTTACTTCCAGCATATCCTGGTAGAGCGCTTCATAATTTTTCAGGCTGCTGTCCTTTTCCTCCGCATCCGTTTCCCCATCGACACTGGAAACCTCGCTGCCCTCCTCCGGCTCTTCGGAAGTGCTGCTTTCCGTTCCCTCTGCCGCTCCATTCTCCTCTGTGCTTTCGGAAACCGTACTTTCGGATACACTGCTTTCTGAAGTACTGCTATCCACTGTAGAACTGCTGATTTCCGAACCGGAGCCGCTGCTGTCTACCGACGCACTCGCCGAAGATGCGGTAATTGTCTCATCCGGCTCCTGTCCGCTGTTTGAATCCTCATCTCCCGGGATATCCACTTTCGCCGGCGGCTCTTCCCTGGTAACTGCTTCTGCAATCTTTGGCTCTGTCACCGCAAATACCGCAGCCGCAACCAGACCGCCAAGCGCCGCAAGTGCCAGCCATCCGGCAATCAGAAGAACAATCTTTTTCCAGTCGGGCGGCTGCTTTTTGATGCTCTCTTTCATGAATTTGTAAGGTTTTGGGTCATTTTCCATACATTTCTTTCTCCATACATCTGTATTCCATACCGAACTGCTCTGCGCATATGCGCTTCCGCAATCTTCACATATATAAAAAACTTTACCAGATAGATATGAACATTTTATGAAGACTGTTACATTTTTTTCTCATTTGCGCAACATCCTGCATTTTCTCGTTCTTGGGGTTTCTTTCTTTTCTTTTTTAAGGTATAATTGGGGGAGTGGAAAAACCTGTGACCCACATTCCACTTCCGGTCTGTACTTCCCGTGCAGATATATGATCAGATCGCTACTGTTCACTCAGCAGTGAAACACTTGCTGTTTCGCTGCGTAAGAAAGTGATTCAGGTGTGAGCAGCCCTCCTTTTGCGAAGCAAAACTTTAAATGAGGGCTGCGAATGTTACAGTTCGCAGGGTACCTGTGAACTGTAACATCAGATCCGTGCGGTATTGCATCAAAAATACCGCGTTATCTGTAGACAATGACTGAATTATGAATTACGAAAAGGTAAGTATTATGAATCAGAAAGCATTAAAAACGCTCGAATACGACAAAATTATCGAACAACTGGCTTCGTATGCCAGTTCTCCGCTGGGCCGGAAGAAATGTCTAGAACTCGTTCCTTCTTCTTCCCTCTCCCAGATTACGCGGATGCAGCACGAGACACACGACGCGCTCACCCGGCTCTTTAAAAAAGGCCACATTTCCTTTGGTGATGCCAAAGATATCCGCGGCGCATTAAAGCGTCTCGAAATCGGCAGCTCCATGAACATCACGGAGCTTCTGCAGACCGCCGCACTTCTGGAAAACACGGCACGCGTCAAAGCGTACGGCCGCCGCGAAAATGCGGACCAGACGCCGGACAGCCTCGAAGATCTCTTCGAAACACTGGAGCCTCTGACGCTGCTTTCCACGGAAATCCGCCGCTGTATTCTCTCCGAGGATGAAATCAGCGATGATGCAAGCCCGAATCTACGCCGCATCCGTCGTTCCATCAAATCGTGTGAGGAAAAAATCCACAGCCAGTTAATCTCGCTCGTCAACGGTTCCTACCGCACGTATCTGCAGGATGCCGTCATCACGATGCGCGACGGCCGCTACTGTATCCCGATCAAATCCGAGTACAAAGGCCAGGTTCCTGGCATGGTACATGACCAGTCCTCGACCGGTTCCACCTTCTTTGTCGAGCCGATGGCCGTTGTCAAACTGAACAACGATATCCGTGAGCTGGAAATTGAAGAAGCAAAAGAAATCGAGGTCATCCTCTCTACGTTGAGTGCCCAGGCAGACCTGCACCGCGATGAGATCCGTTACGACCTCGAAAACATGGTAGAGCTTGACTTCATCTTCGCGCGCGCCGCTCTTGCAATGGAGCAGAACGCCAATGAGCCGATCTTCAACACCGAAGGTAAAATCCACCTGCGCAAGGCACGCCACCCGCTGATCAATGCGAAAAAAGTCGTTCCTATTGATCTGTCGCTCGGCGAAGATTTCGACCTTCTGATCGTCACAGGACCGAATACCGGCGGTAAAACGGTTTCCTTAAAGACGGTCGGACTCTTAACACTGATGGGCCAGTCCGGACTTCACATTCCGGCACTCGACCGCTCCTCCCTTTCCGTTTTCGACGAGGTTTACGCCGATATCGGTGATGAGCAGAGCATCGAGCAGTCGTTGAGTACCTTCTCCTCCCACATGACGAATGTGGTTTCCTTCCTCGACAAGGCAGACCGCAATTCCCTCGTCCTGTTCGATGAGCTCGGCGCCGGTACCGACCCGACAGAGGGCGCGGCGCTTGCCATCGCGATCCTCTCTACGCTCCACGAGCGCGGCATCCGCACCATGGCAACGACACACTACAGTGAACTGAAAATCTATGCCTTATCCACACCGGGCGTGGAGAATGCCTGCTGTGAATTCGATGTCGAGACTTTAAGCCCGACATACCGCCTGCTCGTCGGCGTTCCTGGAAAGAGTAATGCGTTTGCGATTTCCAGCAAACTCGGCCTGCCGGACTACATCATCAACAAGGCAAAAGACGAAATCAGCGAGCAGGATGAATCGTTTGAGGACGTTCTGACCACTCTCGAGCAGAACCGGATCACGCTGGAACGCGAAAAAGAAGAGCTTGCCCGCACCCGCGCGGAAGTCGAATCCCTGAAGCAGAGCCTTGCCAAGAATCAGGAACAGATCGACGCAAGAAAAGAAAAGATGATCTCCAATGCAACCGAGGAGGCACAGAGAATTCTCCGCGAGGCGAAGGAATACGCCGACCAGACGATGCGCGATTTCCAGAAATTTGGAAAAGAGAATGTTTCCGTCCGCGAAATGGAGCAGAAACGTACCGCTCTGCGTGAAAAGATGAACAAGCTCGATAAGAAAAAGGCGAAGGAAGTACCGAAGCGCACCGGAAATCTCCGCCCGCAGGATCTTCATCTCGGCGATGCCGTCAAAGTCTTAAGCATGAATCTCAAAGGTACTGTCAGCACCCGCCCGGATTCGAAGGGAAATCTCTTCGTCCAGATGGGTATCATGCGGACCAAAGTGCATATCTCCGACCTTGTGCTGATCGACGAGGCTGTCATCACCGGCCCGTCCATCTCCCGCACAAGCAGCGGAAAATCGAAGCTTTCCAAGGCTGCCACGATTTCTACCGAGATCAATCTGCTCGGAAAAACGGTGGATGAAGCGGTTGCCGAACTCGACAAATATCTCGATGACGCTTATCTCTCCCATCTGCCGAGTGTCCGCGTTGTCCACGGAAAAGGAACGGGCGCACTGCGGAAAGGCATTCACAATTATCTGCGCCGCCAGAAACACGTAGCGGACTTCCATTTAGCGGAATTCGGCGAGGGCGATGCCGGCGTTACGATTGTTACGTTTAAGAAATAAAAACTCAGGAAAATATGGGACGGAACGCATACTGTATGCGGTTCCGTCCTGTCCCCAGTGAAGGAGAATCTTTTATGGCTTCCAAACAGAAAATTCTGATTGTCGATGACGATAACAATATCGCAGAACTGATTTCTCTCTATCTGACCAAGGAATGCTATGACACAAAAATTGTAAACGATGGAGAAGAGGCTGTCCGGGAGTTTCACTCCTTCCAGCCGAACCTGATTCTGCTCGACCTGATGCTGCCCGGCATGGACGGCTACCAGGTCTGCCGCGAAATCCGGCACGATTCCGATGTTCCGATCATCATGCTCTCGGCAAAGGGCGAGGTGTTCGACAAAGTCCTCGGCCTGGAACTCGGCGCGGATGACTACATCATCAAACCATTTGATTCCAAGGAGCTCGTTGCCCGTGTGAAAGCAGTGCTGCGGAGATTTCAGCCATCACGCACGATCCCGGTGTCCGCGACCGCAGGAAAATGTGTCGAGTACCCGGATCTTATCATCAACCAGACGAACTATTCCGTCATTTACCAGGGCCGCACCGTCGATATGCCGCCGAAGGAACTGGAGCTTCTCTACTTCCTTGCTTCCTCACCAAACCAGGTCTTTACGCGGGAACAGCTCCTCGACCATATCTGGGGCTATGAGTACATCGGCGATACCCGCACGGTAGACGTTCATATCAAACGTCTCCGCGAAAAAATCAAGGACCATGCCTCCTGGGCCATCACGACGGTCTGGGGCATCGGTTACAAGTTTGAGGTTAAAAAATAATGCGACGCACGCTTTACCGGAAATTAATTCTCATTTATGTCATTCTCGCCATTGCCGGCTTTACGCTGATCTCAACGGTCGGCTCCCGCATGGTGGAGGACAGTCTGGTCTCCAGCGCGAGCACCAGTCTGTACCGGGAGGCCACGCAGATCGCTTCCAAACAGGGCGACCTTTATTACCACAGTGAGCGTTCCCTGACGGATCTTTACAATTCGCTCAGTGCACTGGCTTCCTATCACAATTCCCAGATCTGGCTCATCAGCGCAGACGGGGAAATTCTGCTGAACACGGCAGCTGCACTCGATGAGGAAAACCCGGAGATCATCGACGGTTTTGATCCAGTTGCGCTCGGCAGCGAGTATTACAGCACGGGAACGTTTTTCGGCTATTTCGAAGACAAGATGCTGAGCGTCATGGTTCCCGTCACCTCCGATTTCCGGATCAATGGCTATGTCGCCATCCACCTTCCGCTGCAGGACGTCTATCAGCAGAGGGAAAGTCTGCTGGCACGGATTGATTTTCTGTTCCTGCTCGTGTTCGGACTCTCGTTTGTGATTCTGATCTTTTTCTCCCTCGTCGTGTACCGGCCGCTGAAAAAGATCATCAACGGTGCAAAGGAGTATGCCTCCGGCAACCTGACCCACAAAATTGATGTTAAATCTCACGATGAGATGGGGTATCTCGCTTCCACGCTGAACTACATGTCCGGCGAGCTGAACAAGACCGGCGAATACCAGCGGAAATTTGTGGCGAACGTCTCTCACGACTTCCGCTCACCGCTGACCTCGATCAAAGGCTACGTGGAGGCAATCCTAGACGGAACGATTCCGCCGGAAATGCAGGAAAAATATCTGAAAATCGTTCTGTTTGAGACAGAACGGCTGCACAAGCTGACGCAGAGCCTGCTGACGCTGAACGACATCGACGATAAAGGGAATATGCTCGATCTGACCTCGTTTGACATCAACGCCGTCATCAAGGATACCGCCGCTTCGTTTGAGGGAACCTGCACAAAAAAGCGGATTTCCATTTCACTGATCCTCGCATCGCGCACCTTATACGTCTGCGCCGATATGGGAAAAATCCAGCAGGTGCTGTACAATCTCATTGATAATGCAATCAAATTCAGCAACAACGATTCCACCATCACAGTTGAGACAACGGAGAAGCACGGTAAAGTCTTCGTCTCCGTCAAGGACACCGGCTGCGGCATTCCAAAGGCAAGCATCACGAAAATCTGGGAGCGCTTCTACAAGCTCGACGCCTCCCGCGGCAAGGACCGCAAAGGAACGGGACTTGGGCTTTCGATCGTCAAAGAGATCATCACTGCGCATAACCAGAATATCAATGTCATCAGTACAGAGGGCGTTGGTACCGAATTTATCTTTACACTCGCCAAAGGCGAAGCACCAAAATAAGCCCCTCCGCCGAGGGACTTTTTTGCCAGACATATCAAACTAACTCTGGAGGTAATTTTCACTATGAACCCAAACACCATTGATTCCATCATCAAACAGCTCATTGCATCCCACACCACCATTTCCACCATGGAAAGCTGCACTTCCGGTCTGATCGCCTCCCTGATCACCGACACCGAAGGCGCCTCCGCCATTTTCCCCGGCGGCTACGTCACGTATCTGAACGAAACCAAAGTCCTCGTCGGCGTCGACCCTTCCGTCATCGAAATCCACGGCGTCTACTCCCCCGAATGCGCCGAAGCCATGGCCCGCACAGTACAAGAAAACCTGCACACCGCCATCGCCATCGGAATCACCGGCACAACCGGAAATCTCGACCCCAACAACGCTGACAGCGTACAGGGCGTCGTCTACTTCTGTATTTTATACAAAGCCCAAGCCCACACCTTCACCTTCCAGACCAACGTCTCCGGCATGACCCGCCACGAAATCAAACAGCTTTACGCCGAGCAGGTCTTCGCCGAATTGGAAATGATCTTAACTTCTTCCTTATAAAAAGAATGCAGCTCCGTCTACGATCACCAGAGTCCCGTCCGTCTACCTCCACTCATGCGTCCGCAAATGCCCCGCGAGCTGCATATGGTCAAAGTTATTCTGCCGCAGTGCCTCGTACAGTACGATCGCCACGGAATTTGAAAGGTTCAGCGACCGAATATCATTAATCATCGGAATCCGCACCGCCGTCTCCTGATTATCGTACAGAATATCCTCCGGAATCCCCGCGCTTTCCTTTCCGAACATGATAAAGCAGTCCTCTTCATACTGCACATCCACATACGTCTGCGGCCCCTTCGTCGTCGCATAGTAAATCTTCGCCCCCGGATTTTTCTCCAGAAAATCCTCGTAACTCTCATACACTGTCACATCCAGCTTCGGCCAGTAATCCAGCCCCGCGCGCCTGACCGCCTTGTCCGAAATATCAAACCCCAGCGGCTTAATCAGATGCAGCCTCGTCCCCGTCGCCACACACGTCCGTCCGATATTACCTGTATTTGCTGGAATCTCCGGCTCATGAAGAACAATATTCAAATGTGCCATTTTACCAATCACTCCTGTCGTATATTTAAGCCTTATCTGCCAACCCGGTACATCTCATCCATCTGCGGCTTATCCAGATACCGGACCTCTTCCCCGTTCCGGAGAATCCTCTCCTTCCCAGATGTCGTCCGCCCAATCACCGCCGATGGAATCCCTTCGAGTGCCATTTTCTGCACCAGCCCCTCGCCGTCCGCCGCCGCAATCAGCAGCGCCCCCGTCGAAAGCATCTGATACGGATTCACCCCGAAAAATTCACAGATCTCCACCGTCTCCTGCTGGATCGGAATCCTCTTCAGCGCCACATCAAGCCCGATACCCGCGCCGTCCGCCATCTCCCAGAGCGCCCCGAAAATCCCGCCCTCCGAGAGATCCTGCATCGCAGCCGCACCGTGCTCGATCGCAATCTCCGCCTCACGGCAGACAGAGTAATCCTCCGAAAAATCCGCCGCCCCATGGATAAATCCCGGAGAAAATCTCGTCAGAAGCTCATCCCTTCTTGTCTTTGCCAGATAAGACACCGCGCCAAGCGCAATCCCCTTCGTCACGACAAGATCCAAATCCGCTGTCACACACGACGGATCAAACAGCCCCGCACGCGTTGTCCCGCCTGCCGCCGTCACGGTAAGCACCGGATACAAAACCCCGTCCGTCACCTCCGTATGCCCGCCGATCACCGCAGTTCCATACCGCACACACGCACCGTCAACCGCCCGCATCAGCTCCTTTAAATCCTTTTCTTCCATCGCCTCCGGCAGCATCAGCGACACCAGCACTCCTTTTGCCGATGCCCCCGCCGCGGCCACACTGTTGCACACCCGGCAGACCGCGAGCACCGCGTCCTCCGGATCCTTCACCAGCACCGGCGCACACGAAAACACCTGCGTCTCCTTTTCTCCTGCAAATGCCGATACCCCACGTCCAACCGCCGGCCCTGCTGCGTCCTCTCTTTTCTGCCCCAGCATCTTAAACACCGAGCGCACCAGCACGCTCTGCTGTAATTTACCCTTTCGCATCCCTTGTCCTCCTCGAACTTCCTGTTTCAAACGAAAAAGCAGACGGAATCCGTACTCCTTTTCCCTCTGCTTTCCCATTTTTCACGGAAAATGTTACAGTTCACTGGTTCCCAGCGAACTGTAACCAGAAAACGCCTAGTCCTCATCGTCCTCCGTTTTCTCTGTATCGCTGCTGTCGTCCGTCTTTTCCGTACCATCCGAATCCGAATCATCGCTGCTGTCTTCCTTCTTCTCCGAAGAACTCGATGACGAACTGCTCTGGCTGTATTTCGCTGCAACTTCCTTTGCTTTTGCAAGATCATTTGCCGCAATCGCCGCCTGCATTTCCGCACGCGCCGCTGCATTGTCCGTCTTTGTTCCCAC
Organism: Blautia sp. AF14-40; assembly: GCF_003479665.1. Lineage (NCBI taxonomy): Bacteria > Bacillati > Bacillota > Clostridia > Lachnospirales > Lachnospiraceae > Blautia > Blautia sp. AF14-40. Next base: position 36,796 of record NZ_QUHK01000003.1, read on the forward strand.
GGTATAGACATCCGATGTCATGCGGTAAGTGCTGGAATTCACCTGCTCCTTCGTCTCATTTCCATTGTCATTCACAATCTTCCACAGCCGCGCCGTCGAACCCTGATAGCCGTACGATGTCTGTTCAATTGTTCCAAACGATGCATTCGCATCTTCCGTCAGGCTCGGCGTCGGATCCTCCGTGTTTGTCGTCTCACTCTCATAGCGGACCGTGCGGTTCGGATCTCTCGTCTCATGGCCGTAGATGGCAAAATGCAGGGTGCTTCCGTCCGCGCTCGCCTCAATATAAATCGGCGCATCCGTATTGTTGATGAATTTCAGGTCTTTCAATCCCTCTGCAATCGCCGCATCCATCGACGGATCCACATAGTGGACAATCATGGAATGGCTGTACCGCTCCGTCACCTCAAGCTCTGCTTTTAAGACAGCAACATAGAGCGTTGTGGAAACCTGGCAGATACCGCCGCCGTACGAATCGACGACCTTGCCCATCTCATACGATGCTGCCAGTGCATAACCATTTTCCGCATCAAACGGCACAACGACCGCCTCTACGGAAAATTCCTCGCCCGGCTGTACCAGCGTTCCGTTAATCTTCTCTGCGCCGACTGCGACATTCTGTTTTCTGCCGCTCGTACCGTTGCCATACTCCGTCGTACCCTCGCCGAGCAGATCTTTGACAAGTGCAAGCTGCTCCGGATTACCGCCTGCCGGTGTTTCTTCTGTTACCAGTTCTACGCCGCCGATGCCGCCCCGCCAGCTTGTCGTCAGGTAATTGACAACCTTCGCCGTGGACTCATCCACGTTGACGCTGCATCCGGTCTGGCCCGGATTGACGATAAATTCGCCGTTTTCGCGGGTCAGCGTTGCATCTGTTGCCTCGCGGTTCAGCACGGCCGTGTTGTTTTCTACCGCCTGGCGCGCTGCCTCGCCATCGACTGTATATTTCAGGGAAAACGTCACCGTCTCTCCATTTTTGAGCCGGTTCTGTGTCAGGAACCGCTTCAGTACATTGCCTTCCTGCCCGATTGTGACGGCTTCTCTTGCCACCTCCGGGTTGGCACAGGAAAGTCCGAGATCCCCTGCTGTCACCTGTGCATTCTGCTCTCCGGCAAACAGGTTGATAACCGAGGGTTTTAACTGTTCAATTTTGTCGTTTACTGCCTGTGTGATCTGCTCTTCGGTCATACCGCCGACGGAAATGTCTTCTACATAGATTCCGTCCAGCGCTGTCCGGTCATCCGCTTTGACTGGTTCTGCCAGAAAGCAGAATGCGAATGCGATAAGCATCACCAGCAGGCCTCTCATTTTTCTGCTGTTTTTCATACTGTGCCTCTTCTTGATCCGTTTCCCATTTCACTCTGTCTTTTACAGAATCTCTTTACACCAGCCATAAAAGTGCTGGAAGAACCATACCAAGCACCATAACCACTGCAAGAATCAATGCCAGTATCTTTGCTGCATTTCTCTTCTTTGCCAGCGGATCTTTCTTCTTTTTCTGTGCCTCTGTCGGGGCTTTTCGATTGACTTTATTACTCATCGTTCCATCCTTTCTTTTTCTCTTCTATTTTTTCTCAGTTCTCTGTCGTTTTTCCATTCTTCCATGTGCCAGAATAATCTGATCGATCATGCGGGATGCACGGCTTTTTGTGAGTGCTCCCCACTCCGGTTCGAGATCCAGCTCATGGTACCGGATCAGATCCGCCAGATATTTTTTCTGTGCCTCCGTCGCCGGAACCTCACGTTTCATTTTGGCCTTCAGAGGCGCTGCGGCAAACCATTCCGGGTGATCTTCCGAAAATCCTTCTTCCAGTTTTCGGAACAGTGCCAGCGTTTCCAGCACATCGTCCATCGCACGGTGTGCGTGTTCCCGCGGGATCTGATAGTAGCCGCAGAGTGCTTCAAGGCTTCTGCTCTCCAGATCCGGGAGGGCTTTCCGTGCAATTTTCAACGTATCCCACGCTTCTTTTTCAAAGTCCAGACGGGCATTTATCGCTGCCTGCTTGATGAAGCTGTAATCGAACAGAATATTGTGCCCCAGAAGCGGCAGGCCGCCGCAGAAATCCAGAAAGCCGCGGACAGCAGTCTCCACATCGGGCGCATTCGCAATCATCTCATCCCGGATTCCGGTGAGTTCCGTGATCCGCTCCGGCACTTTTCTGCCCGGATTGACGAAAGTCTCATACGATGCCGTGACCTCTCCGCCCTGCACTTTTACTGCACCGATCTCCAGAATCTGGTCTTCCTTTACAGAAAGACCCGTTGTCTCAAGATCGAGCACTACAAAATCTTGTATTTTCATCTTTTATTACCTTTTCTAGTATCTCATGTTCTTTTGAAATGTCAAGCGTAAAAAAGCTCACTACAGTCGATCATCTCCGCATTTCCCGTCAGCGGATCGCGCTTCTGATAATCAAACAGGAGTACCGTACGCGCCTTTTCCCCGTTTCCGAGCACATCGTAATCAAAAACTTCCACATGCGTCATGCGCTGCAGCTGCTTCCAATCGTATGTCGTATACGATGGCAGAAGCGTTCTCGTTTCGGCTTCCTTCTGGTAAAAATCACGCGATTCGTTTTTCCATTCCGACGGATCCTTTGCAAAATGCGGCCGCGTCTTCATATTTTCCCGCGCATACAGATCGAGTACCATCATCTGGCGGAAGAATGCTTCGTCCTGCTGTTTTTCGTCCCGCAAAAACTCGAGCAGAATTTCATACCGCTGGATCCGGTTATGCGCCGTCTCACTGTAGCCCTTCGCCCGGTAGAAATCACCGAGTTCCTGGAAGAAGTCGAACGGGTTCTCATACAACCGCTCGATCATCGGCAGCGTGTGGACAAACTGACCGCTGTTGTAATAGACTTCTACCATCTCTTCCACGTCTTTCAGTTTCAGCACATCATCATACGGCAGCCATTTCGTATAAAGCACCTCATACGGCTCCCGTTCCTGATAATGGCAGTCATATTCTTTCGTATGCTCATACATAAAGGAGCCTCGAAGCACTTTTAAAAATCCGAGCTGCAGCTGCTGCGGCCGGAGCGCATAGACATCCGCAAAAGAACGGCGGAAACTTGCATAGTCCTCGTAGGGAAGTCCCGCAATCAGGTCCAGATGCTGGTGGATGTTTCTTCCTTTCGCAATCCGATTGACAATCTCTGTCACTTTTCCGAAATCCATTTTCCGGTGAATTGCTTCGATCGTCTGCGGATTCGTAGACTGCACGCCGATCTCGAGCTGTACGAGTCCCGGCCGCAGCGTATTCAAAAGTTCCAGCTCTTCTTCCGTAATCAGATCGGCAGCAATTTCAAAATGGAAATTTGTCACACCATTATCGTGTTCCGCGATGAATTTCCAGATCGCCATTGCGTGATCTTTTTTGCAGTTGAAGGTACGATCTACAAATTTAACCTGCGGTACCTTCTGCTCCAAAAAGAAGGCAAGCTCCTTTTTTACGAGATCGAGATTTCGGAACCGGAGCCTTTTATCAATGGAAGAAAGGCAGTAGCTGCACGAGAACGGACAGCCACGGCTCGACTCATAATAAATGATGCGGTTCTCAAATTTTTTCAGGTTTGCATAGGGAAAATCCACCTCGGACAGATCCATAACCGGACGCCACGGGTTGCTTTTGACTGCACCGTCTGCATCACGGTATGTAATGCCATGGATCTCCTCCAGCGTTTTCCCCTCCATCCCATTCTCCTGGTTCTGATAATAAACTGCTATTTCCCGGAAAGTCACTTCTCCCTCGCCTTTCATAATTCCGGCAAGGAACGGATACTGCTCCAGCATCTCCTTTGCATGGTACGACACCTCCGGTCCGCCAAGCCAGATCTTTGTTTTGGGACTGATTTTATGATATTCTGTAATCAGATCCTCTACGATTGATATATTCCAGATGTAGCAGGAAACGCAGACAACGTCTGCACGCGCCAGAAACAGGCTTCGCAGCATGGAATCCTTTGACTGATTGATCGTAAATTCGCGGATCTCCGGGAACACGCCGGCTTTCTCCGCGCTCGCCTGCAGTGTATAAACTGCGAGATTGGAATGAATATATTTTGCGTTGACCGCAGTCAGAATAATTTTCATAATCTTTCTAATACTTCTCCTTGGTTCCTCTTTGCATATCTTTTATACTACCACATTCTCGAACGAAAATACACCGCCATTCCTCCAAAAGCACAATTTTTTCGCGATTTTCGATAAAACAGTTGCAATTTTCGCGAATCCATGTTATATTAACAAAGGTTTCCAACAGGAAATCAAAATGCCCAGATAGCTCAGTTGGTAGAGCAGAGGACTGAAAATCCTCGTGTCGCTGGTTCGATTCCGGCTCTGGGCATTTTTTGCTGCACAAAAGCAGGATTCACATTTTTTTGCCACAGCAAAATCCGGCAGAATCTCCTGTCTCCTATCGCAAAAAAACTCTGCACCGCATCCCCGGAAATTCCCGGATGGATACGGTACAGAGTTTTTTTCATCGCATAACTGCCCAAGAAAGCATTTCGTTTTTACAGATTTTTGATGACCTCCCATGCTTCATCATCAAACTTTCTGTCTCTGAAATAATACTGTTTATCTTCTTCGGTAATCTTCCGAATGACTTTACACGGATTTCCTGCTGCAATCGACCAGTCCGGAATGTCCTTTGTTACAACACTTCCGCCGCCGATAACAACGTTATCTCCGATATGTACGCCTGGTAAAATAACGGTATTTCCGCCAATCCAGACATTATCTCCGATGGTAACTTCAATGCCGTATTCATACGCACTGTTTCTTGCCGCCGGATGCACCGGATGACCTGCAGTATAGATGGCAACGTTCGGCGCCATCTGGCAGTTGTCTCCGATTTTTACCTTTGCCACATCGAGAATGGTGCAGTTATAATTTGCAAAGAAATTTTTTCCAACCTCAATATGAAAGCCATAGTCACAGTAAAATGGCGGATTGACAAATGCACCCTCGGATTTTCCAAACAGTTCTTTTACAATGGCTGCGATTCCGTCAAAATCCGAACGGTCGATGGTGTTCAGTTTCTGCGTCAGTCTTCTCGCATTCATCTGCTGCTCCATGACCTCTGCATCGGAAATGTACGGTAACTGTCTGTCTCTTCTCTCTACGTTTTTCATTGTTCTGTATCCTCCCTGGTAATATTATTCACCCACTGATATTTTTTATAGTGTCTGTAAACGGCAGGAAGCTTAATCATTTCATCCAGATTCAGCAGGAAATAAACGACCATGACCGTTGTTCCGATCGTAATCGCCGCATAAAAGAGATTCAGGACAAAAGAAATCTGTGTGGCAAGCGAAACTGCGGACAGGGAATTCTTGTCCAGCGTACCGACCATTAACGCATCGGACGCACTTACCAGTGCATTCATCAGATTCTGTACAACCATCGGGATCAGCAGTGCAAGAAGTTTCCGGTAGAATTCCGGATCTTTTTTCTTGATTTCCCTCTGATTTTTCATTTCTTTTTCCTTTTTTCTGTTTTATTCCATACACGTATATGTTATAATCATATTATCTTAGGTTTTGCGTTTTTTCTACGACAATATTCCTTATTTTTTATAATAATTGTACTTTTTCACGGAGGTTTTTATGATGAATGACCCAATTACAAAAGTCATGCAGGACGCATCCGAAATCGTCCGCTACGATGAAGTCGGCATTCCGCTTTACATCCGGGAAGGACTGCTTTCTTCCTATCCGGATCACCGGGCGCTCTGCCACTGGCATGAGGATATCGAATGGGTACAGATCCGCTCCGGTCAGATGAACTACTATATCAATGGAAAAAGAGTCCTTTTAAACGCCGGGGAGGCGATTATCGTCAATTCCCGCCAGATGCACTACGGATATTCTGAAAACGGCCAGGAATGTGACTTTATCTGTATCCTGTGCCATCCGAAAATCCTCACCGCGAACAGCGTTCTGTACCAGTCTTATATTACGCCGGTGCTTTCGAATCCGGCTCTGGAATATCTTCATCTGAAGCCAGAAAATCCGGAAGATACTGAAGCGCTGCAGACCCTCCCGGAAATTCTCCGGCTGAAGAAGGAACAGCCGACCGCCTACGAAATCGAGGCTGCTGCTCTGCTTTCCCTTTTGTGGTGCCATCTTTTGCGCACGCACCCGATGATGCCGGACGGCAACACCGCCGTCTCACAGGATCCAGATCTTCTGATCCAGCGCGATATGGTTTCCTATATTTACAGCCACTACAGTGAATCCATCAATCTGGATGAGATCGCCGCCGCCGGAAAAGTCTGCCGCAATAAATGCTGTCAGATTTTCCGCCGCTATCTTTGCCAGAGCCCGATTGATTTTCTGAATCATTACCGTCTGGAAGTGAGCTGTCATCTGCTAAACACAACCAAAATGTCCATCGCGGAAATCTGTACCGCATGCGGTTTCAATCATCAGAGCTATTATTCCAAAATCTTTCTGCGTACTTACCATTGTACGCCGAGAGATTTCCGGAAACGCGCAGAAGTCCTGCCAACATAACCGGATTTTTTTCTGTACACGTTTTTTTGTTAAAAAAAGGAAGAATTTTGCTAGACATTTTTCCGATCCCTGTTATAATAAAATTACAAAGGTGTTGCGCTAAACCTAACCAAAACACTATATTTTCCATTTATTTTACAAGGAGGAGGACATGGTAAAAAAATTTGTCTACGGAACCCCATTTGAAACCGAAGCTGTTGTAAAAGAGATCCCCTCTTCCGAAGGAAACCCGGATTACGGTACCTTCTCCACCGAGAACGGCTTCTCCTTCACTACAAAGCTTGCTGACGATGACATGGTATTCGGACTTGGCGAAGCCAATCGCGGCATCAACAAACGCGGCTTTCTTTACATCAGTGACTGCGCTGATGATCCAAACCACGTAGAGAGCAAAACCTCTCTGTATGCAGCACACAACTTCATCATCATCTCCGGCAAGACACACGTAGGATTCTTCTTCGATTATCCGGGCACCCTGCGTTTCGATATCGGCTACACGACTTCCGATACAATGACCGTTTCCTGCGAAAACGCAGATCTCTACGTTTACATGATCACCGGTGATTCCGATCTTGATATCGTAAAACAGTTCCGCGGCATCATCGGACGCAGCTACATTGCTCCGAAGTTTGCTTTTGGTTACGGTCAGAGCCGCTGGGGCTACAAAACAGAGGATGATTTCCGCACGGTAGTGAAAAAATACCGCGAAAACCATGTACCGCTCGATATGGTTTACATGGATATCGACTACATGCAGGATTACAAGGACTTCACCGTAAATGAAGAACGTTTCCCGGATTTCGAGGGCTTTGTACAGGATATGAAAAAAGAAAAGATCCATCTCGTTCCGATCATCGATGCCGGTGTGAAAGTCGAAAAGGATTATGACATTTACGAAGAGGGCTGTGAAAAAGGCTACTTCTGCCGCCGTGAGGATGGATCCTACTTCGAAGCTACTGTATGGCCGGGCTGGACTCATTTCCCGGATGTCTTAAATGCCGATGCCAGAAAATGGTTTGGCGACAAATACGATGTTCTCGTTTCCAAAGGAATCGATGCCTTTTGGAATGACATGAACGAGCCATCCATCTTCTATTCTCAGGAAGGCCTTGCTGATTTCAAAGAGACTGCAAAGAAATACGTGGAAGGTGACCCGGAAGTTCCGCACTACATGGTAGGCGGAAAGCTTCAGGCACTGGCAAACAACCATGAGGACTATAAACGCTTTTATCACAACGTAAACGGCGAACAGATCCGCCACGACAAGGTACACAATCTGTTTGGCTACAACATGACCCGTTCTGCAGGTGAAGCTTTTGAACGAATTTCCCCGGATAAGCGAATCCTGATGTTCTCCCGTTCTTCCTACATCGGCATGCACCGTTACGGCGGAATCTGGACCGGAGACAACTGCTCGTGGTGGTCACACATCCTGCTGAACCTGAAGATGATGCCGTCCCTCAACATGTGCGGTTTCCTTTATACCGGAGCCGACCTCGGTGGATTCGGTGCAAATACCACAAGAGACCTGCTGCTCCGCTGGCTGGCACTTGGTGTTTTCACTCCTCTGATGAGAAACCATGCCGCACTCGGAACACGTGAGCAGGAACCTTACCAGTTTGAGCATATCGAAGACTTCCGCAACGTCATCGGCGTCCGCTACCGCCTCGTTCCGTATCTGTACAGCGAGTACATGAAGGCTGCTTTAAACGATGATATGTACTTCAAACCGCTTGCCTTCGTTTATCCGGACGACAAGCTGGCAAGAAATACAGAAGATCAGTTGATGATCGGTAATGAGATCATGATTGCACCGGTTTACACTCAGAATGCCATCGGCCGTTATGTATATCTGCCGGAAGAAATGATGTTTGTAAAATTCCTCGGCAATGGAAACATGTTCCAGGAGGTTCTTCCGAAAGGTATCCACTACGTAGAAGTTGCCCTGAATGAGGTTCCTCTCTTCATCCGCAAAGGCTGCGCAATCCCGGTTGCCGATTTTGCAGAATCCGTACCGGATATCAAAGAGGAAAGCATCCGCATGGTCGGATACGAAGGCGCTTCCTATGAGCGTTATACCGATGACGGAGTTTCCCGTATCTGATACAGAAAACAGTTTTTGAATCATCTCCCCCTTTGCAGGAGCTTCCCGGAGCCATCAGGTTCCGGAAGCTCCTGCAGTTTTTTCACGCAAAAAGGCGGGAACCCTCTATGTTTCTCCGGGTTCCCGCCTTTTTTCTTTTCGCTTTATTCTGTTTTCGGCAGCCGCACCTCTACGACGGCTCCGTAATTTTCATCCATATTGGAGCACATAATGCTCGCCCGTTCGCCGTACATCAGCGCCAGGCGGCGTTTTATATTGGAGATGCCGACATGGTGACGACCGTGGTAGATGATAGGCGTGTCGTTTTCGATTGCATCCAGTGCCTCTTTCGAAAATCCGTTTCCGGTGTCGGAAATACAGATGTAGAGGTACTCACCGTCCTCGTACGTTTCATTTGTCAGATACAGGGAAATCTCGCTCTTCCGGTCCAGGGATACACCGTGTACTACGGAGTTTTCCACCAGTGTCTGTATCAGAAGAGACGGAACCTTCCATTCTCCGATATCACCATCCGTCGTTGCTTCAAAGGAAAAGGCTTCTTCTCCGTACCGCAGCTTCTGGATGCGGATATATGCCTCAATGTGTTCCAGCTCTTCCTCCACATCGCGCTGCTTCTTGGAATCCTGGAAAATGTAGCGCATATAGTCGGACAGCACCGTTGTGATCTCAACGATCTCGCCTTCGTTATTCTTATCCGCAATGCCATGAATCAGACTCAGGCAATTCAGAAAAAAATGCGGCTTGATCTGTTCCTGCGTGTATTCCAGCTCTGCTTTCTGTTCGGCAAGCTCTTTCTCGTAGATCGCAATTTTTAATCCCTGTATTTTCCGCAACAATTCCTTAAACTTACCACTCACAGACTCCAGCTCTAACAAATTGTTGTTGCCATCCTCATTCAGACTCTGCTCTTTTTCCAGCTCCTCCAGTTTTTGTCCGAATTTTTCCAGCGGTACCAGAATCCGGTGGTAATATGCTGTAATTTCCAATGCGCAGACAATCAGAAGAACCGCGATCAGGACGACAAATGCAATCTGCATAATCAGTACATTCTCAAGAATACCTCCTCCCGGCAGAACCATAAGATTGATTTTTCCGACCGTGCCAAGCTGGTAGGAATAGACCGTCGCATTTTTCTTCTTCTTTCCCGCTTTGGAAAAATCGATAATCTCATTTTTATATTTTTCCGACGTATCTGCCTGCGTCATGACACGGCCTCTGGCATCCACCATAAACGGAATGACATCATACTCCTCTGTTTTGGCGCGGATGGTTCGGAAAATCAGGTTCAGATTGATGACACAGCCGATAACTTTTTTGTTTTTCGCGTACCAGCCTACAATATAGTCGTCGTCGCCAAACGTAATCACAGTCCATTGTGTGCTGATCGAATCCTTTGATGTCATAATCTGCAGATATGACATCAGCATCTGATTCAGCGTTGTCATTCCCTTACTCTCGGTAAACATAGTTCCACTGTCCGTAATCAGAACATTGGCTTTCTGACCGTAGACGAAGAAGGTCTGTACCTCATGGTAACGGATTTTCAGCACACGGTTTCGCTCCCGCAGCGTCTGCTCCATTTCATAATACTGAGCATCTGTCGATGTTATCTGATCCGGGATTTCTTTGATGTTGCTGTCAGAATCCAGCAGATAGATCAGTTCACTGTTGATCTGCGACATATCACGGTTGATCTGATCGACATAGAGCTTTGCCGTATCGGCAATATATTTATCTGCCAGCTTGCGGTTTTCCCAAACGCCCCAGAGCAGGCAGACAACAAGCCCCATCAGGACCAGAAAAACCGGAGTTCCAAGCCGCAGGGACGTATCCTTCAAACTGCGTATTCGAACGCTGCGCAGCATCCTTCGTTTTCCTTTCTGCCAGAAATTCATAAGCGCATCCACCCCTCCTTTTTTTCTGTCTGCAGAGCGACTGCCGGACGCCGCACCTTACCGCGCAGCTCCGGCAGTCGTTTTACACTCACGGAATATATTTGCAACTATGTTCTTTGTAACACAGCCCATTATATCACATTTTTGGGCTTTGTCCATGCAGAGTCCGTGCTTTACATGGTGAGAACATGATTCTTTGTTACCGTTCGCCTGGTACCGGTGAGCGGTAACATTCTCTTATTCAGAGAAAATGTTCAGCAGCTTTTCTGCATCCGCTCCTTCTTTTACGAATACCGGAATAGTATCCAGCGGTGCAGCAACCGTTACGTTCTGTCCTCCCTCATACTTTTCTCCGGTCCATGCGTTAAACCATGCTGTTCCATCCGGGAGATAAACCTCGCGCTCCGTTACGTGATCCTCCATCACAGGTGCAACATAGAGATCCGGTCCGAACAGATAAGCGTCCTCCACATTCCAGCTTTCCTGATCGGCCGGGAAATCATAGAAAACAGGCCGCATTACCGGAGTTCCATCCTCATGTGCTTTCTTCATCTGTGCCCGGATATAATCTCTCAGGCGCTCACGCAGAAAAATGTATTTTTTTGAAATTTCATATGCCTTATCGCCAAAGCTCCAGATCTCATTATCACTGCCGGAGCCGATCTGCTCTGCGCCGTAGCCCTCCTGTGGATTGCGGTTTCCATGCAGACGCATGACAGGACAGAAGCATCCGTACTCAAACCAGCGGATGTACAGACGATGGAAATCCGGGTCGTCGGTTCTGGCACCGTGGAAACCGCCAATATCGGTGGTCCACCACGGAATACCGGCAATCGCCATGTTAAGCCCTGCCTGTACCTGGCGCTGGAAGCACTCAAAGGAGCTTACAATATCGCCCGACCAGACAAGCGCACCGTATTTTGCACTGCCCGCCCAGGCGGAACGGATCAGGCTGATCGGCATCGCATCGCCCTCTGCTGTCATGCCGTCGTAGAACGCTTTCAGATAGTATTTCGGGTAAATATTTCCGACTTCCTGTACACTTCCGAGCTGATAGCGGTAGTTCTTGAAATCGTAAACGCTGTATTCCGGCTCTGCCACATCCAGCCAGAAGAGTTTTGCACCCTGATCGTAATAATTTTTCTTGATTTTTTCCCAGACATACGTTCTTGCATCCGGGTTGGTTGCATCGAAGAAGACTTCATTTCCACCACAGAGCATCGTCAGCGGTACACCGTGCTCCGTGCGAACCAGATAGCCTTTCTCTTTCATCTCCTCGAAGTTTTCGGAATAAATGTCAACGGTCGGCCATACCGACACAACAACCTGAATTCCCATCTCCTTTAATTCGCGGCACATGCCCGGCACATCCGGCCAGTATTTCGGATCAAATTTGAACTCGCCCTGCTTCGTCCAGTGGAAGAAATCGACGACAATCACATCAAGCGGTACGCCAAGCTCTTTGTATTTTCTTGCTACAGACAGAAGCTGTTCCTGATTCCAGTAGCGGAGCTTACACTGCCAGAAGCCCATGCCATATTCCGGCATCATCGGCGGTTTTCCGATCAGCGTCATATAATTCTCCTCGATCTCGGCAGGCGTATCACCTGCAATCACAAGATAATCGATTTCTTTCCCGGATTCCGTTACCCATTCCGTTCCATTATTCGCAAACATCACCTGTCCGATGCCCGGATTGTTCCATAAGAAGCCGTAGCCGATACTGGAAAGATAGAACGGAACACTGACCTGTGAGTTTCTCTGTGCCAGCTCCAGCATACAGCCCTTCAGATCCAGCTCATGCTGCTGATACTGTCCCATTCCGAAGATTTTCTCACCTTTTCTTGCTACAAACCGCGCTACAATACGGAAATTATCCCCGACACCGTTGCTGTACTCGCGTCCCATGATGTTGAGCGGCATGCTTTCCTCGTCGCGCAGACGGCGGAAATGCTCCTTTAACAGAACTCTTCCATCCTCATGATAGAACGTAATGACGCTGCCGGAATCGATCACTGCATGAAGCTTTCCATTTGTGATTTTTCCGTAGGAAGTATCCGTTCCCTCGTACATATTGGCAAAGGCTCCGCCTTTTGCTGATGGATCCTCAAAGATTTCAACCTCTCCCGCATGCGCGTCCTTTGCTTCCAGCGCCCAGTCGCGGCCGGTAAAGCTTCGATTTTTTGTCGCGCGCACACGCAGTGCATCTTTTCCCCACGCTTCGATGCAGACGGTCTCGCCATCGTAAGAATAAATTAACTTACCCTCTTTTTCCCAAAACATGTAAAAATCCTCCTTTTGTCAAAAACGGCAGGTCATTTCTGGCCTGCCGTTTCTCCTGCTGTTTTGCACTTCAGACATTGACCCGCCGGATCAACGCCTGCTTCTTACAGGTAATATTTTTTTCTGTTTATTTTGCCAGATTTTCTTTGTATGCATTGTAAGCATCTGTCTGAATCTGAAGGAACTCGTCAATGCCCATAGCTTTCAGCTGATCGATGTAGGAATCCCACTCATCATCGATACCGCCGTCTACTACCCAGTGAGCATACTGTGCTTCTACGTATTTATAGATATCGGTTCCGATTGCAGTGATTCTGGAAAGGTCTTCGTCGGTATACTGAACCATCGGGAATCCGCAGTTTTTCTCAGTATCAACATATTTCTCGTTGATTGCATCGTCTGCCAGTTTGATACCATCACCCTGATCTTCCGGAAGAGAAACTTTGTCATAGAAATCCTCGTTCATGTATTTTGGTCCGAAGTCACGTAAGGAGTTGGACCATGCGGAAGTATCCAGAGAAGATCCATCGCTTGGCACATCTACATTGTAGGTTCCGTCGCCATTGTCTGTGATCTGGCTTCCGATCGTACCATAGAAGGTCTGTAACGATGCAAGATCTGTGTAAAATTCATCCGCCCATTTCAGCAGGGTGTCAGGATCTTTACAGTCTTTGGAGATCATGAGCTCACGGTCGGAGATATCAAGGTAATTGGTTGCTGCTTCTACGTAGTGATTTCCATCGTAGCCTTCTACTGCCTCAAGGGTCTTAAACTGATCTACGTTCGGGCCAACCTGAGCATCTGCAGTCCATCCAAAGATAAGACCTACCTGAGAACCGCCATCTGCCTGCTGTTTTGCTGTCTGCATGGAGCCGTCCTGTGTGAAGTACTCAGGGTCAACAACGCCCTCTTCCCATAACTGACGCATCCATTTTACTGCTTCTTTGTAATTTTCTTCCATCGGCATGAAGACCGGTTTTCCTTCGCCATTCAGTCCCATGTAGTTTCCGTCACGGCTTACCATGGTTCCGAACGGGGAAAGGATGTGACGCAGATCACCGCTTAACAGTCCGCTGCCTGCTGCATTTGTGATACCGATCTCGTTGGTCGGATCGCCATCGCCGTCAGCATCTTCTGTCGCAAATTTAACAAGAACCTCTTCCAGTTCTTTATAGGTCTTCGGAGTTTCCAGTCCTAAGTTATCCAGCCATTCCTGGTTGATGCACATAACATCGCCGCAAACCTTCGGACGAAGCGGAAGCTTCTTCGGTAAGCTGTAGATTCTTCCGTCACGGCTGGTGCAGACTGCTTTCAGTTCCGGATCAGCCTCAAAGGCTGCTTTCAGGTTTGGCATATCTTTTTCGATCAGATCTGTCAGATCCAGGAATGCCGATTTGTTCTGTGCCATATCTGCCTGTGTTAAGCAGATGGAGCCAAGAAATGCATCCGGGAGGTCTCCGGAAGCCAGCAGCAGAGATTTCTGCTCGGACCAGTCACTGTTGTAATAAACCTGCCAGTCGATGTTGATATTCATCTTGTCCTCGATTTCTTTCATGACGCCTTCATGCAGGAAATCGGTCGGCCAGGTATCGGTCCATCTTACCGTTGCAATTTTGTAGGTTGGGCGGTCACTGGTATCTGCTGTATCGCCGGCAGAAGATTCTGTCTTGGCAGAACTTGCTGCAGTGCTTCCACTCGTACTTTCCGCTCCTCCATTACTTCCACATCCTGCAAGCAGTCCGGCTGCCATTGCGGCCGAAAGAGCAACGCTCCAGGCCATTTTCGTTTTCTTTCTCATCATCATCTCTCCTTTATGATTTTTTTATTTGCAATACTTCTCTCCTGTCCGCAGGATCAGCCTTTCAGTGATCCGAGCATAACACCCTGATTGAAGTATTTCTGCACTAATGGGTACATACACATGATCGGCGCGGAGGAAACCACGATGATCGCGTATTTGATAAGATCGGCCATCTGCTTTGCCTCAACGGCTGCAGCGCCGGTACTCATGGCACTCATGGTCTGATTGCCGACCAGAATGCTTCGAAGGACAATCTGCAGCGGCTGCAGACTTTCGCTTCGGATATAAATCAATGCATTAAAGTAGGAGTTCCACTGTCCTACTGCTGCCCACAGGGCAATAACAGCGATAACGGCTTTGGAAAGCGGAAGCACAATCTTGAAGAAGAATCCAAGGTATCCACATCCATCCAGCTGCGCCGCCTCCCAGAGATCCTCCGGGATACTGTTGTTGAAGAACGTTCGTCCTACGATGATGTAATACGTTACAACGGAGAACGGAACAACCATAACCCAGAAGGTATCCAGCAGATGAAATCTCTGTACTGCCAGGTAGGTCGGGATCAGACCGCCGGTGAAGAACATCGGGATCAGATAAAATGCTGTAAAAAATCTTTTTCCATACAAATGCTTTCTGGAAAGCGCGTAGGAAGCCGGAATATTGACAACGAGTGTCACAAGCGTTCCCATAATTACGTAAGCAATCGTATTGCGGTAGCCGGTCCACAGCTTTGCGTAGCTCGCCAGCTGTTTGTAGCCTTTGAAGTTAACTCCTTTTGGAAGGAACATAATCTGTCCGTTGGATACGGCTGCCGGATCACTGAACGATGCAATGATGATGAAGTACATCGGATACAGGGTGATGATGATCAGAAGCACGCCGATCGTATACAGGATGATATCGAAAATCCAGTCTTCTCTGGATTTCTTTACTTTATTTGTTGATACTGCTTTTGCTTTACTCATATTTTTGCTCTCCATTCCTATGTAGGCTCAAAATTCTGTCAGATCAGTGAGGTATCACTCATTTTACTGGAAATGAAGTTGACCGCCAGAAGAAGAATCAGGTTGATAATGTTGTTGAACAGGCCAATTGCAGCGGAAAGGCTGTACTGGCTGCTCACAAGACCCATCTTATACACATAGGTGGAAATGATCTCACTCGAAGTACTGTTCAGTGTATTCTGCAGCAGGTAAACCTTCTCAAATCCAATGCTCATAACGCTTCCCATTCTCATGATAAACATGATGGTTGCCGTCGGCAGCAGAGCCGGAACGTCGATGTGGATCATTTTGTGCCATTTGTTGGCACCGTCCATCGTTGCCGCTTCATACAGGCTCGGGTCTACAGAGGAAAGCGTTGCGATATAGAGGATACTGTCCCATCCTACATGCTGCCATGCCTCAGACCATACATAAATGTGCGGGAATGCTTTTGCACTTCCCATCAGGTTCGGGAGCTTGAATCCAAGCAGTCCCACCAGCTTTGCGATAATACCTGTACTTGGGGAAAGAAACAGGATCAGCATTCCGGCCATAACAACGGTGGAGATGAAGTGCGGCAGATAGGTTGATACCTGGAAGAATTTTTTAAACTTCTGTGCCTTCATCTGGTTAACCAGCAGTCCCATGATAACCGGAAGCGGGAATGTTACCGCGATGGTGTAAAGACTGATGATAATTGTGTTTTTAATGGTCAGACCGAACTGATAGGAGTTAAAGTACTGTTTGAAGTATTTCAGCCCAGCCCAGCTGCTTCCCATAATTCCTTCCGCAGGTGTAAAGTTTTTAAATGCAATCACAATTCCGTACATCGGATAGTACGTAAACAGTGCAAAAATGATAATGGAAGGAAGCATCAGTAAATATAATGGCCTGCTTCTTCTCACTCCCTCTACAAATCCTATGGAACTCTTCTTTTTGGTTTTACTATGGTTGGCGCTCACATATCATCCCTTCTTTCCTTTAGATTTCTTTTTCTCGTCTCAACCGATGAACATATTATACAAAAACTCGCCTCATTTTTCTAACATTTTCCGGCAGTCTGTATATTAAAAAAAAGACGTTTTCGCAACGTCTTTTTTTAAGTAAAATCTGTTTTTTGTTATCTATCACGTTTTTTTGTTATTGACACCATTTTTTTGTTATTTCTGACGGCTCCGGTATTCATTTGGCGTACATCCAACCAGCTCCCGGAACGTTTTACTGAAATAGGAAAAATTTCCGTACCCGACTTCCATCGCAATTTTGCTAATCGGCAGGGATGATGTGCGCAAATATTCTTTTGCCCGTTCAATTCTGCGCTCGGCGATATAATTTGGCAACGACATTCCCGTCGTTTTCATAAAAAGTTTGGAAACATAATCTTCCGAAAGAAAGACTTTTCCTGCCAGCACCGGCCGTGAGAGATCTTCTCCCAGATTCTGTTCAATATATTTTTTCAGCTGATCCACCACATTGTCGCTGTGTGTTTCGCTCTTTTTCTGTCCCTCCAGTACAGCAAACAGATATTCGATAAATTCCCGGCTTCCAACTACAGAAAGACAGGCTTCTCGTCTTCTGTGCTCGAATTCTTCTCTTTCAAAAATCTGTTCAAAAGCGATTCCACGGTCTTTTAAATAGCCATAAACCGTCTGAACCAGTTCTCCGATAAAACGAACGGTAAAATCTTTTCGCATTCCACCCGCAGCCCGGCGCTGTGTAATATAGCCCTGCAGAGATTTCCTTACCTGCTGCACAGAGTCCGTCTGCTCCATTTCTGCAAGATACGTTTTCCAGGATGGCTTTTGATATTCACGTTCCACAAAGTACCAGCGGTCTTCGTACAAAATTCCTGTCTCATCCGGCACGGCGTATTTTTCGATTTCTTCCAGTTTATCCCGGCTTTTTGGAATCTCTTCCAGCGTAACGGGTTTTCCCATATAGGTACAGAATCTTGCCGGAACCGCACCGGAAAGACACTTTCTCCATTCCTCCAGCTTTTCTTCATCCCCTGCATTTCGGATCACGTTCCGCAGTACAATCGCCCACTCCAGATCACTGGCATGGACAATGGCTTCCACACGCCGCCCTCTTGTTTCAAAAAATTCTGTCGTGACATTCTCAATCACAAAATTCTCCAGACTGATTTCTTTTTTATAATATTCTTTCGAAGGAATCTCCAGAACACGCAGCTGGATCAGGCAGAATTTTTCTTCCGGATCGTCATATTTCTTTTTTGCCTGCTCGATCCAGTATTCTTCCTGCATACACTGGATCAGAAGATCTTCCCATAGTTTCTTTTCTTTCTGTTCTGTATTTTCCTGTGCTTTTGTCTTCTGCTGTTTTTCCTTTACAATCTCGACCAAACGAAGAAGCGCGATTTCCAGATCTGTATTGGAAATCGGTTTCAGAAGATACTCTCTGGATGAAAGTTTCAGCGCCATCTGTGCATAGGCAAAATTTGCATAACTGCTCAGGAAGGCACATTCGATATCCAGTTTTTTATATCGGATCCATTCGAGCAGTTCCAGCCCGTTTCCCTGTGGCATGTCGATGTCACACAAAAGCATTTCGATTGGATATTCTTCCAGCAGTTTTTGCGCCTGGCGGATATTGTTTGCCGTAAAAACCATATCGATTCCGATTTTACTCCAGTTCACAGTCTCTTCCAGCTTATCGACCAGCAGCTTATCATCATCCACGATCAGAATAGTAATTGCCATAAAAAAGCCCCCAATATTTTTTAAGGCCAGCCGGCAGATTCCACTTACATAGAATATTCTGCCAGTTGGCCTGCTTAAAAACTATTATATCCTTTTTATTCTTTTCCGTCAAAGCAATAGGTACACATTTTGCACTTCGGCAGTCCAATGGATTCTACCAGATCATCGAGGCGGTGATACCGGAGGCTGGTAAAGTTCTGACGGCGGCAGATTTCCTGGCACATGGATTCGTAGCGGTCGCTCTTCGGATCTGCATATTCCTCCAGTGTTTTTTCTGCATTTTCTCCTTCTTTTTCGAGGATGATCCGTCTGGTAATCAGATCAAGCTCGGATTTGGAACGGGAAAAGTTCAGGAACTTGCATCCATACAGCAGCGGCGGGCATGCCGGGCGGACATGAACTTCTTTTGCACCGCTCTGATACAGAAACTCAGTCGTCTCCCGAAGCTGTGTACCGCGCACAATGGAATCATCAATCAAAAGCAGCTTTTTCTGATCGATCAGTGCCTGTACCGGAATCAGTTTCATGCGTGCGATCAGGTTTCTCTGCTCCTGATTGGTCGGCATAAAGGAACGCGGCCAGGTCGGAGTGTATTTGATAAACGGTCTTGCAAATGG
Organism: Blautia sp. AF14-40; assembly: GCF_003479665.1. Lineage (NCBI taxonomy): Bacteria > Bacillati > Bacillota > Clostridia > Lachnospirales > Lachnospiraceae > Blautia > Blautia sp. AF14-40. The sequence continues at coordinate 55,720 of NZ_QUHK01000003.1, forward strand.
AATTTTAGACTCATTGGCGTAGCCAATCGCATGGGCGATACCGGAATCCGGCACACCGGCAATGAGATCCGGGTGAACATCACTTCCCGCATCACGTTTTGCAAGCATGGCACCACAGTGATATCGCATCTCCTCGACGTTAATCCCCTCGTACGATGCTGTCGGATAGCCGTAGTAAACCCACAGGAAAGAGCAGATTTTCATCTCCTCCTGCGGCGGAACAAGCATCTCCACGCTCTCCGGTGTGATAAAGTCGATCTCTCCAGGTCCCAGTTCATGATAATCGGTATAGCCAAGATTCAGGTAAGCAAAATTTTCAAAGGAGGCACAGTAAGCGCCCTCTTTTTTACCAATGACAAGTGGCGTACGGCCTTTTTTATCACGGGCGGCGTAAATTCCGTCTTTCGTCATCAAAAGCAGCGTCATGGAGCCATCCACCACATCCTGCAGATGACGAATACCTTCCGTAATCGTTTTTTCGCTGCAGATCAGAGATGCTGCCAGCTCTGTGGCATTGATCTGTCCGGTGCTCATTTCCTGGAAATGCGTCCGTCCGTTTCCATAAACATTCTCCAGGAGCTTGTCCATGTTGTTAATCTTTCCAACGGTTGTAATCGCAAAGCTTCCAAGATGTGACTGGATCAGGAGCGGCTGCGGTTCATAGTCGGAAATGCATCCGATACCAAGATGGCCTTCCATCTCTGCTACATCGCGCTCAAATTTTGTACGAAACGGGGAATTTTCTATATTGTGGATTGCACGGCTGAAACCATTTGCTCCATAGGTCGCCATTCCTCCTCGTCTTGTACCGAGATGAGAATGATAATCTACTCCATAAAACAGTTCCAGCGTACAGTCTTCTCTTGATGCAACTCCAAAAAAGCCTCCCATTTGTCGTTTACCTCTCTTTTGTATTTTTTCTCCCTTGTGATGCGAAACGTATCGGTAATTCGGGCCATGGTCCTTTTACACCGTTTCGATTTGCACATACTTTCTTTTCTGTTATAGTGTAACACGATTTTTCCCGGATTGTAAAGTTTTTCTAATAAATTAGCTCACGAAAATAACTCACGTTAATAAATCATTTTCTGGCTGTTTTCACAAATTTTCCCGGATATGGTCGATAAACTTCGTTGCGGCAAGGCTGAATGGCTGTTCTCTTTTCCAGGTAAAAACACTGCGGCAGATGATCGGCGGATCTAAGAATCGTCCGACAATCTCGTCTTCCTTCCATAGTTCGGAGACTCCCTGCACCGTAATGAGATACCCGAGTCCCTTCCGAACCATTTTTGCTCCATTCGTCGGCATATTACAGGTAAATCGAACATTCAGCTTCTGATAATATGCTCCGAACCAGTTGGTAATCTCATTTTGCACATCCTGTCTTCTTGGCAGGATCAACGGAAGATCTTTTAAATCTTCCGGATGTACGACTTCTTTTTGTGCCAGCGGATCATCCGGGCGCATCAGCACCTGCTGCCGCTCTCCTTCTTTCAGACGCACAAACTCATATTTTCCCACATCAACCGGCTCCAGAAGCAGTGCAACATCCATCAGACCACGATCCATCTGCTCTTTCAATACATCTGCTGTTCCCGTCACCAGATCAAACGTCACGTTCGGATATTTTTGGCTGAAGGTTTCGATCAGATCTGCCAGAACATTCACAGACCTTGTCTCTCCGCATCCGATTGTCACATGTCCGTCGATCAGTGCTTCCTGCTCTGCCAGTTCTTTTTCTGTCTTATCAATCAGCCCGATAATTTCTTCTGCCCTGCGGCGCAGCAGGATTCCCGCATCCGTCAGCCGGATTCTCCTTGTTCCCCTTTCAAACAGGATCACTCCCAGTTCTTCTTCCATCTGGGACAGCTGACGGCTTAAGGTTGGCTGCGTAATATGCAGCATCTCTGCCGCACGGCTGATGTTTTCTTCCCGTGCTACGGCAAGAAAATAGCGAAGTACTCTTGTTTCCATATGTCTCCCTCTCGTTTTTCTCTCATTTTATTTCTGGTCTTTGTTTTATTTTGCTCTTTATTTCTTTTCCTTCCTGTTTTTCAGAAAGAATTTTCTTTCTTCTACTATATCGCTTTTTTTGTTTTCTGAAAAGAAAGTATTGATTCTTTTTTTCAAGTATGATACTTTGAAATTGTTGCGTACAGAGGTTCTGCGTTAAACTTAACGCAAATTTTCTGTACCTGTTTGCTATCCACAGAAATCAGAAACACGCGCATTTTTCTCTGATTTCCTATGATAATTTTTTGTATCAGGAGGGTTTTACTATGGTTTCACTTTTGCTGCCTGTCATTTATCTGGCATTCATCAGTCTTGGACTGCCGGATTCTCTGCTCGGCTCTGCGTGGCCGGTCATGTACCAGGAACTGGGAACTTCCGTTTCCGCAGCCGGTATCATTTCCATGATTATCTCTGCCGGAACAATTGTTTCCAGTCTGAACAGTGACCGGCTGAACACACGGTTTGGCACCGGAAAGGTCACCGCTGTCAGTGTTCTGACAACCGCTGTGGCACTGTTTGGTTTTTCCATCAGCCATTCTTTCTGGGCCCTGTGCCTCTGGGGAATTCCCTACGGTCTCGGCGCCGGAAGCGTCGATGCCGCTTTGAATAACTACGTTGCGCTTCATTATAAGGCGCGCCATATGAGCTGGCTGCACTGCATGTGGGGTGTTGGCTGCAGTACCGGCCCTGTTGTGATGAGCTGGGCAATCAGTCACCTGAACTGGAACAAAGGATATCTTATCATTTCCATTTTCCAGATTGTGCTGACATTGGTTTTGTTCTTAAGCCTTCCTCTTTGGCAGAAACCTGCCGGAGCTGCCGAAGAGGATACCTCTGTTCCGGCGGAGCGGAGTTTTTCCAGTCTGATCCGTGTTCCTGGTGTCAAAGAGGTGCTGATCTGCTTTTTCTGTTATTGTGCAGTGGAATCTACTGCTGGCATGTGGGCTGCAAGTTACTGTACGCTGTTCCGCGGTATTGATGCACAGCGTGCCGCAAGCTGGGCCAGCCTGTTTTACATTGGTATTACCATCGGACGTTTTATCTGCGGTTTCGTTACCATGAAGCTGAACGATCAGAATATGATTCGTCTGGGACAGTTTTTCATCGCCGTTGGTGCGGTTCTGATGCTGCTGCCGTTTGGCGATTCCCTTCTTTTTATCGGCCTGATCCTGATCGGACTTGGCTGTGCGCCGATTTATCCTTCCATCATTCATGAGACACCGGCAAACTTCGGTGCCGACTTAAGCCAGGGAATCATCGGCATCCAGATGGCCTTTGCTTACGTCGGAACCTGCCTGATGCCGCCGGTTTTCGGTGTTCTCGGCCAGCATATTTCCTTCGGACTGTATCCGGTATTCCTGATGGCCATTTTGATTCTGATGGTTGTAATGGCAGAGCGGATGCACCGCGTAACGGCGGAAAAGAGAAATTCTTATAAAGCCAACTATTAATCCAATTATTCTGCAGCAGAATGGTCCCCTTGGATCAAACTCTGATATACTGCGTACAAAAAAGTACATCTGATCAGGTTACTCCCTGATCAGATGTACTTTTTGTAAATTTCGGAAATTTTTTCAAGCACGCTCCGCTTCAAACTCTTTCACCACATCCTCCAGCAGGTTTCTGATCTGCAGGTGCTGCAGACATACTTTCTCACATTTTCCGCATTTCACGCAGTCTGATGCCTTTCTGCCCGGTGCAGTATATACAAGATTGTGATAAGAAATACTGATACATCACGCCAATTTTCCTGTTTCATTCCTCAATCATGCCAAAGACATCTTCAATCTCGCCCATATACAGATAATGGAGATCGCCATCTTTATATAAAGTATCGCGCGTAAATTCCGGCAGATCTTCTTTCTCCATTCTGACCGCATAGATTTTTTTGCAGACAAAGGTCAGCTCTGCCTCTTCAAATCCAACCGCATTTCCCAGCATCTTCGGTGTCAGACTGGTCAGACTGATCTTATCCGGCACATCATTTCCCGATTTTGATCCCAGGATTCCAAGATCCTTCCGATATTTCTCTGGAAAAAAGCAGACCGTAAACTCGTCTTCCTTCTGCAGAATCTGATGCGTCCGGCGGCTTTCCCGGATAAATACGGTAATGATCTGCTTTCCTTTCTTTGGCGGTCCCCAGATCGTCCCCATCGTACCCCATCCGATCGTCATCGTATTATACTCCCTTGGCGTACCCGCAGTACACAAACCCCAGCGGTCATCAAAAATAGAAAACACATCATACTTTGCGGTTTTAAAATTCTCCATCGTAATGTTCATACTACATTCCCCTTTCGCTGATTTGCTTTGTTATCCTTAGCATACCGTACGGTAGTAACTACCGGGCAAGAACTTTTTTTCGAAGCCTTGAATTTTTATAAAAACAGGGAATTTTTTTATTTTAGAAATAAGAATTGTATGTTATACTAATGAACGTTGCCACTCCCAGACAGGCAGAGAAGGGAGGGTTGACAGTACAAGAACTATTCATTTCATTTTTTCTTTCCGTTATGGCAAGTATAGTAGCCTACTATATCTGCAAATGGCTGGACGGTAAGAAATAACTGGCAGCCAGCCTAAGGTTTAAGCCGCCTTGCCCAAAAGGCACAGAAAGCCCCACGAGTTGCAGCTCGTGGGGCTTTTGTTGACTTTGCAAGCCATTCATTTCATTGCCTATCGGCATTATAGCATATGAAAATTTAAAATGCAATATTCTTAAGTTTTAAAAATAAGATTTCTTTTTCATCTATTTTTCCACAACGCAAAAACCGGAATGCTTACACATTCCGGTTTCCAGTAGAGCGCGAGACGGGATTCGAACCCGCGACCCCAACCTTGGCAAGGTTGTACTCCACCCCTGAGCCACTCGCGCATTTATTAATTTTTATCTTGCTAAGTGCTCGCTGCACCTTACAAATGATACTATACAGGAACTCCCCTCATTTGTCAATACCTATTTTCAATTTTTTTCAAAAAAAATCAAAAGTATCTACGATTCCCTCAATTTTCGCTCTCCATCAG
>NZ_QUHK01000003.1:60798-239349 GCF_003479665.1 Blautia sp. AF14-40
TCGCTCTCCATCAGACACCCGCACAGCTGTCTTCCCCCCACAAATTCACACCGAACCACCCTCCTGACGAATCCAGACTCCTTTCCATCCGTCCTCCCAACCCCACATGCTCACGCCGATCCGCCTCCTGGCGGATCCAGACGCTTTACCCCCGTCCCCACCGTCAGACCTCGCGTGGCTTCGTACCTGCGGTGCAGCGGGCATAGAAAAAGAGGGCAAGAACTGTGAGCGCAGAAGGGGCCCGGAAAAATGGGATGACCTCTGGTGCACAATACCAGAGGTCAAAACGCACTGAGTCGGGAAAACATCAGGTTTCCTGACGAATTGCGTTGATTCTCATTTTTCCGGGCCCCTTCCGCGCCACAAGTTCCGCCCTCTTTTTCTCGCCCGCTGCACCGCAGGTACGAAGCCACGCGAGGTCGTCCGAGGTTGTCCGAGGTCGTCCGTATTCACCTCTACGCCTTCAGAATCGCGCTCAGCACATACTGATTATTTGAGAAGTTTTTCTGCGAAATATCCCCGAGTCTGATCAGGTCAACATCCAGCCACAGCTCCTCTGCTGCCACCATCATATTTGCAAACATAATCCCGAAATTCACCTCATCCCACTTCCGAAGCTTCTCCACACTGTGCTTCTTCGAGAAAATATGAATCCTGTTATCATACACCACAAATCTCCACGGCTGGCTGTTCATACTGGATGGCGACAGTCTCGCCGCTTCCAGCATCTGCGTCATCCACTGTCGCGGCACCTCTTTGAACACACAAAGATCCTCCAGCGGCAGTCTCTTTGCTTCACTTTGCCGTCTCGTATGCGAACCATGACTCTTACCAAAAGCGACGATCCCCACCAGCCGCTTTCCGTTCTTCTCAAGCTCCGCCTTTTTCACACGATTACTTCCGATAAAGCAGGTTCCCAGTCCGATACTGCACAGATACAGCACCATCTGTTCCATAATATAACCCACGTTCATCAGATATCGTTCTGACTCCTCCGAATAAAAAGCCATATAATACGGCGCCTTCACACTGAACATACTGAGCATTCTCTCCTGCCCTTTTCTGTTGTCCAGAATCGCCATATCCACACCGATGCCCGAAAACAGTGCCGGCATCTCCTTATAATGCTCCCAAATCTTATCCAAAGTCTGCGGCGGAAGCGTATCAAAACAATAATTCCTTACTGATTTTCTAACAAAAATAGCCTCATATAAATTCATACTCTCACCCTTACTTCATCTGCTATCCGTCTGTTTTTGTTACAGTTCACTGCTGAATGAACAGTAATATTTCTTTCATAGCCGGCCGCGGCCCGCTCCCCATTTTTACAGGAGCAAAGCCGCATTCCGAAAAATTTACGTTTAATCTTCCGCATTCGACAGAAATACGGAAATTCTCCCTCTTAATCGCAAATATTTTTCAATTTCCAGCTCATCCATTTTTACTCTGTAATAATATTGTAACATATTCAAAAACTTTTTCAAGGGAAAAACGCGCCAAATTTTGTATATTTTTCACACATATTTCCCATCAAATTTATGCAACTTTAAAACCTGTGCTTACGCTTCCGCGGTCAGCTTCTCCAGCTCCTCCACATAAGAAGCAAACACATCCAGCGCCTCTTCCACCGGCTCCGGCTTCGTCATATCGACGCCGCAGATCTTCAAAAGGTCGATCGGATCCATCGAGCAGCCGCCGCTTAAGAATTGTTTGTACTTCTCCACGATACCCGGCTCCCCTGCCAGGATCTTGCTGCTGATCGCAATCGCCGCCGAAAATCCCGTTGCATACTGATATACATAGAACGGTGTATAAAAATGCGGAATTCTCGCCCATTCCAGCGCGATCTGCGGATCCGAAATCATATCCGGTCCGAAATACTCCTTGTTGATCGACAGATACAGCTCCGAAATACCGTCCGCCGTCAGCGTGCCTTCCTCTGCCATCTTCTCATGAATCCGCTTCTCAAACTCCGCAAACATCGTCTGGCGGAACACCGTTCCCTTAAACTGATCCAGGAAATAATTCAGCAGGAAAATCTTCTCCTCTTTTTCTTTCGCATGCTTCAGCAGATAGCGGATCAGCAGTGCCTCGTTGCAGGTTGATGCCACCTCAGCGACAAAGAGGCGGTACTCCGCATACGTAAACGGCTGTGTATGGTTCGAATACCAGGAATGCAGCGAATGGCCCATCTCATGCGCCAGTGTGAAGACCGAATCGATATTTCCGTTAAAGCTCATCAGCACATACGGATGGGAATCGTAAGAACCCCAGGAGTAAGCACCGCTCTTTTTTCCTTCGTTCTCATAAACATCCACCCAGCGCTCCGAAAAGCCCTTGTCCAGCAGTGCCACATAATCATCCCCGAGCACGGCAAGCGCTTTCTTCACGATCTCGATCGCCTGCTCATACGTATATTTCTGCTCGTACTCTTTCGTCAGAGAAACGTAAACATCATACATATGAAGTTCATCCACACCGAGCAGCTTTTTACGCAGTGCCACGTAGCGGTACATCGCCGGCATTTTTGCATGAATCGCCTCGAGCAGCTTGTCGTAAACCGAAACCGGGATATTTCCGCCATCCAGCGATGCAGCCAGTGCAGATGGATATTTTCTTACATCTGCAAAGAATGCGGCCTGTTTCAGATTGGCACCGAACGTTGCGGCGAGCATGTTTTTGTGTTTTTCATACTCCGCATAATACTTCTCAAACGCTTCTTTTCTGACCCGGCGGTCCTTCGACTGTAAAAATCCGACGAAGGTGCCGTGGCTCAGTGGAACCTGATTTTCCTCTTCATCCGTGACCGGCTGGAATCTGAGGTCTGCGTTCGAAAATGCCGAGAAAATCTGATCCGGGCTGGATGCCATCTCTCCGGCTTTTGCAAGAACCGCCTCCATCTCCGGCGAGAGAATGTGCTCTTTCTTGCGGAAGTTTTCTTTTAATATGCGATCGTACAGACGGAGCGGCTCATATGCTTTTTCAAATTCTGTAACCGTCTCCTCGTCAAGCTCCAGGATCTCCGGCTCTACGAAAGAAGAGGCATCCGCAAGAACAGCCATCATGCTGTCCATCTTTCCGGCATAGCCCTGATACTTCTGATTTCCCATATCCTGGTGATATTTCTGGCTTGCATAGACATACAGGCTGGAAAAGACGCGGCTGATGTCATCAAGACCGGAAAGAACGTCATACAGCGCTTCTGCACTCTCTTTCATTGTTCCCTGTTTTGCGCGGAACGCTTCTATTTTCTTCGCAAGCTCCTGCTCTGTTTTCTCAAATTCTTCATCACTACCAAACAAACTCGAAAGATCCCAGCAGTACGCCGGATCCATCTCTTCTCTTTTTTTCAGTTTAATTTCTGCCATATTTCTCCCTTCATCCATCTTTTTAGACGGAACTATTTCTGCGGTTTTTCTTCTAATACTAATGTGCCGCACTTACGCTTAGTTTACCACAATTTAACCTCTAAATCTAAAATTTTTTCTTAATTTTCTTGACAAATCCATAAACCGATTGTATGATTGTACTATCAAATTAATACAGTAGTACAAAAGGAGTGAATGCCATATGCCATGGAATCTTGATTCCTCGCGGCCGATCTATCTGCAGATCATCGAGCGGGTACAGATGGACATCATCACCGGGCGCTATCAGCCGGGCGATAAGCTTCCGTCCGTCCGCGATCTCGCGCAGGAGGCCGCCGTCAACCCGAACACAATGCAGAAAGCGCTTTCCGAACTGGAACGCAGCGGACTGATCTATTCCCAGCGGACCAGCGGACGCTTTATTACCGAAGATAAGGAGTTGATTCATCAGATGAAAAAAGAACTTGCCGCCGCAGAAGTATCTGCTTTTGTTGCCCACATGAAACAGCTCGGCATAACCCCGGAGGAAATCCGGCAGCTACTTGCCGAAACGATTGAGGAGGAAGAAAATCATGAGTGAACTTGTAACGTGTAAAGACCTGACGAAGCGCTTCGGAAACCACACCGCGCTCGATCATCTCAACCTTTCCCTGGATTCCGGGAAAATTATCGGACTGCTGGGGCCCAACGGAAGCGGAAAGACGACGCTCTTAAAGCTGCTGAACGGACTGCTGACCCCGAGTGAGGGTGAAGTCCTCATCGCCGGAAATCATCCCGGTATTGAGACAAAACGGATCGTCTCCTATCTGCCGGATAAAATGTATCTCGGCAGCTGGATGCGCGTCTCGGATCTTTTAACGTATTACAGCGATTTCTTTGAGGACTTTGACATGTCCCGCGCCAATGCCATGCTGGAATCCTTAAAAATCAGCCCGAAGGACCGTTTGAAAACGATGTCGAAGGGAACGAAAGAGAAAGTCCAGCTCATCCTCACGATGAGCCGCCGCGCAAAGCTCTACTGCCTCGACGAGCCGATTGCAGGCGTCGATCCGGCAGCACGCGATTACATTTTATCTACGATTTTAAACAACTACGAACCAGACGCATCCATCCTCATCTCAACACATCTGATTTCCGATGTCGAAAATATTCTCGATGAGGTCATCTTTATCCAGGAGGGCCAGTTAAAACTGCACGCCTCGGTTGAGGATATCCGGATGCAGGAGGGTGAATCGATTGATTCTTATTTCAGGGAGGTATTCAAATGTTAAAAAAATGTCTGAATCATGAGTGGAAAGCATGCTGGAAAAACATGGCGCTGCTGAACGGTGCCGCCATTTTCATGGGCGCTCTCGGAGGCTTCGGATTCCTCTTTTCCCAGATTTCTGAGCTGCCGGATCTGCTGATCGTCCTCTATCTGTTTGCATACGTTTTGATTGTGATCGCCGCATCCGTCATGACACAGGTGCTGATGATCCAGCGCTACTATAAAAATCTTTTTACCGACGAAGGGTATCTGACCAACGTCCTTCCGGTATCGGCAACGGATCATATTCTCTCCAAAATGCTGGTTTTCGGCGCATGGAGCATCTTAAACGCACTTTCCGTTCTCGCTTCCTTCGCTTTTTTGCTTCTGCCGTCCGCAATCCGGTATTTTACCGCAAACACCCTGCTTTTTTACAACAAGACCATGACCTTTTCCGATTTTCTGTCCTATCTCTGGGCACAGATTACCGGTGTTGCCGATGCTGCTTTTTCCCTGATCGGCATCACGAACCACATCGGTATGGCACTGTTTTCCATCGTTGGCTTCTTCGCTTCGCTGTTCTTTGGCATTCTTCTGTTCTATGCCGCCATCAGCATCGGAAGCCTGGTATCCAGCCACAAAATTCTGACGGCTGTCCTCTCTTACATCGGCATGACTACCGTGATCCAGATCTTCGGCGGAATCAGCATCGTCCGTGTTTTCCAGGACTCCACACCGACTGCTGTGGTTACCACATCCTCGGTTTCCACACTTATCATCACCGTGGTGCTCTGCGTTGTTCTGTTCCTGATCTGCCGCTATATCTTAAGCAGACGGCTGAATCTTTCATAAAAATTGCATTAAAAAACGCCGCCGCGGACGAACCGAATCGTCTGCGGCGGCGTTTTGTATGCATGTTCTGCACTTATGCCAGATGCCAGATATCCTCGTTGTACTGTGCAATGGTACGGTCGGAGGAGAAGAAGCCTGCTTTTGCGATGTTGATCAGGCACTTCTTGTTCCATGCATCTTTGTTCTCGTAGTCTTTGTATACTCTTTCTTTTGTCTTGATGTACTCTTTCAGGTCGAGCAGCGTCATGAACCAGTCTTTGTTCAAGATCTCTTTGTAGAGTCTCTCCAGGCAAACCTTGTCGCCGATAGCAAGAAGCTCATCGCTGACGATGAAATCAACCAGCTTTGCAATCTCCGGATCTTCGTCATAGATGTCTTTTGAGCAGTAAGCAGCATCTGCGTACAGGTCGATGACATCCTGCGGTTTCTTTCCGAAGATGTAGATGTTCTCTTTTCCGACAAGATCGCCAATCTCAACGTTTGCACCGTCTTCTGTTCCAAGCGTCAGGGCACCGTTCAGCATGAATTTCATGTTTCCGGTTCCGGAAGCCTCTTTGGAAGCCAGGGAGATCTGCTCGGAGATATCTGCTGCCGGGATCACCTTTGCAGCTTTTGATACGTTGTAGTTCTCAAGCATAATCACTTTGAAGTACGGGCTTACCTCAGGATCGTTATCAATCAGCTCCTGCAGGCACAGGATCAGATGGATGATATCTTTTGCGATGATATAAGCCGGTGCAGCCTTTGCACCGAATACCATGGTGATCGGGGTTTTCGGCTTGTTGCCGCTCTTGATATCCATGTATTTGTAAATAGCGTACAGGGCGTTCATCTGCTGGCGTTTGTACTCATGAAGACGTTTTACCTGTACATCGATGATGGAATTTTCATCCAGCGCGATATTCTGTGTCTCATACAGGAACTGTTTGAGATCCAGTTTGCGGTTGTGTTTGATCTCCTCAAGTTTTGCAAGAACCTTCTTGTTGTCTTTGTATTTGAGCAGTTTTTCCAGCTCGTCGGCATCTTTTTTGAATCCCGGTCCGATCAGGCTCTCGATATACTGTGCCAGTTCACGGTTGCAGTGCAGCAGCCAGCGGCGGAAAGTGATTCCGTTTGTCTTGTTGTTGAATTTCTCCGGATAAATATCGTAGAACGGTTTCAGCTCGGAGTTTTTCAGGATCTCGGTGTGCAGTGCTGCAACGCCGTTAACAGAAAATCCGTAGTGGATATCCATGTGTGCCATGTGGACGCGCTGATCCTTGTCGATGATCGCTACTTTCTCATCTTTGTATTTCTTCTTTGCCTGTGCGTCCAGCTCGTGGATAATCGGCATCAGGTGCGGAACAACCTCCTCGAGGTAATCGATCGGCCATTTTTCCAGTGCCTCTGCCAGGATGGTGTGGTTGGTGTAAGCACAGGTCTTGCTTACAACATCGATGGCTTCCTGCATGGTAAAGCCTCTCTCCTGCAGCAGACGGATCAGCTCTGGAATGACCATGGACGGATGAGTATCGTTGATCTGGATCACAACGTGATCATACAGCTTATGCAGATCGTAGCCCTTCTGCTCGCACTCCATCAGGATGAACTGTGCGCCGTTGCTGACCATGAAATACTGCTGGTAGATACGAAGCAGCTGTCCGGCACGGTCGCTGTCATCCGGGTAGAGGAACAGTGTCAGGTTTTTCTGGATCTGATGCTTGTCAAAGTTGATGCTGTCTGATGGAACGATACTCTCGTCTACCGTATCTACATCGAACAGATGCAGACGGTTACAGCCATTGTTGTAACCCGGTACGTCGATATCATACAGGGTAGAATGCATCGTGAAGTTTTTATACGGAACTGCAAAGGATACCGGCTGTCTGACGAGCCAGCTCTCATTTGTGATCCATGGATTTTTCACTTCTTTCTGTTTGTGGTCGACCAGAAGCTGGCGGAACAGGCCAAAGTGATAATTAAGGCCGATACCGTCTCCCGGCAGGCCAAGCGTTGCGATGGAATCAAGGAAGCATGCTGCCAGACGGCCGAGACCTCCGTTTCCAAGGGACGGCTCCATTTCCATCTCCTCGATCTCGGTCAGCTCTCTTCCGTGAGCTGCAAGTGCTTTTTCAACTTCCTCGTACATGCCAAGGTTAATCAGGTTATTGGACAGCAGTTTTCCGATCAGAAACTCTGCTGAAATATAATACAGCTTCTTACTTCCGGTGTTTCTTTTGCGACCTGCCATCTCCTGTTTGGTGATAACCATCAGGGCTTCAAAGATTTCGCTCTTTGTGCAGTTGTCCAGATCTCTTCCAAAACGCTCTTTTAAGATTGCCTGAATTCTTTCTTCCATTTTTTTCTCCTCGTATTGCTGTGGATAAATTCCCACAGTGTCATTTAGTTGCGCTGCCATTCCGGATTTCCTGCAATTGGCAGCTTTCGCAGTTCCATTCAAAGCTTTTCCCTGAATGGGACGGTTCACTTCTGAATCACTTTTGGGGGCAGCGAAACAGCAAATATTTTACTGCTGCGCGATCCGCGACTTCGTAGATTCCCTTACGACGAGTTCCCCATCGTATACTTTGCTGCAGGGTTCTTCTTTTCCTGAAATTAAGGAAAACAGCATCTTTGCCGTCTCTGCAGCAAGCTGCTCCACCGGCTGGCGGATCGTTGTGATACTGGGTATATAATACTCTCCCGCATCAATTCCGTCAAATCCTGCAACGGAAATATCATCCGGCACGGTAAGCCCGGCCTCTTTTAAGGCACGGCACGCACCGATTGCCAGCGTATCCGCGGTGGCATACAGCGCGGAAAACTCCGTCTTTTTTTCCAGAATTTCTTTTGTTATCTTGTACCCTGTGGCGAAAGAATACGTGTCGTCCTTCGTCATATGAAATACCAGATCAGGGTCATAAGGTATCCCATGATCCAGTAAAGCCTGGCGGTACGCATTCAGACGGAGGCGTCCGATACTGATGTCGTCCTCGCAGGCGGTAATGATGGCAATGCGCCGGTGCCCGAGACCACAGAGATAATCTACCATCTTATAGCTTTCCCTGTAGTCATCGACCGATACGCTCGCGCACGGTTTTCCTCCGTCTGAAACCGCCCCGATTGTACTGATCACGTACGGAACCGGGATCTGCGCCATTTTCTCATGCGGATGCGTAAAGTTTCCGCCGAGGAAAATGATGCCGCGCAGCCGTTTTTCTTTGACGATCTCGATCGCGGAGTCTACCTCATTTGCCTTTTCCTCTACTCGCTCAATAATGCAGGCGTATTTCTTTTTTCGCACAACCTCTTCAATCACACTGATCATGTTGTTGAAGAACATGTTGTCCATGCCTTTTACCAGAATGGCAATCGCTTTGGCATTCGACCGCTTCAGGTTTCTGGCACTGTTGTTCGGTACGTAATTCGATTCGGCAATCACCTTTAAGATCATCTCTTTTGTTTCCGGATTGATGTCCGGATGATTGTTCATCGCTCTCGATACGGTACTCACGCCTACCTTACATTTGCGGGCAATGTCCCTGATTGTTACCTGTTCCATATTCTGCAGGCCTCTCCTTTAAACTCTGTACCTGTTCTGCCGGAATCTCTTCCGGCTTGTTTCCCCGGCCTGTTTTGCTTTCTTTCCAGCGCGTGTTTTTATTTTGTAATACGTGCTGTAATCTGTGTCAGCCGATGAATTCTCTTGGCCAGCTCCGGTGTAAACTGTCCCGGAAACAGGCGCCATTTCCAGTTATTTCCAAGTGTGGACGGATAGTTGATTCTTGCCTCCGTGCCAAGGCCTAAAAACTCCTGCATCGGAGTGACAGCCAGATTTGCCACACTCTCCATTGACATGCGGATAAAATCCCACGGCAGCTCCTCATCGGTACTCTTTGCATTTCCCATATACTCTTTGGAGAATTCGCGGTCTTCCTCACTCATGACATAATACCAGCCAAGAATCGTATCGTTGTCGTGTGTTCCGGTGTAAACAACACAGTTTCTCTCGTAATTGTGCGGCAGATAATCGCTCTCCTCACGGGAGTCAAAAGCAAACTGCAGCACCTTCATACCAGGATAGCCGGACTCTTTTACCATTTCGATCACGCTCTCGGTAAGGTATCCCAGGTCTTCTGCGATAACGTCCACATCGCCGAGCTTTTCTTTGACGGTATTGAACAGGTCCATGCCCGGTCCTTTTTCCCAGTGGCCGCGCTCTGCCGTCTGATCACCGAACGGGATGGAATAATATTCATCAAATCCGCGGAAATGGTCGATGCGGACAGTATCGTACAGTTTAAACACGTGAGCCAGACGTAACAGCCACCATGCATAACCTGTGCTCTTATGATAGTCCCATTTGTATAACGGGTTGCCCCAGAGCTGTCCGGTTGCGGAGAACGCATCCGGCGGGCATCCGGCAACTGCTTTTGGCTGGTTATCCTCATCAAACTGGAACAGAACCGGATTTGCCCAGGTATCGGCACTGTCAAATGCAACATAAATCGGAATATCACCGATGATGCGGATACCCTTTTCATTTGCGTATGCCTTCAGTGCTTTCCACTGTTTCAGGAACATAAACTGCTGGAATTTGTAAAATGCAATCTCCTCGGCAAGTTCTTCCCGTTTCTGATTCAGTGCTGCTTCTTCTCTGTCCTTTAATTCTGCCGGCCACTCACTCCAGCTGATTCCGCCGAGTGTATCCTTAATCGCCATATACAGCGCATAATCTTCCAGCCAGTAACCATTTTCCGATACAAATGCATCATATACGTCATCTGCCGCAAATCTTTCAAATGCTTTTCTGAGTACTTTGAAACGGGACAGATAAATCTTTTCGTAATCAATATACTCTGCATTGTCGCCGAAATCGCACGCATCACACTCTTCTTCTGTCAGAAGTCCCTCTTTTACCAGGGTCTCCAGATCAATAAAATATGGATTTCCTGCAAAAGTAGAGAACGACTGGTACGGCGAATCTCCATATCCCGTCGGTCCAAGTGGAAGAATCTGCCAGTAGCTCTGGCCGGCCTCCTCCAGGCGATCCACAAATTCATATGCTTCTTTCGAAAAACATCCGATTCCATATCGGGACGGCAGCGAAGCTACCGGAAGTAAAATACCACTTGCTCTCATTTTTTAACCCTTTCTCCTTGTCGTTTTTTCTATCCATCCGACCCCACAAATACATAATTCCTGTTCACGGATACGCAGCAAATTGTAACTTATGCAACCCCTATAGCCAGCTCATTTTGTTTCGTAAAAACAGGGCTGTCGGTATCTCGTCTGTATTTCCGGAAACGGTGTCGGTAACGTTTCCGGAACTCGTTATATTTACAATACCATACTCTGCATCAAAAAACAACCCCCAACCCCCTTATCATATTTACCAAATATTGAATACTCTGTTTATTCAAAACAACGAATTTGCATTTTTGTAACGATGCAAAGCCATACATAAAAAGACAGCATGCGGGGACGGAACCGCTTTGGTCACTTAAAAATCATGAATTTTTCAAGCCTCCCATATAGGTTCTGTCCCCGCATGCTGTCTTTTGCGGTATCTGTTTTTCACTTAAAACTCCAGAATAATCTTTGTTCCAGTTCCAAGTGTACTCTCAATTTTAATCTTCGCATCATGAAGAATCGCTCCATGCTTCACAATGGAAAGTCCAAGTCCCGTACCTCCCGTTTCACGGGAATGACTCTTATCTACACGATAGAACCGTTCAAAGATCCGCTCCTGATCTTCCTTTGCAATTCCGATTCCGGTATCTGCCACAGATACCACTGCCCGTCCGTTTCTTCCGCGGGAAACCGTCACTTCGACCTCACCGTCCCTGCGGTTGTACTTGATCGCATTGTCGCAGAGATTGTAGATCATCTCATAAAGAACCTGCCGTGCACCTTTGATCCGGCAACTCTCTCCTCTCAGTGTCATCTTCACCTGCTGCTCCTTTGCCCGTATGGAAAGATGTCCCTCGACATCACGGCAGATCTGCATCAGATCCACTTCCTCCATCGGGATCGACTGGTCGTTCTCGTCCAGTCTGGACAGCTTGATAATATCCTCGACAAGAGAGCTTAACCTGCTCGCCTCACTGTGGATTCTGCCCGCAAATTTGGGAATATCCTCCGGTTTTACCATGTTATTTTCGATGATCTCCGCATATCCGGAAATCGACATCAGCGGTGTTTTCAGCTCATGTGACACATTGGCTGAAAACTCACGGCGCATCACCTCGGCTTTCTGTTTTTCCGTCACATCCAGCACCAGGATGACCGCACCGGATACAACACGGTCCACACGCACCGGATTTGCAAGAAGCTGATAGACTCTTCCATTTATCTCCAGCATCCGTTCCTCGGAACTGCCCTCCAGCGCATGATCCAGTGCCTCCTTCAGCTGCTCGTTGCGGCTGACTGTCACGATATTGTGGTTAATGCACTCCTCCGCTGTCACATCAAACAGATTCTGTGCCGAACGGTTGATGGAAAGTACGACCGACTGGTTTGTCACGATCAGACCATCCTTCATATATTCCGTGATGGCAAGATACTCCTCCTGATTATGGCGGAGCTCCTCCATCTGCTGCTGAATCTGCTTCTGCTGCTGATGAATTCTTCCAAGCAGCGGACTCAATTCCTCATACGCTTTGTTGTCCAGCGGATGATTCAGATCAATCTCATTGATCGGCTTTACAAGCGCCTTTGTCATATGGCTGACCATCAGCAGCTCCACGACAAGGACTGCCGCAATCAGCACAGCCACCAGCCATATATTCCGCAGCATCACACCGAACACACTGTCTGTTGTCAGGGAAACACGGATGATTTTTCCATTGTCCAGGCGCAATGCCGTATAATATGTTTTGCTCCGCAGGGTCTCGGAATAACGGGAAATATTGCTTTCCCCGGTCTTTTCCGCCTCAATCACCTCCGGCCGCCCGGAATGGTTTCCCATCATGTTCTCATCCTCGACCGAATCAAACAGAACGGTTCCGTCCGTGTCAATCAGGGTAACCCGGCTTGCCGTAATCTTGCCGGCCGGTTTATCCAGACTGTCATCACCCATCTTGTCCAGAAAATACCTGTAATACTCACATTCATTTCTCACCGAAACACGAAGCTGCTCCGCCGTATTGTTGTACATTGCCCAGCTCATGGTGAAAAAAGTCAGGATAATCGCAGCGATAATCAACGCTCCCGCATGTTGAAAGACTTTTTTACGCATCTTACTTTCTCAGCCTCCTATCCGGTATCCCACGCCGCGGACCGTCTCGATCAGCTCGCCGCATTCGCCCAGCTTCTGGCGGAGTGTACGCACATGAACGTCTACCGTACGGGTTTCTCCGTCAAAATCATAGCCCCAGACATGGCCGAGCAGACGGTCTCTCGTAAGGACAATTCCTTTATTTTCCATTAAAAATTTCAGCAGTTCAAACTCTTTTAAGGTCAGGGTAACCTTCTCCCCTTTGGCCAGAACCTGATGCTGTTTCACCTGGATCTGCAGATCCCCGGTCTCCAGCACATCGTTTTCCTTCTCTTCTTTTCCGGCACGGCGCAGCACGGCACGTACCCTTGCGATAAATTCCATCATGCCGAACGGCTTGGTAATATAGTCATCGGCTCCGCAGTCAAGGCCCATGACCTTATCATACTCAGCGCCCTTTGCCGTTACCATAATGACCGGAATTTCCTTTGTTACTTCCGATGCCTTGAGGCGTGAAAGAATTTCAAGACCATCCTCTCCCGGAAGCATGATATCCAGGAGAATCAGATCCGGAAGCTGTTCTGCAATAGCTGCATTCAGCTCTTTTCCGCTTTCCAGGCCTCTTGCGGTAAAACCGCTCGATTCCAGTGTGTATACGATCAGTTCCCGTATATTTCTTTCATCTTCCACGCAGTAGATCATCTGTTATTCCCCTTTATGGTGACCGTTAATGGAGTACACAACCCATTCCGCAATGTTTGTTGCATGGTCACCGATTCTTTCATAATATTTTGCAATCATCAGATAGTCCAGAGACTGGACATCTGTGGTAATTCCCTTTCGCATACCCTGCAGAATTTCATCCTTGACCTCATCAAAAAGATCATCCACGATATCATCGAAATCGATAACCTCCCGTGCAAGCTTCAGATCCTGCTTAACGTATGCATCGATGCATTTTGTTACCATAGAAGCTGTTACTTTCGCCATATCCTTCAGACGGATGCTTGCATCCGGCACACCAAGACTCGTTACTTTTACGATATCCGCAATATCCGCTGCCTGGTCTCCGATCCGCTCCATATCGGTAATCATTTTTAATGCCGCAGATACCTGGCGCAGATCACGTGCTACCGGCTGCTGCTGTAAAATGATGCGGAAGCAGAGATCCTCGATCTCCCGTTCTTTCGCATCGACAACCTGGTCTTTTTTGATAATCTCTTCTGCCGCTCTCTGGTTTCCCTCCAGCAGAACCTCATATGTCCGTCCGATTGCCTGCTCGCAGAGTGCGCCAAGCTCAATCAGCTCCGTGTGCAGAATTTCCATCTGCTGCTCAAATCTTTCCCTCATATCAGCCAAACCTCCCTGTAATGTAATCCTCTGTCCGTTTATCCTTCGGCATGGAGAAGATCTGTTCGGTCTCTCCGTATTCTACTACCTCTCCTAACAGGAAAAATGCGGTTTTGTCGGAAATTCTGGCTGCCTGCTGCATATTGTGGGTTACCATGATAATAGTATAATCTTTTTTCAGTTCTACCGCAAGATCTTCGATTTTGGACGTAGAAATCGGATCCAGTGCCGAGGTTGGTTCATCCATCAGAAGAACCTCCGGCTGTACGGCAAGGGCACGCGCAATGCAAAGACGCTGCTGCTGTCCGCCGGACATGCCAAGTGCGCTTTTCTTCAAACGGTCCTTCACCTCATCCCAGATTGCCGCCTGTCGAAGAGACTGCTCCACAATATCATCCAGCTTTGCTTTGGAACGGACACCATGGGTTCTCGGTCCATAGGCAATGTTGTCGTAAATGCTCATCGGGAACGGATTTGGTTTCTGAAATACCATGCCGACCCGTTTGCGGAGTCCGTTGACATCCATTTTTCCGCTGTAGATGTTTTCTCCGTCCAACAGCATTTCACCGGTGATCCGGCAGCCCGGAACGAGATCGTTCATTCTGTTGATGGATTTTAACAGGGTCGATTTACCACAGCCGGAAGGTCCGATAAAAGCCGTCACCTCATTGGCATCAATGCTCAGATTGATATTTTTTAAGGCATGAAAGTCTCCGTAATAAAGATCCATATTGGATACATCTATTTTACTCATGTTTTTTCCTCGTCTCTCTTTTATTTCTTTGCAATTTTCTTCGCAATCATTCCGGAACAGCCGTTGATCAGAAGGACAATCAGCATCAGGATGACGCCGGTTGCATACATCTGATTCATATAAAGGCCTTCACTGGAAAGTGCATACATATGAACGGCAAGGGTACGGCCGGAATCCATAAGGCCTGCCACCTTTGCAATCGTTCCTGCTGTGAAAAGAAGCGCTGCCGTCTCTCCTACGACACGGCCTGTCGCAAGAATGACACCGGAAAGAATGCCGGGTACGGCAGATGGAAGAACAATTTTAAAAATCGTACGAAGCTTTCCGGCTCCCAGTCCAAAGCTTGCTTCCCGATAGGAATCCGGAACCGATTTTAAGGCTTCTTCTGCTGTTCGCATAATCAGCGGAAGAATCATGATGGCAAGGGTACAGGCACCGGACATCATCGAGTATCCCATTTTCAGGGTTTTCGTAAAAAACAGCATACCGAACAAACCGTAAACGATCGACGGAATACCGGAAAGGGTCTCTGCAGTAATCCGGATCAGGCCAACCAGCGTTCCGCGCTTGTTGGCATATTCAACCAGATAAATTGCCGAGAAAATGCCAAGCGGCGCAGCAAGCAGAAGGGAAAGTACCGTCATCGTAACAGTGTTGATGATCGCCGGAAGCATCGTAACATTCTCTGTATTATAGGTCCAGGCAAACTGCTCCAGTGTCAGGTTTTTCACGCCACGAATCAGAATGAATCCAACCAGGAAAACCAGAACGGCAAGTGCAAGAATGGCTGCTCCCCAGGTAATTCCGGTCAGCACGGAGGAAAAAACACTTTTGTGATACGTAACCTTTGTTCTTTCTTTTTCTTTTGTATTTATTTTTACAGCTTCCATTGTATTTACAGCTCCATTTCCTTTAATCACCATAAGGTACCCTCCGGTTCAGCATAGACACCGATAAATTGATCAGCAGGATAAAGACAAACAGCACAACACCCGTTGCAATCAGCGCTTCCCGGTGAAGTCCGGATGCATATCCCATCTCCAGTACAATATTGGCTGTCATGGTACGAAGGCCTTCTGTGATTCCTTTTGGCATACGAGGCTGGTTTCCGGCAATCATAATCACTGCCATTGTCTCTCCGATGGCACGTCCGATGCCAAGCACGATACCTGCCAGGATTCCGGATTTTGCTGCCGGGACAACTGCAAAGAAAACACTCTGGGAATGCGTGGCACCAAGACCAAGGCTTGCTTCATAGTAGGATTCCGGAACACTCGTAATGGCGGATTCTGTTACACCGACCACGGTCGGAAGAATCATAACGGCCAAAAGAATGGATGCCGTCAGCATTGTGTTTCCGTTTTTGCCGGTCAGCTGTGCCATCAATGGGACGATCACGACCAGTCCGAAAAATCCATATACGATAG
Source organism: Blautia sp. AF14-40 (assembly GCF_003479665.1). Classification (NCBI taxonomy): domain Bacteria; kingdom Bacillati; phylum Bacillota; class Clostridia; order Lachnospirales; family Lachnospiraceae; genus Blautia; species Blautia sp. AF14-40. Next base: position 76,994 of record NZ_QUHK01000003.1, read on the forward strand.
ACGGAATACCGGCCATCAGGTTAATACCTGATTTGCAGATGCCGTAAAACTTTTTCGGACAGTAACGGGAAAGAAACACCGAAGTAAGAATGGCAACCGGCACACCCATCAGGATTGCAAGGCCGGTCACGCAGATACTGCCGACAATCATCGGCAGGATACCGAAAATGTTGTTTCCCGGTTTCCACACGGTACCGGTCAAAAATTTCAGCGGTCCGATTTTAAAAATAGCAGGAACGCCATTCATGAACAGGAAAATGCAGATCAGTGCAACAGCCAGTACGGAGCAGCACGCCGCAATCAGGAATACAAGTTTCATGATCGTTTCTCTTAGTTTCATAAGATAAATCCTTTCATTTCATTGTTTCGCGGAGCGTGTTTGAAAAAGACTTTCGTTTTTTTCCTTACGAACTGCTTTTTCAAGCACGTTCCGAAAGACAGCTTCTTTTTCTGAACATTTTCGGATACGGAAGTAAGAGCGATTTTCCATTGTTCGCCCTTACTTCTTTTTCCATTGCTTTATACATTCTTTATTTTACATCTGCCCAGTCGGTTGTGTCGCCAACATAGATGCTCTTTACCTGATCGCTGATCAGCCCATCGGTCGGGTTCTCTTTGTTTACGATGACAGCAATACCGTCGGTTGCGATTACGGTTGCGGTAAGCCCTGAGGACTTCTCCTCATCCTTTAAGTCACGGGATGCCATACCGATGTCGCAGAGACCGTCGCTTGCGGAAGTGATACCTGTTGTGGAATCGCTCTGCTGTACTTCGATGTTAGCGTTTGAATTTACTTTTGTATAAGCCTCTTTTAATTTTTCCATCAGTGGTGTTACAGAGGAAGATCCTGCTACCACAACCTTTTCACCGCTGCAGTTTCCTTCGTAGGCTTTGGTATCTTTGATTGCAATATATCCGTCATCTGAAACAACCTGCTGTCCGTCGGTGCTTAAGATGTAGTCCATGAAATCCTGCGCATCTGCGGAAAGACCGTCTTTTGTTACAATGTTGAACGGACGGCTTACTTTATAGGAACCGTTTTCTACGTTCTCTGCACTTGCCTCTGCTCCGTCGATTTTCAGTGCTTTGACTTCATCATTTAAGGATCCAAGGGAGATATAACCGATTGCGTACTGGTTACCTGCCACTGTGCTCATCATAACGGAAGTATTGTTGGTGATCTGTGCATCAACGGTGGTGTTGTCTACTTTCTCACCTGCATCGTTTTTCTCTTCTACACCGAACAGCTCGATGAATGCACCTCTGGTACCGGAACCATCCTCACGGGAGATCACGCTGATCTGTCCGGAGAAATCTCCGCCTGCTGCGGTGCTGTCACCGTCTGTGCTGCCATCTGCCTCTGTTGCAGAAGCCTCTTTTGTAGTGTCTGCTGTGGAAGAACTGCTGCTGTCGCTGCTTCCACATCCTGCAAGCATTCCTGCAGCCATCATTGCGGTTAAGGTGATTGCAATTACTTTTCTCTTCATAATATTCTTTTCTCCTCTTTTCACACGGGATTTTTGTGATTTCTATTTTGTAAAATCGCAATCCCGATGTTTTTTACATTTCGTTTTTACAGGTATCATCATAACAACGGCGTGTAAAATGCAAAATCTCAGAGATGTTAAGTTTATGTAAAACATGAGTTTTTTCTTTTTTACATTCCATTTTTCCGGTCGTAAACCGCTCCGTCACATCTCTCGCAAGTGGCACATTTTTTCCGCGCAGTGCAATCCTGCCCAAAGGATCTTTTTCTCCGCAGGAAATTCCAACAAGATTTCCCATAGAAAAAAAGGCTCCCCGGAATACTCTTTTTTCAGAGTATTCCGGGGAGCCTTTTTCTAAAGCATATGCAAAAGCGGATATTCGCAATCCTCTTATTCCGTCACCGGCACGTCAAGCTTTTCGGACGCTTCTTTTAACAGGTCAATGATCGGCAGATGCTGCGGGCATACACTCTCACACTGACCGCACTGCACGCAGTCTTCTGCTTTTCCCGATGTTTCCAGCAGCTTTTTATAATAATTTTTCGCGCGGTCTTCTTCTCCATACAGGCGGATGGTATTCAATGCCTTGAACACATCCGGAATCGCGATTCCCATCGGACATCCGTCGCAGCAGTAACGACAGGCGGTACATGGAACCGCCGGACTCTTTTTCAGCGCTTCCTGTGCTTTGGCGATCACTGCTTTTTCTTCCTCGTTTAACGGTACAAAATTTCGGAAGGTTTTGATATTATCCTCCATCTGTTCCTCGTTTGACATACCGGAGAGCACGGTTGCAACACCCGGGAGGGAAGCCGCAAAGCGGAGTGCCCAGGACGCAATCGATGCATCCGGATGAACACGTTTCATCTCTGCTTCAATCTCTTTGCCTGCCGATGCAAGGGAACCGCCCTTTACCGGCTCCATAACAAGGAACGGCATATCGTATTTCCGAAGCACCTCATACAGACGTCCGGACTGGATCAGCGGATTGTCCCAGTCAGCATAGTTCATCTGGATCTGGACAATTTCAACCTCCGGATGCTCGGAGAGAATCTTGTCAAGCAGCTCCGGCGTTCCGTGGAAGGAGAAACCAAAGTGTTTGATCAATCCCTCTTCTTTTTTCTTCTTGGCCCAGTTGAAACAGTCGTATTTCACATAGCCTTCATAGTTTGCGCCGTCTTCTACGCTATGCAACAGGTAATAATCAAAGTAGCCTGCTCCGGTGCGCGCGAGCTGATCGTTGAAAATGCGGTCACGGCCTTCGATGCCCTCGTCCATCATCCACTGCGGGAGTTTTGTCGTCAGAGTAAAGCTTTCTCTCGGATGACGCTCTACCAGCGCTTTTTTCACGATGCTCTCCGATTTTCCGCCGCAGTACATATAGGCGGTGTCAAAATAGTTCATTCCGGAGGCAAGGTACGCATCGACCATTTTACAGATCTGCTCCAGATCCAGTTCTCCGTCCTTCTCCGGAAGGCGCATCATGCCAAATCCTAATTTCGGCATTTTTGTTACATCTACACTCATGGTAAAATCCCCTTTCTTTTCCGCGGAAAACCTTCGTTTTCTCAGTATTGTTGAGAAAATTGTAGCATTAAAGTATACTTGAAAGTCAATAGTTTTTTTTATTTTCGTCAAAATTTTTCTTTGACTTTTTCCGTTTCCGGTGGTATTCTGATAAAAAATTATGATTACAAAAGGAGTAGCACTATGATCTGGAAAAACCAGTTTCTTCACCTCACAAATGGCGATGTTTCAGCTGTTTATGGGGATAGTGCGCTCTTTTTTAAGTAAACTTCACATCTTGTATTCTTAAAATCACACAGAAAATGCACGTATCTCCCCATCAGAATTTTACTATATTTTGACAAGGAGATTTTTTTATGTCTGAGAAAAATACCAGAAAACAAATACGAACTTTATATCTTATGACCACGGTCGGCTATTTTCAGATTGCGGCGGCTTCGTGGGTTGCACTGCTCGCACTCCGTGGATTTTCGCTGCTGCAGATCGGGATGCTCGAAAGTATTTTCCATATCGTGAGCCTCTGCTTTGAACTCCCCTCCGGCGTTGTCGCCGATGTTTTCGGGCGACGGAAAACGCTGATTGCAAGTCAGATGGCCTCCCTGATTTCCGGTACGCTGATGATTTTTTCCACCGGCTTTGCTACAACGGCGCTTGCGCTTGGATGCAGTGCGCTCAGCTATAACCTTGCATCCGGCACACGGGAGGCACTTGCGTATGACAGTCTGAAGCAGAACGGGGACGAATGGTTTTATGCCCGTTTTTCTTCTACCGAAATGATGCTGTACCGTATCACCAATTCCACCGCAACGCTCTGCGCAGGCCTTGCCCTGTGGCTGGGATACCGGCGCGCGTATGCGATTGATCTCTTCTTCGGGCTGATTGCGCTTGGCATTTCATTCCGCCTTGCGGAAGTAAAAACGGACGCAACACCAGTTCATGATCCTGTTGGACAGGAAATCGTTTCGGTTGTGCAGGAAAGCTGGCAGTTTCTTGTCCGTGAGAAAAAAGCAAGAAATATTATGCTGGTGAACGCACTCATCGGTGCCGTTTCTACGCTGGTTCTCTTCTTTTTACAGGCGAAGCTGCCACTCACCGGCATGAACAGCGCGCTGCTTGGACCTGCCCTCTTCGTGATGGGACTCGGCGCGGCACTGGGATCGCGGATGACAGCATACTTTCACAAATACCGCTACCGCGCGATTCTGCTGTTTGGCACGATCGGTGTACTTTTCGCCTTTCTTATGAGCTTTACCGGACTGCCGGCCCTTATGGTCTTCGGCGGATTTATCGGATCCTTTTCCGATGATTTTCTTGAAGTCCGGACCGATATTCTGCTCAATGACATGATCCCGTCCAAGCAGCGGGCGACGCTGATGTCGGTGAACTCGTTTGTCTTTTCCATGATTATGATCGTCCTTTCCACCGTATTTGGATGGATCATGTGATCGTCAAAAATTTACTTACATTGAAAAAAACGCTCATCAGTTTTTTTGCTGATGAGCGTTTTTTTCAAAAAATGATCAAACACCGCCGCTCCCTGCCAGAGCGCCGTCCGGGGTCTGCGGGGGTGTGCTTCCCCCCTCCACATTCCCCACCACTTTTTCTTTCTTCAACCACTTCCAGACATCGCCATATACGCGGTACTTCTCTTTCTCGTTCAGTATTTCATGCCGCATTCCCGGATACAGCTTTCCTCTGACATTGCGGTACCCGATCAGCCGCATATGGTCAATGGATTTTTTAAAGCGCCGCACATTCACATAACACGGATCATCCCCGCCGGACAAAAACAGCACCGGCAGCTTCCGGTTTGTGCAATGCCATCCATGGAATCCATACGTCTCCTTCAGCAGATCATTCAGCGCAAAAAAAGCATCATCCGAAAACGTAAAGCCACAGAGTGGGTTTTCTTCATACTCCCGCACCACCTCCGGGTCCGAACAGCACCAGGCGAACCGGCTCTTCTCATCCGCAAACCGCGCCGCAAACGATCCAAACGACATCGCCTCCAGAAGATTGCTCCGATGCTCATCCCCGAGCACCGCCGCTTCTGCGTGTCCTACAGCCGCACCCAGCGGCCGCAGATAATTCTTGCTCGGTGAACCACACACAATCAACGCATCCAGCTCCCTATCATGCTCCTTCGCATACGTGCGCACAACCAGGGATCCCATACTGTGTCCCATCAGAATAAACGGCAGATCCGGGTACTCTTTTTTTGCCCATACCGTAACCTGAAACAGATCCTCCACAAGCCCTGCGCCGCCTGCGCCGTACATAAATCCGAGATCCTGCTCCGACTTCACACTCTTTCCGTGCCCGCGGTGATCATGAATCACACACACTACACCGTGTTCCGCCATAAACTCCATAAACGGCAGATACCGCTCCTTGTATTCGCTCATTCCATGGCTGAGCTGCAGAAGCGCCGTCCGCTGTACGCCCTCCTCCGGCTCCACCACAAGCCCGTCAAGCATCAGTCCATCCACCTTCGACTGAATCGTAAAACCTCTTTGCATTGCACCTTCCCCTTTCTTCCAGAACGATGCCGAACTGCCCGAAATTCTAAACCTCCGTGTCCTCCGAAATTTCCGGTGGAACCGCAAACGACAATGTAATCCGATCGTAGCACTCCTCGCACAGATCAAACTCATGCTTTTCCAGGTCCTTCCCGGAAAAGTACCCCCACGTCGTGTCGACCGAGCAGATCCCCTCCAGCAGCATTCCATTCTGTATTTTCATGCTTTTTCCGCAGCAGTTACACACCGCCGCTTCCAGCTCATTTGTGTTTTTGTTGTATTTCCGCATTTTTCTTCCTCCCGTGTATCAAAAAACGTTTCTTTCTTCGTTCCTGACACAAAACAGAAATCAGATTCTCCTGTGTCCTGTCGATTGTAACACATCTTTCCCGCCATTCCTACTGGGAATGAAAGGAAAGTCCTGTGCGTTAAATGCGTATACAATAACGATTTCTCTCTACCTCTTCGGAACCGATTCATCCGTCCGGCTCATCAGCACTGCGTCCTCCTTCGGGAGATCGTAGTACCCCTTCCGCATGCCGTCCTGTACAAAGCCGAGGCTCTCGTACAGATTCCATGCCGGCGTATTGCCGATGCGCACATCCAGATGAATGACGCGCACCTTTCTCTCCTGCATCCGACGGAACAGCTCTTCCATCAGTGCACGGCCGATGCCGCGTCTTCTCGCTTTTTCTGCCACGCAGACATTTGTGATCTCACTTTCATCAAAGGAAATCAGGATTCCGAGATATCCTAAAATTTCACCGTCCTCCTCTGCTACAAGAAACAGTGCGTCGTCACGGATCAGAAATGTAAAAAATCCGGTTTCTGTCCACGGAATCGAAAAGTTGGCCTCCTCAATCGGCATCACCTGCTCCAGATCATCGATCTGCATTTCACGGATTGTGATCATTCGCTTTTTTCTCCGTTCTCCTGTTTTTTCACCACATCGGCATGCTTCACAGATTCCCGCTCCGCTCTTTCACGCTCCGCCTGCGATTTTCTCAGGTATTCCGGCTCGTGCTCTTCTGCCGTCTGAATCTTACCTTCTTTGTAATAAACCTCAGCCAGTGCTCCGACGGCTGCCGCTCTCTGGCGGTTGACGTGTGCCGGTGCAAAGGAAAACGGAATCGTCAGCAGTGCCTCTAATTTTTCCCGGTAAACCGCAACGCCGTCCCCGAGGAAAATCACTTCGTGGTCGAGGCAGTTCAGGCCCTCCGCCAGTGCCTCAATGCTCATCGTATCCTGTTCCCAGACCGTATCGAGACGATGATCCGTGTAGCAGTAAACTCCGGTATAGACCTGGTTTCTTCTCGCATCCATGATCGGGCAGACAAATTTGTCAGTATCCCAGATATTGTACGCGATTGCCGCCGTCGTTGGAATGGAAATCAGTGGTTTTTCAAGTGCCAGACCAAGTCCCTTGGCTGTTGCAGAACCGATGCGAAGACCGGTAAACGAGCCCGGACCTCCGGCAACTGCAATCGCATCGATCGTCGAAAGATCCAGCTCTGTCATGTTCGAGATTTCATCCAGCATCGGAAGCAGAGTCTGGGAATGTGTTTTTTTATAATTTACGGTGTATTCCGCAAGCAGTGTGTCATTTTCAACAACAGCCACCGAAGCCACCAGGCCGGAGCTGTCCAGTGCAAGTATTTTCATAATTTTTTGTTTCCTTTCCGATATTTCCTTCCTGTGCAACTCATTTTGGCAGTCTGCCGGAAACAGGAATCTTTACGATTTCCTTTTGTTTTTCCACCACATTCAGGATTTTTTTCTTTTATTCCACCGTAATTTTCCGGTAATCAAACCCTTTTTCGAGGTCTTTTTCTATCGTAATCGAAATCGCACCCTCCGGGATCAGCTCTTCAATCAGTTCTGCCCATTCGATCAGGCAGACACCCTCACCGAAAAAATAATCATCGTATCCGATTTCTTCCATTTCTTCTATATCACCGATCCGGTAAACATCGAAATGATAAAATGGCAGACGTCCTTCAGTATATTCCTGAATAATGGTAAATGTGGGACTGTTGACTGCCTCTGTGATGCCAAGTCCTTTTGCAAAGCCCTGCGTCAGAACGGTTTTTCCAACACCAAGGTCTCCGTTTAATGTATAAATCTGGCCAGGCTTCGCCGCTTTTCCCAGCTTTTCGCCAAGGGCAAGCGTCTCCGACGCAGAATTTGTTTCTATGATCATATGCTTTCTTCTCCTCTTTTTCTGCCTATCATTTTAACACAAACAAAAAGGTAATACAACCGCAGAACGAAACCGCTTTTCCTTGTGCTTTTCCTTGTGCTTTTCCTTGCTTTTTCTATCTGTTTTCGCTATACTATGTATCAGAGTTTCGCGGCCCAAAAACGTCCCACTCCTGTTTTTTCGGCCCGGAAAACGCGGTAAAACACGCTCTGCGCTTTTGTCCGCGTAAATCAAAAAGGAAAGAGATCAAAACTGTTATGCTGACTGTAATGAAATTTGGCGGAAGCTCCGTCGCAGATCTTGCGCACATCCGCAATGTAGCACAGCGCTGCATCGAAAAACAGCAGGCCGGAAGCCAGGTCGTTGTCGTTCTCTCCGCGATGGGAAAAACGACGGACGGACTGATTGCAACCGCAAAACAGATTACGGAAAAACCGTCCCGCCGCGAGATGGATATGCTTCTTGCCACCGGTGAACAGGTTTCCGTTTCCCTGATGGCCATAACCATGATTCAGATGGGCGTCAGTGCTGTTTCTTTAAATGCCTGGCAGGTACCGATGCACACGACCTCCGATTATCAGAACGCGCGCTTCAAACGGATCGACACCGAGCGCATCCGTAAAGAGCTGGATGACAACAAAATTGTCATTGTCACCGGCTTCCAGGGGATCAACAAATACGATGATATCACAACGCTCGGACGCGGCGGCTCCGATACGACTGCGGTTGCCCTCGCTGCAGAGCTGCACGCGGATGTCTGTGAAATCTACACGGATGTAGACGGCGTCTACACCGCAGATCCGCGGATTGTACCGAATGCGCGCAAGATGGAAGAGGTAACTTACGATGAAATGCTGGAGATGGCTTCGCTCGGCGCAAAAGTCCTTCACAGCAGATGCGTGGAAATCGCAAAAAAATACGGCGTGGAACTTCTGGTCTGCTCCAGTCTGAACCGGAATTCCGGAACGATGGTAAGGGAGAAAACCAAAATGGAAAAAATGTTAATCAGCGGCGTGGCTGCCGACAAAAATGTGGCAAAAATCCGTGTTGCAGGCCTTGGCAACGATCCGGAGAGCACGTTCCACCTCTTAAATTTACTGGATCGGAACAATCTGAACATCGATGTCATGATCCAGTCACTCGGAAAGGACGGCACAAAGTCCGTTTCCTTTACCGTTGCAAAGCCGGATATGCTGCGCACAATCGATGTGCTGAACGACAATAAGGATTCGCTCGGCATCAAAAAGCTGGATTATGACGAGAACGTGGCAAAGGTTTCCGTCATCGGAGCCGGTGTCCGCTCCCATTCAGGCGTGGCTGCCAAAATGTTCGGTGCGCTCGCCAATGCAGGAATCAATACCGAGATGGTTACCACCTCGGAAATCCGCATCACTGCCCTGATCGACGAAGCATACGCAGATCAGGCGATGCGTGCGATCCACGAGACATTCCTGGAGTAATGATCTGAAAAAGGTGGTTGACCCCTTTGATACCAGATTGCTACGTACTTTGCACTCCAGCAATCATCAAAAACATTCGTAATCCGCTCATTTTTCTTCGAAAAATGGCTGCTTACGTCTTATCAAAAAATCGTAAAAAAATCAGGAGGAAAACAATGATGTCTAACCCAATTGTTACAATTACTATGGAAAACGGCGATGTGATGAAAGCAGAGCTTTACCCGGAAATCGCCCCGAACACCGTAAACAACTTCATCAGTCTGGTAAAAAAAGGCTTCTATGACGGCCTGATCTTCCACCGTGTCATCCCGGGATTCATGATCCAGGGCGGAGATCCGGCAGGCACAGGCGCCGGCGGCCCGGATTACTGCATCAAGGGTGAGTTCTCCCAGAACGGATTTGAGAACAACCTCGCACACACCCCAGGCGTTCTCTCCATGGCACGTACCATGTTCCCGGACAGCGCAGGAAGCCAGTTCTTCATCATGCACAAAGCTGCTCCGCATCTGGACGGCGCATACGCTGCTTTCGGAAAAGTAACAGAAGGCCTGGAAGTCGTAGATAAAATCGCATCTGTCAACACCGACTACAGCGACAAACCGCTGCAGCCGCAGAGAATGGCTACCGTTACCGTTGAGACCTTCGGCGTCGAGTATCCGGAACCGGAGAAATGCTAAGGATGAACGATGAACTGATGTTAGTTGAACCGTCGGAGGAATACTTCGCCGAGCTCGCCGCCTACCGGAACGATTTTCTGGAAAACAGCGATTCCATGGACGGCTGCGGACCGCTTCGCCGGTTTGATGATATGAAGGCGTATCTTGAAGATACCATGCGGTATACCAGAGAGGAGACTCTGCCGGAGGGCATGGTTCTCGCAACACAGTTTCTGTGCATCCGCAAATCAGACAACCGCCTTGTCGGCATGATTCAGGTGCGCCACTACCTGAACGATTTTCTGCGCACCTTTGGCGGCCATATCGGCTACTCCGTCCGCCCGTCGGAACGCAGAAAAGGCTATGCCTCCTGGATGCTGAAAAATGTGCAGCCGTACTGCAAAAGCCTCGGCCTTTCCGAAATTCTGGTCTGCTGCCTGGATACCAACGAGGGAAGCCGCAGAACGCTCTTGAAAAATGGCGGCCGGTTCGACGGCACCGCTTATCGTGCCGATGAAAACAAAACACTGGAGCGTTACTGGATCACCCTGTGATTTTTAATCTTCCATTTCGCATAGCTCTGAATAGTTTCACAAATTTTTCTTGACATCCATGTCATTTCACTTTATAATTTGGAACTGCAAGCGAACATTTCTGTTCTTATGCAAAATATATGCCCCTGGTAAAAAACCGACGGACAGGCAGGGGTAGTTGCCGAGCGTGGTTAAGAGCCACATTATTGATTGCGTTAAAAGCGCAAATTTTATGAGTTGATTACTTTATAATCGATGCTCTACGACGAGCACATCATCTTATGAAACGGTCAATAAGAGTACGTGACTATATATTTCTGCATAGGAAAGCAGGGGGAAGCTTGGATTTTTGCATATCCCCTGAAGTTTGCACAATACGATCATGTATAAATTTCGATTTTTAGACAGATGATGCACGTCATCTGTCTTTTTTTCGTGCTTATAGCCAAAGATGAACCCAACACCATTTTCTGGAAAAGGAGAACAAAATTATGTCAAAAGTTATGATCATCGGATGCGGCGGTGTTGCATCCGTAGCCATTCACAAATGCTGCCAGAACAGTGAAGTATTCTCTGAAATTATGATTGCAAGCCGCACACTTTCCAAGTGCGATGCTTTAAAAGAAAAGCTGGCTCCGACCACAAAAACGATTATCACAACAGCAAAGGTGGATGCCGACTGCACGGAAGAATTAATCGCCTTAATCAAACAGTATCAGCCGGACGCTGTATTGAACCTGGCTCTTCCTTATCAGGATCTTACCATTATGGATGCCTGCCTTGCATGTAAGGTTCCTTACATTGATACTGCAAACTACGAAGCAGAAAACACGGATGATCCGGCATGGCGTGCGATCTACGAAAAGAGATGCGAAGAGCTTGGCTTTTCTGCTTACTTTGATTACTCCTGGCAGTGGGCCTATATGGACCGTTTCAAGGAAGCCGGCATCACCGGTCTTCTCGGAACCGGCTTTGACCCTGGTGTCACCAGCGTTTTTGCAGCCTATGCACAGAAACACTATTTCGATGAAATTCACACGATTGATATTCTGGACTGCAACGGCGGCGATCATGGATATCCGTTTGCAACCAACTTCAATCCGGAAATCAACCTCCGCGAGGTATCCGCTCCCGGTTCTTACTGGGAAAACGGCCACTGGGTGGAAATTCCGCCAATGTCGATCAAACGGGAATATAACTTCGATGAGGTAGGCGAGAAGGATATGTACCTTCTTCACCATGAAGAAATTGAGGCTCTTGCCAAAAACATCCCGGGCGTAAAAAGAATCCGCTTTTTCATGACCTTCGGCCAGAGCTATCTGACCCATATGAAATGTCTGGAAAATGTAGGACTTCTCTCGACCACTCCGATTACCTTCAACGGACAGCAGATTGTACCGATCCAGTTTTTAAAAGAGCTTCTTCCGGATCCTTCCACTCTTGGTCCGCGCACCGTGGGTAAAACCAACATCGGCTGTATTTTTACCGGTATCAAGGACGGAAAAGAAAGAAGCATTTACATTTACAATGTCTGTGACCACCAGGAATGCTACCGGGAAGTAGAGTCTCAGGCGATTTCCTACACCACCGGCGTTCCGGCCATGATCGGAACCATGATGGTCGTGAACGGCCTCTGGAACAAGCCGGGTGTCTACACCACAGATGAATTCGATCCAGATCCGTATATGGAAGCACTCAACAAGTGGGGTCTTCCGTGGAAGGTCGTAGAAAATCCTGTTTTAGTAGATTAAGCCTATGTGTAAGATAAACGAACTGCCAACTCCCTGTTTTGTCATTGATGAAGGCAAACTGGAAGAAAACTTAAAGATCCTGCACCAGGTAGAAGAACGCACCGGTGCAAAAATTCTGCTGGCTCAGAAATGCTTTTCCTGCTTTTCGGAATATCCGCTGATTGGAAAATATATCAGCGGAACAACTGCCAGCGGACTCTATGAGGCGCGGCTTGGAAAGGAAGAAATGGGGCTGGAGAATCATGTGTATTCTCCGGCCTACCGCCCGCAGGATATGGAAGAGCTCGCACAGATCTGCGATCACATTATTTTCAATTCAGAAAAGCAGCTCCGAACGTACCTCCCCGTACTTAAGGCTTCCGGAACCGCAAAAGCCGGACTTCGCATCAACCCGGAATGCTCCACGCAGGAAGGCCATGCGATTTATGATCCCTGTGCGCCCGGCTCCCGCATGGGCATCCGCGCCTGCGATTTTACAGACGAACTGGCCGATCTTGTGGACGGTCTTCATTTTCATACCCTCTGTGAACAGAATTCGGATGATCTGGAAACCACGCTGCGCGCCGTGGAAGAAAAATTCGGCAAGTGGCTTTTTAAAATGAACTGGCTCAACATGGGAGGCGGACATCATATCACCCGTGATGATTACGATATCGAACGCCTGATTTCCTGTATCAACCATATGAAAGAAACGTATGGTCTTCAGATTTACCTGGAGCCCGGGGAAGCAGTTGCCTTAAACGCAGGCTACAATGTCACGGAAGTTCTCGATATTGTTGAAAATAACGGAAAAATTTTAATTCTTGACACTTCCGCTGCCTGCCATATGCCGGATGTGCTTGAGATGCCGTACCGCCCTCCGCTCAAAGGCAGCGGACTGCCTGGGGAAAAGCCTTATACCTACCGCCTTTCCTGCAATACCTGCCTGGCGGGCGACGTAATCGGCGAATATTCCTTCGATTCCCAAATCCGGATCGGTGACAGACTGTATTTTGAAGATATGGCGATTTATTCGATGGTAAAAACCAATACCTTTAACGGAATCCCACTCCCTTCCATCGCGGTGATGGACAAAGCTGGAAACTGCCGAATGATAAAGGAGTTTGGATATGAAGATTTCAAAAACCGATTGTCTTAGAACCCCAAAAGCCGATGGCTTTTACATGCCGGGCGAATTTGAGCCCCACGAAGGCACGCTGATGATCTGGCCATGGCGCCCCGGCTCCTGGAATTACGGCGCAAAAGCGGCAAGAGCGGCATTTGCAGAAATTGCAGAAGCAATTGCCGCTTATGAGCAGGTTTATCTTTTCGTCCGGCCACAGGATAAAGCATCGGCACAGGAACTGCTTTCCTCCGACCGGATTCATCTGATCGAAGCCCAAACGGAGGATGCCTGGGCGAGAGATACCGGCGCTACGTTTGTAATTAACGATCAGGGTGGGCGAAGAGGCATTCAATGGGAATTCAACGCCTGGGGCGGCCAGTATGACGGTCTGTACTCCCACTTTGAACATGACCGTGAGGTTCCGGAACGAATCTGCAATTTTCTCGGAGATTCCTTCTATAATGCCCGCCCCTTTGTTCTGGAAGGCGGCTCCATCCATGTTGACGGGGAAGGAACCCTGCTTACGACCGAAGAATGTCTGCTGAGTCCGGGGCGCAATCCTTCTCTTACAAGAGCGGAAATTGATGAAAAGCTGCGTCAGTATCTTTCGGTCGAGAAAATCATCTGGCTGCCTTTTGGTATTTACAACGATGAAACCAACGGCCATATCGATAATATGTGCTGCTTTGTAAAGCCAGGAGAAGTACTTCTTGCCTGGACAGATGACGAAAACGATCCTCAGTATGCCAGAAGCAGAGCCGCTTTTGATCTTCTCTCCCATACCGTTGACGCGAAGGGACGAAGCTTTGTAATTCACAAGCTGCCCATTCCAAAGCATCCCATCTGTATTACAGAAGAAGATCTTCTCGGCTATGATTTTGAAGCTGGCGAAGACCAGCGGGAAGCCGGGGAACGCCTTGCTGCCAGCTATATCAATTTTTATCTTGCCAATCACTGTGTCCTTCTTCCCCGTTTCGGCGATGAAAACGATACCGTGGCTGCAGAAATTCTTGGAAAATGCTTTCCGGATCGACGGATCCTCCCTGTCGATGCACGCGTCATTCTGACCGGCGGAGGCAACATTCACTGTATTACCCAGCAGATTCCGGCAAAGAAAAGAGGAAACAGATTATGAGAAATATAAAAATTGCCGCACTGCAGTTTTCGTGCTGCAGTCAGGTACAGGAAAATATAGACAAAGCAGAGACTCTGGTCCGTGAAGCCGCTTCCAACGGAGCCAATCTCATCCTTCTTCCTGAATTGTTTGAAAGACCGTATTTTTGTCAGGAAAAGCGATACGATTATTATGATTATGCCATGCCCTTGACAGAAAATCCCGCCGTCCGGCGCTTTCAGTCCGTTGCCGTAGAACTTGGAGTCGTGATTCCGGTCAGCTTTTATGAAAGGGATGTTCAGCGCCTGTTCAACTCGGTTGCCATGATTGATGCAGACGGATCCATTCTTGGCGTTTACCGCAAGACTCATATCCCGGACGACCATTTTTATCAGGAAAAATTCTATTTCACTCCCGGGGATACGGGATTCAAGGTCTTTGAAACACGTTTCGGAGCCGTCGGCGTCGGCATCTGCTGGGATCAGTGGTTTCCGGAAACAGCACGATGTATGGCTGTGCAGGGGGCTGAAATCCTGCTCTATCCTACCGCGATCGGAAGTGAGCCGATCCTGAATGTAGACAGCAGCGGGCACTGGCGACGCGTTATGCAGGGACATGCGGCCGCAAATCTTGTTCCGGTTGCTGCTGCAAACCGGATTGGTACTGAAACCGTAATGCCCTGTGAAGAAAATGGCGGCCAGTCCTCTTCTCTTACTTTCTACGGTTCTTCCTTTATTGCCGATGCAACCGGCGAACTCGTGGCATCTGCCGGAAGAGATACCGAGGAAATCCTGTACGCCTCCTTCGATCTGGATGCCCTGCGCGAAGAACGTTTTTCCTGGGGGCTTTTCCGTGACCGGCGGCCGGAAACTTATCGTATCATGACGAAACAGTAAAGCTCTGTCTCTTCCTGTTGTAACTCTTCCTACAGCGGTGCGCTGCATCACATATTCTAACTACAAAGGAGAACCGCTATGCAATATGGAATTTTATGTCTGCTGCCGCCTGCGGCGATGCTGATTTTTGCATTAAAAACGAAAAAATCTTTCGAAGCTCTGATTTTCGGAACCCTGGTTGCCTATCTCATCATGTATAAAACGGCTTTTATCGGACCCTGGTGTGATCTGCTGCTTTCGGAGATCAGCAACGCAGATAACCAGTATATTCTTCTTCTCTGCGGACTGTTCGGAGGCTTCATCTTCCTGCTCCGCGAGGCAAAAGGAACACTTGGTTTTTCCAACCTGTTAAGCCGCTTCTGTAAAAATGAACGGATCACCATGATGATGTCGGTATTTCTCGGAATCATTATTTTTGTCGATGATTATCTCAACATCATGACCGTTGGAACCTGTATGAAGGATGTCTGTGATAAACGAAAAGTCCCACGCCAGGCCCTTGCCTATATCATTGACTCAACCGGTGCACCTGTCTGTGCACTGATTCCCTTTTCCACCTGGGTAGTTTTTTATTCCGGTGTTTTTATTCAGGAACCGGGCATTCTCAATATGGGCTTTTCCACCGGTATGAGTGTTTACTTAAAAGTGCTTCCTTATATGTTTTATCCCATGGCTGCACTTCTGGTTGTCATTCTGTTTGCCTGCAAACTGATGCCAAAGCTCGGAAAAATGAAAGATGCCTATACCGATCTGGAAAAGAAAGAGCAGACACCGGAGCATCCAAAAATGCACAATGCCCCTTCCGTTGACATTGCCATGGCCGGAATGAGCGTTGATTACCCGCCCGAAAATACCAATGCCGGAAATATACTGGATTTTCTGATCCCCATCGGAATTCTGATCGGTGTGACAGTAGCCACACAGGATATGATGCAGGCGATTATTCTTGCTCTTGCTTCCTGTATGATTCTTTATCTTCCGCGGAAAAAAATGACCTTTACGCGGTACGTGGAACTGTTCTTTGCCGGCTTTGCAGATATTCTTCCGGTTCTCGCCATTCTTCTTGCATCCTTTATGATCAAGACTGCCTGCGGCGAAATGGGACTCTCGGAATACGTCATCAACCTGTGTGTTCCGTATATGAATGCCAAAACACTGGCAGCTATTATTTTTGTTGTCATTGCAGTTCTGACCTTTGTCACCAGCTCTTTCTGGGGAATTGAGGCCGTAGCCGTTTCCATCGTTGTTCCGCTTGCCATCGCCCTTGATGCTAATGTACTTCTGGCACTTGGCGCTGTCGTATCCGGCGGTGTTTTCGGAAGCCATGCATGCTTCTATTCCGACGCAACGGTTCTTTCCTCCGCGACCTGCGAGATTGACAATATGTCACATGCCGTGTCGCAGTTTCCTTACGTCCTGATCAGTGCTGCTCTCGCCGTATCGGGATTCTTAATCTGCGGAATTTTTGCTCTTTAAAGACACACAGGAAATTTCAACGAAGTTTCCTGTAAATTAAAAAAGCCTCCGACGATAGGATTTTTCTGAATTCGTCGAAGGCTTTTTTTGTTTTTTTATTCTTTTACACTCAACCGCACCAGCGCACGCTGCAGCTTGGCTTCGGCAATACGGTATTCTTTGTCCGTCAGACCGCCGTTTGCCAGCGCCTGCTCGGCCCTGTGTTTGGCAGCCTCGGCGCGCTCTGCATCAATATCCTCTTCCCACTCCCAGGTCGTTGCCAGGACACGGCAGACCCCGTTCATCATGGAAAGCATTCCGCCGATGCAGGCGGCATTTCTTCTCGTTCCGTCCTCCAGCACAATATGCGCCTCGCCCATACCGAGTGCAGTGCAGTAATTGCAGTGCCCAGGCAGAATTGCCAGGTCGCCGCTGATGGTTCTGCAGACAACTCGCGCTACGTCACCCTCATAGAGAAGTCCGTCCGGCGTGCCGACACGTAAAGGAAATGTACTCATACGTCATTCCTCCTTTACTGATTCAGTGCTTTTGCTTTTTCAAATACCTCGTCGATGGTACCTGCAAACAGGAAGCAGCTCTCCGGAAGATCGTCGCACTCGCCGTCAAGGATCATGCGGAATCCACGCAGAGTTTCTTTTAACGGCACATATTTTCCTTCCATACCGGTAAACTGCTCCGCTACCGAGAAGCTCTGGGACAGGAAACGCTGTACCTTACGGGCACGGCTGACCGTCAGCTTATCCTCCTCGGACAGTTCATCCATACCCATGATGGCGATGATATCCTGCAGCTCTTTGTATCTCTGCAGCACCTGCTGTACGGCACGTGCTACCTCATAGTGCTCATGGCCTACGATTTCCGGTGTCAGGATACGGCTGGTAGAATCGAGCGGATCAACAGCCGGGTAAATACCCTGGCTGGAGATTTCACGGGAAAGTACCGTCGTGGCATCCAGATGGGTAAACGTTGTTGCCGGAGCCGGGTCGGTCAGGTCATCGGCCGGCACGTAAACAGCCTGTACCGATGTGATGGATCCCTTTCTTGTGGAAGTAATACGCTCCTGCAGTGCGCCCATCTCGGTTGCCAGCGTCGGCTGGTATCCTACTGCGGACGGCATACGGCCAAGCAGAGCCGAAACCTCGGAACCTGCCTGCGTAAATCGGAAAATATTATCGATGAACAGCAGCACATCCTGATTTTTCACATCACGGAAATATTCTGCCATGGTAAGGCCGGAAAGTCCGACACGCATACGCGCTCCCGGCGGCTCGTTCATCTGTCCATAGACCAGTGCTGTCTTGTCGATAACACCGCTCTCTTTCATCTCGTTGTAAAGGTCATTTCCTTCACGGGTACGCTCTCCGACACCGGTGAAAACGGAAAGTCCGCCGTGTGCCGTTGCCACGTTGTGGATCAGCTCCATGATAAGGACTGTTTTTCCAACGCCGGCACCACCGAACAGACCGATTTTTCCGCCCTTGGCATACGGGCAGATCAGGTCAACGACCTTGATTCCGGTTTCGAGGATCTCCGTTGCCGGAACCTGTTCCTCATAGGACGGCGGATCGCGGTGGATCGGCCATTTTTCTGCTGTTTCCGGTGCCGGCTTATTGTCTACGGTCTCACCGAGCAGGTTGAACACGCGGCCTAAGCACTCCTCTCCGACCGGAACGGCGATCGGGCCGCCCGTGTCAACTGCTTTTGTTCCGCGGACAAGTCCGTCTGTGGACTTCATGGCAATGCAGCGGACCATGTTGTCGCCCGTCTGCTGCGCCACTTCCACAACCAGCTTCTCGCCGTGGTTGTCTATCTCGATGGCATTCAGAAGTGCCGGCAGCTCTCCTTCCGGAAAACGGATGTCCAGAACAGGACCCGTTACCTGCACAACCTCGCCAATGTGTTTTTCACTCATTTAACGACTTCTCCTCACTTTTCTTGTTTCCACTCTTACACGCCTTCCGCACCGCCGACAATCTCCGTGATCTCCTGCGTAATGCTTGCCTGACGGGCACGGTTGTAATACAGATTGAGCTGTTCAATCATCTCCTCTGCATTTCCCGTTGCCGCCTCCATTGCGGTACGGCGTGCCGCAAGCTCACTTGCTACACTCTCACAGATACCGCCGTAGATCAGGCCGCCTAAGTATTCCGGCACAATCGCTTCGAATACCTCGACACCGTTTGGCTCATACAGGATCAGATTCCGGATTTTTTTCGCTTCCGGATCCTCTCCGTCCTCTTTTGCAATGTCAATCAGAGGCAGGATCGGCACGGAAACCGGCATCTGCGACAGCATCGACACGAATTTTGTGTAACAAAGCTCCACATGTCCGAAGGTCCCTTTCCGGAACTCACGGCACAGTGCGCGCGCGATCTCAAAGCTGTCTGCCACAGAAAGATTTGCGATCTCGGCAAAGCTGTCCGTCAGAATGTCCAGCTTCCGGGATTTTGCATACTCCACTGCCTTTTTGCCGACCGGAACCACACAGATCTCTTTTCCTTTGGCATCTGCCTCAAAGCATCGGAACAGATTCGCGTTGTATCCGCCCGCAAGGCCGCGGTCTCCGGCAACCAGCACGTAGCAGCATTTCTCGTTTTTTGCCTCTTTTGCATAAATGGAATAAAATTCCGTGTTTCCTTTTGCAATATCCTGCAAAGTGCGGTACAGCTCCTGAAAATACGGACGGCAGGTATCAGCCCGCTCCTTCGCTTTTCGCAGCTTGGAGGACGCTACAAGTTCCATCGCCTTGGTAATCTGCATCGTGCTTTCGACACTTTTGATCCGCAGCTTTACGGCTTTCATGTTTGCAGCCATAGGCTCCTCCTTCTTTCCTTATTTTGCAGGTCTTGTATTGATAAAGTTTTCGGTGTACGATTCGAGCGCACTTTTCAGCTTCTCTTCGGTATCTGCCTCGAGTTTTCCGGTTGCGGAAATCTCCTGCATCACGGCAGCACCCTCTGCATCGGTATCAAGCCAGGTATACAGTCCGTCCTCATAGGCGCGGACATCCTCAGCTGCAACCTTTGACAGAATTCCTTTCGTTACCGCATAAAGAATGGCCACCTGTTTTTCTACCGGAACCGGTGCATTCTGGTTCTGTTTTAATACTTCCACGATACGCACACCCTGCTCCAGACGCGCCTTTGTATCGGCATCCAGGTCGGATCCGAACTGTGCAAAGCTTGCCAGCTCGCGGTACTGGGAATAGATCAGTTTCAGAGTTCCGGCTACCTTCTTCATCGCCTTAATCTGCGCATTTCCACCGACACGGGATACGGATACGCCAGGGTTTACCGCCGGCATAACGCCCGAGTGGAACAGCTCTGTCTCAAGGAAAATCTGGCCGTCTGTGATGGAGATGACGTTCGTCGGAATATAGGCGGAAATATCGCCTGCCTGGGTCTCAATGATCGGCAGAGCCGTCATGGATCCGCCGCCGTGTTCATCGTCCAGCTTTGCGGCACGCTCCAGAAGTCTGGAATGGAGATAGAAAACATCTCCCGGATAAGCCTCACGTCCCGGCGGACGGCGGATCAGCAGTGAGAGTGCACGGTATGCAA
Organism: Blautia sp. AF14-40; assembly: GCF_003479665.1. Classification (NCBI taxonomy): domain Bacteria; kingdom Bacillati; phylum Bacillota; class Clostridia; order Lachnospirales; family Lachnospiraceae; genus Blautia; species Blautia sp. AF14-40. The sequence goes on from NZ_QUHK01000003.1 coordinate 97,278, forward strand.
CCGCGTGCTTACTTAAATCATCATAAATGATCAGCACATCTTTTCCCTGATACATAAAGTACTCGCCCATGGCACAGCCGGAATACGGTACGATATACTGCAGCGGGCTCGCTTCGGATGCCGTCGCTGCCACGACGATGGTGTACGCCATTGCGCCGTTCTTCTCAAGATTTTCTACTAAGGACGCTACTGTCGAACGTTTCTGTCCGATGGCAACGTAGATACAGATCACATCCTTGCCTTTCTGGTTCAGAATGGTATCGGTTGCGATCGTTGTCTTTCCGGTCTGACGGTCTCCGATGATCAGCTCTCGCTGACCTCTTCCGATCGGAACCATGGAATCGATCGCTTTAATACCGGTCTGCAGCGGCTGATTAACACCTTTTCTCTCACAGATGCCCGGTGCCGGGCTTTCAATCGGACGGTACTCTGCTGCCGTAATCGGGCCTGCGCCGTCGATTGGCTGGCCAAGCGCGTTGACAACGCGTCCGATCATGCCTTCTCCGACCGGAACCGAAACAACCTTTCCCGTTCTTTTTACAAGCTGTCCCTCGCTGATGTTCTCGCCGGAACCGAATAAAACGACAGATACGCTGTTTTCCTCGAGGTTCTGTGCCATTCCATAGCTTCCATCCTCAAATTCCAGCAGCTCGCCTGCCATGCAGTTCGAAAGACCGCTGGCTCTTGCGATTCCGTCTCCGACCATCAGAACGGTGCCTGTCTCATCCTGCCGGATCGCATTTTCATAATATTTGATCTGGCTGCGGATGACCTTGGATATTTCTTCTGGTTTCAGTTGCATTTTTTCCTCCTACACCACTGTATCGCTGATTCTTCTAGAAAGCTCGGCCAAACGTCCCTTTACGGTTCCGTCAAACAGCTTTCCGTCGAGCTCCACGCGGACACCCGCCAGAACGGACGGATCGGTTTTCAGTTCCATCACGACCGTTTTTCCGCTCATTGTTTCCAGTTTTTTCTTCAGAAGCTCTTCCTGTTCCTTCGACAGGGATGCTGCGCTCGTCACAACTGCCTCGGCAATGTTGTGCGCCGCAAAGTATCTGCGCTGAAACGCTTCCTGGCATCCGCCGAATTCCCGGAGAAGATTTTTTTCACACAGCAGTTTGATAAAATTGACCAAATACGGTTCCGCCTGGCTGCCAAATGCCGCGTCGATCAGCCCGATCCGCTCTTTTCGCGGAATCGAAGGCTCCGATAAAAGGCGCGGATACTCCGGATTTTCCCGGAACAGAGCTCGGATCTCCTTCATCTCGGAAAGGATTTCCTCTTCGAGATGCTCCTCCTGGGCCAGCTCATACAGGCTTCCACCGTATACTCTGGCAGTTTCTGTCATGATGCTTCACCTACATTCGATATAAATTCATCTATCAGCTTCTCATGGTCTTTTTCATTAATCTCGCGCTCAATGACTTTTCCGGCAATATCCATGGCAATGCCGCCGATCTCGCCTTTGACTTCATTGACCGCTTTCTTTTTCTCCTGGGCAATCTCTTTTTCTGCCTTGTTTTTCAGAGCAGCTGCCTGTTCGGAAGCCTCTTTTACGATTTTCTCGCTCTGCAGCGTCGCTGTCTTTCTGGCGCTTTCGAGAATCTCGTTGGCCTTTGCCTTGGCCTCCTGCATATTCTGCTCATATTCCTCTTTGATGGCGTTGGCTTCTTTTTTTGCCGCCTCTGCGTCTGTAATCTCCGCATCGGCTGCCGCACGCCGTTTTTCCAGCATCTCATTGATCGGTTTGAAAAGGAACCGTTTGATCAGATACATCTGGATGAAGAGGTTGCAGATCTGTGCGATAAAAGTCCAGGGGACAATTCCTACCAGTTCCTGAACCTGCATAGTTTCTTTCCTCCTAGCAATCATTTACTCCTTGCAACTATTTCAGGAAGTTCATGAACATTCCCGGTGCTACGAAGATCAGAAGCAGGCCGGTTACGAAACCGTAAATACCTGTGGTCTCTGCGATCGCACAGCCAAGAAGCATCGTACTTGTTACATCACCTTTGCATTCCGGCTGACGTCCGATTGCCTCAAGTGCCTTTGCTACGGCGTTACCTTCACCGATACCAGGTCCGATACCTGCGATCAGGGAGCATCCTGCGCCGATTGCGCATCCTGCGAGAGCGATACCTTTTGCTAAAATCTGAAAATCCATCTTGTTTTCCTCCTGTATTTTCTTTTTGTAAACCTCATTTTTTAATCTCTTTAGCCTTCCTCTGCTGCATTCGCAATGTACATGACAGTCAGCATACAGAAAATAAAGGCCTGCATCACGCCGGAGAACCAGTCAAAATAGACCGACAGAACAGCCGGAACACCGACGTCCAGAATCGGGATCTGTGAAAGAGTTCTTCCGAGCACGCCGGGAAGCAGTCCCAGCAGCTTTCCGCTTGCCAGTGCCAGAGATCCGTAGATCAGGGCATTGATGACAACGCCGGAAAGAATGTTTCCAAAGTGACGGCACGCCATACTGATCGGCGTTGCGAGCTCCGACAAAACGTTAAACGGTGTCATAACCGCAATCGGAGTCGTGAATCCTTTCAGATATCCGCCAAAACCGTTGGTTTTGATTTTCTGTGTGGTGATCATGATGAAAACCACAACAGCCCAGGCCGCCTCGGTAGAAAGATCTGCTGTCGGACTTCGAAGTCCGATCAGACTGATCAGGTTTGAGACAACGCTGGTCGCGAAAAGTGCCGACACAAAAGGAATCAGATACCGAAATTTTTCTCCCATGTTGCCGATGACGAATTTATTTGCGGTCTCCACAATCATTTCTGCCACCGCCTGGCGTTTGGAGATGTTCCGTATCTTCAAATCTCTTGTGAGCCAGATGCAAAGTCCGGTAATGAGTGCCATTACAATCCAGCTTACCACCAGCGTTTCGCTGATCTGAATTTTCCCGAACAGCGGAAAATCGATCGGGATCGTAAAAAAGACTTTTGCACCGGAGATATCAACCTCCATTCTCTTTTCTCACCTCCTCTGTATGAGATAAAATAAAAAATTTGAACCTTTTGTCAAAGCGGATCTTCACAATCCGCTTCGCTGCTTGCTCATAACCGAATCGCTGCTTCGCTGTTTCGGTTTCAAAACGCCGTCCCGTCTTTGCGGCTTTCGCCAAAGATCAGGTTCAGCGCTTTATGCTGTTTTTTATGCCCTTCAGCTTGATGGCCGTTCCCGGAATTAAAAGCGGCAGGATTCCTGCGGCAAACTGAAAGCATGGAAGCACAATCGCCAGAATTGCCCAGAGCATCTGCATCAGGTTTCTCTGCGAATAGCTTGCCTGCATCCGCCGTTTTGCTCCCGCCTCGTCTGTCTCGGACACTGCTTTTTGTACTGCCATGCCCATCAGGAAAAAGTTCAGCACCGCAACGGCACCGCCTCCGATTCCCCCGAGGATCACCCGATAGTCAAATGGGATTTTTTCCGGCCAGATCAGGTGCAGGATCAGAAACCCGACCCACATCACAACCACGCCGACAACAGTATAGATGGCAACATTTTTCGTCTCCTTTTTTACGGCCGGCTGGACCTTGTCTCCGAAATTGCTCATATCGCCTTGTTTCCTTTCTAATGGATTTTCCCCTTAAAATCAGTCTGAAATCTTTTCTCTGCCACTTGATCTTCGTCAACTGTGAAAACTTTTTCAGACACGTTCTAAATATGTCGGTTGAAAGACACCCGCTTTTTCTTCTTTTTTCCGTCCGGCTCCGTCTCGATGCGTTTCTGATGCCGCAGAACGCTCTGCCCGAATTTCCAGGCTGTCACGGCACCGCCTCCGATCCCAAAGAAAAAGCCGAGCAGATAAATCCATGTTCCAACCGAAAAGCGGTCGCAAAGCCACCAGCAAAGTGCCAGACAAAGAAAAAGAGGCGTCACAAGGGACAGTCCGAATTGTGTCAACATTGTGAGATTGGTAATCATCCCCGTCCACTTCTTCATATCCTGTCCCTTTCTGCCGTCTCTTTTTTGTCAGACTTTCGGGTCTGCGTTCTGTCTTCCATTTTTGTAACCGCTTAGTCAGATTGTACCATAAACGTTTTCATAAGACAAATGAATTTGTATATTTTCCAAATTATTTGTTTTTATTTACATTCTTTTCATAATAATTGGAACAATTTTCTCATTTTGTCCCATTGCAAAATTGCAGCGTTCACCTCGCTTCTTATTTTTTGAAAAAAATTGCGGTTTTATTCCACACATACTGCCGTTTTTTCTTTCCAACCGGAAAGCTGATAGCTTACCTCATAGTGTCCCGGCTCCAGCAGGTATCTGCCGTTTTCTTCTGATCCGAGCACTTCTGCAACCGCTTCTTTTTCACTTTTGGCAACCATTGGAAGTATGGCCTCTGCGGTACAGTCGAACGGAACATCCATGGTGATGGTCACGTGCTCTTTGTCGGAAAGCTCCCAGCGAATGCTGTACATTCCCGATGCAGAATCATATTTTGCCTCTGCATACCTCAAATCCCAGTTCAGCGTCGGTGCAAACTGTACGGTCCTGACACCCGGATGGGATTCCATCGTGTTGATGCCGGCAACGTGACGGAACATCCATTCCTGGATGGAGCCGTAAGCATAATGGTTCATACTGTTCATACTGATGCCGGAAATCGTACCGTCCGCAAGAAGGGAATTCCAGCGTTCCCAGACGGTAGTTGCACCAAGCTTAACCTCATAAAGCCAACCCGGAAATTCCTCGTTCAGCAACAGTTCGTAGGCAAGATCATTCATGCCGTTGTCGGTGAGCACATTGTTCAGCAATGGTGTTCCGACAAATCCCGTCTTCAGTTTGTGGTTACTCTGCTCAAACAGCTTCAGAAGCTGCCGTTTTGTCAGCTCTTCGTTCTTTGACAGATGGTATTTCAGCGTCAGCAGCAGCGCCGTCTGTGTTTTGATGCAGCAGCGGCCTGTTGCGCTGTAATATTCTTCCTGTACCACAGCAAACTGCTCCTCGGACAGCTTCTGATACTTCTCCTGCTCCTCGCGGTATCCCAGCACACCGGCCGCTTTTGCCACGATTCCTGCGCTGATCGCATAATACAGGTTTGCAATAAACTCCTCGTCCGTTGCACCCATGACCTGCTCAGCGCCCTGCACCGGATTGTCAAGCGCCAGCCAGTCGCCAAAGTGGAATACATATCTCCAGCCATGGTTGTCCCCATCCACTTTCGTGATGTAGTCCACCCACGATTTCATGCTCACAAACTGATCTTCCAGAATGCTCTTGTCCCCGTAAAACAGATACAGATTCCACGGAATGATGCACGCCGCATCGCCCCAGACACACGCTGCATCTTCCACGCCGCACGACGGCACCACATGCGGAACCTTTCCACCGAGCACGCTCTGTTCTTTTGCCATGTCGTACAGGTATTTTGCATAGAATGCATACGTATCTTCGAGATACATTGCCGTCGGCGAGAATACCTGCGCATCTCCCGTCCATCCCATACGCTCGTCACGCTGCGGGCAGTCGGTTGGAACATCTACAAAATTGCACTTTAAGCCCCAGCGCACATTGCTGATGAGCTGATTGACCAAATCACTTCCTGTTTTCATCCAGCCTGTCGCTGTGATGTTGCTGTAATAAGAAAGACCCGTGAAATCCTCTTTTTTCAGATCCGGAATGCCTTCGATCTTCACGTAACGGTAGCCGTAGAACGTAAAATGCGGCACAAGATCCATTTCGGTTCCATCGGAAATATAGATGTATTCGGATTTTGCACTCCGCAGATTGTCATTGTAGAAATTGCCGCGCTGCAAAATCTCACCTGTCTGAACATGAACTTTGGTTCCTGCCGGCACGTTGACATGCAGCTTGAAAATTCCCGTAAACTCCTGCCCCATATCGAAGACCAGCTCGCCGGCCGGAGTATGAAGCAGTTCTTTAGGTTCAAACGTCTCATGAATCGTCACCGGAAGGCTCATGCGTTCCGTCAGTTCTCCTTTTGGTGCCTCACAAAAAACCGCCTTCTCCAATGGCAGTTCCGACAGCGTGTCGTCCCGGTGCTCACCGTCGTAAAGATTCGAGAATGCAATTTTACTGCGCCGCACCTGCCACGATTCATCCGTGCCAATCACCTCTTCCGAACCGTCCGCATACGTCAGATGCAGCTCCGCAATCAGCTTCCACTCATTGCCGTAAAATCCCTTGTCCTCAAACGCACTGAATCCAAACCGCGCCTTGTACCAGCCGTTTCCAAGCAGCACACGGAGCATTCCCTGTTTTGAAACCTCCTCTGTCACATCATACGTCTGATACTGTACCCATTCATTGTAATCATTGCTGTACGGCGTCAGGTACTCATCCCCGACACGCTTCTCATCCACATACACCTCATACAGTCCAAGTCCGCAGACATACAGCCTGGCCTTCGCTACCTCTTTTGCCGGAACAATTTCTTTTTCAAAATATGGATGACGGTTCTCCTTACTGTCACAGGAAATCCATTTTCCTGTCCATGCTTCATTCCGTTTTCCGGTCTCAAAAAACTGTACTTCACTCACCGCCGTCTCCCCGGCATCACTGCCCGCTTCCACGTTCCAGTAATACCGCGTTCTCGGCTCCAGATCCAGCTTCACCGGATAGAAAAGACTGCTCGCCTTATCATCCTCTCCGGAATCAAACAGCAGATGCTCCATCGCTGCATCCGATGCTACACGGATTCTCGCATAGCTCTGTTTTTTTCCTTCCGCGTCTTTCACTTTCCAGGAAAAGACCGTTCTCTCCATTCGGAACCCCATTGGATTTTCCAGATGATTCACCTGTGCGTGATAAATTTTCATTTCAATATCCTCCTCCATCTTATTTTTGAAAATTCCCCCATTTTTTCTCATTTTATCATGATCCCTTTCGAGAAAAAAGGTTCTGTTTTGCAGGAAAAAACATCTTTATTTGCACCATTTCCTGCCCACCAGACATCTCCCCGGATTGCCAGAAAGTATGGGACATTTTCTCTTTTTCGGGCCACACCGAAACTAATAAGAGCCTGTGCTTTCCTTTCCCCTCAGCCGCAGTGCGATCCTGCCCGGAGGGCTTTTTACTTTACAGGAAAATTCAACGAAGTTTCCTGTAAAGTAAAAAAATGCCGGATTCTTTGAACCGCCCCAAGAAATCAGATTTTTTAGATCTAACTTTTTAGGACGGTTCATCCGACATTTTTCCGGAATTTTCCGGCTCTATCTTCAGTTTCTATCTTCAGTTCAGCAATTCATCCGCCAGCGTTCTCTTCGGCACATAGTGCACATCATTTTCATCCCGGTAATAATTCGTATTCCCATCCTCCGGCACATCTACCAGATGAATCTCCTCCGCCGGTTTTCCAAACGCCACAATCAAAAGCGGCCGGATCTCCTCTGGCAGTCCAAGCACTTCCATCACCTCGCCCGCCTGAAAATTCCCGATCATGCAGCCGCCAAGCCCCTGCTCCACAGCCGCAAGCAGCATCGTCTGCGCCACAATCCCGACATCCTTCTGATACCGGTTCAGATTCTCATCAATCCTCTTATCCTGGCAGATCACAACAAAACCCGTCGGCCGTTTTCCCGGATGCGGCAGTACCATATCCGGCAGCGCCCGCGCCCACTTCGTCAGACCCTGCACCTTCTCCACTTCGTCCGGCTCCCACGCCAGAAAATACTTCAACGGCTGCTTATTCACACTCGAAGGACAAAGCCGCGCGCAATCCACAAACCCTTCCAACGTCTCCCGCGAAATCCTCACCGACTCATCAAAACCACGATAACTCCTGTTTTTTAATACCAGATCCTTTAACATCATTCTTCATCCTCCTGTCTTAACTTTTCTTTCTATCTCCCACTCTACCACACCTCCCACCCCCTATCAATCACCTTTTTCTCATTTTCCCTCTTGACATACTTTGATATTCAAAGTATTATATATCTAGTTTTCAAAACTATATAGTAAGGTTTTTAACATTACATTTTTACCAATACCAGACCCCGTGCCCGCCGCCGCGCCGGGGATGTTCCTCCAGGATGGCGCATTTGCAGGAGGCCTGCAAACTCTTAGGCTATGGAATTTTGCGTTGCTTGAAAAAACGGCACTGTCTGAGCGCAGCGAGTTCGCCGTTTTTTCAAGCGCCCTTAGCAAAATCCCAAAGCCTTAGAGTTTCCTGGCCTCCGAAACCGCGCCATCCTGGAGGAACATCCCCGGCGCGGCGGCGGGCACGGGATCGTCCATTTATCAAAAAGGAGAATTCATATGTTACCAAATTTAAAAATAGGAAATCTCACCGCCAAATACCCCATCATCCAAGGCGGAATGGGCGTCGGCATCAGCCTCTCATCCCTCGCCGGTGCCGTTGCCAAAGCAGGCGGAATCGGCGTCATCTCCGCCGCCCAGCCCGGCTGGCGCGATCCGGAATTCGCGCGTGATCCCTTAAGTGCCAATCTCCGCGCACTCGCCTTCCACATCCGCCGTGCCAAAGAAATCTCAAACGGCGGCATCATCGGCGTCAATATCATGTGCGCCCTGACCCACTACGAGGAATACGTCCGCTGCTGTATCGAAAACGGAGCCGATCTCATCATTTCCGGGGCCGGTCTCCCGACTGATCTGCCAAAATACACAGCGGGAAGCTCCATCAAGCTCGCCCCTATCGTTTCCCCGCCCCGGACTGCCAAGGTTCTTCTGAAGCTTTGGGACAATCACTATCACCGCGTTCCTGATCTCGTTGTCATCGAAGGTCCTGCAGCCGGAGGCCATCTCGGCTACTCCGCCGAAACCGTGGAAGAAACAGCACGGCGCGGCTACGATGACGAAATCCGGGAAATTCTGCAGATTGTACATGGCTACGAAGAAAAATATGCCTGTACCATCCCCGTCGTCTTTGCCGGAGGCGTCTACACCCATGAGGATATCCTTCACTATCTGTCGCTTGGCTGCGCAGGCGTCCAGATGGCTACCCGTTTCGTTGTCACGGAAGAATGCGATGCCGATCCCCGCTACAAACAGGCATACCTGAATGCAAAAAAAGAAGATATCACGATCATGCACAGTCCGGTCGGCATGCCGGGCCGCGCAATCCGCAATCCGTTTCTGACGGAACGCGAACAGGAACGGGAAAAAATCTCACACTGCTACCAGTGCCTCAAAAAATGCGACAAAGCCTCCATTCCCTACTGTATTACCACTGCCCTGACCCGCGCTGCCGATGGCGATACCGACAACGCTCTCCTTTTCTGCGGAGAAAATGCATGGCGTCTCGATCACATGACCACCGTGCCGGAGCTGATGGCGGAACTGGCCGGGGAATCCCTGCCGGACAGCAAAAAATAAAAAATTTAGTAGTGACTTTCCTTCCCAATAATGTTACAATCTTCTTTATGGTGTCAGCATAAAAAATCTTCAAGAACTGACCATAAACCCAAAATTTTTGTAACACACAAAAGGAAGGAACTCTATGAACAAACACAACAAATCCCGCAGCTCGTTTTCCGGCAAAATCGGTTACGTGCTGGCTGCAGCAGGCGCTTCCGTCGGACTTGGAAATATCTGGCGTTTTCCCTACCTCGCAGCAAAATACGGCGGAGGAATTTTCCTCCTCATTTATATCCTGCTGGCGCTCACCTTCGGCTACTCCATGATCGTTGCCGAGTCCGCCATCGGACGCATGACACGAAAAAGCCCGGTCGGCGCTTTCCAGTCGTTCGGCAAATCGAAATGGCTTTCCGCCGGGGGCTGGATCAACGCCATTATCCCGATTCTGATCGTTCCATACTACTCTGTCATCGGAGGATGGGTCATCAAATATCTGATCGAATACGTGAAGGGCAACAGTACCCTGCTCGCAGAGGACGGCTATTTTTCCGGCTTCATCTCAAACGGAGTTTCCACAGAGCTCTGTTTTGCCGTTTTCTGCCTTATTACGGTCGCCATCATCTACGCCGGTGTGCGAAACGGCATTGAACGCGTTTCCAAGGTGATGATGCCGATTCTGATCGTCCTTTCCGTTATCATTGCCGTTTATTCCGTAACAAGACCGGGCGCACTGGCAGGCGTGAAGTATTTCCTTGTTCCGAACCTCAAAAACTTTTCATGGATGTCCGTTGTTGCCGCCATGGGACAGATGTTCTACTCCCTCTCGATTGCGATGGGTATTCTGATCACCTTTGGCTCCTACATGAAAAAAGACACCTCGATCGAGGATTCCACACGCAACGTCGAAATCTTTGACACTGCCATTGCGATCATGGCAGGCCTAATGATCATTCCTGCCGTCTTTGCCTTCTCCGGCGGAAATCCGGATACCCTGCAGGCAGGACCTTCCCTGATGTTTATCACCATCCCGAAGGTATTCGCCAATATGGGCTTTGGCACTGTGATCGGTATTCTGTTTTTCCTTCTGGTGCTGTTTGCCGCACTGACCAGCTCCATCGCACTGACAGAAAGCGCCGTTTCCACCTTTGAGGATGAGCTCGGCTGGGGCCGTAAAAAATCGACCGTTCTGATCGGCGTTATCATGATTGCGCTCGGAACGCTCTCCTGCCTTGGCTACGGACCGCTTTCCTCCGTCACCATTCTTGGCATGCAGTTCCTGGATTTCTTCGACTTCCTGACGAACTCCGTGATGATGCCAATTGCTGCCATTGCCACCTGTCTTCTCGTTTCGAGAGTCATCGGTGTGGCAAAAATCGAGGAAGAAATCATCCACGGTGAGAGCCGCTTCCGCAGAAAGAAAATCTTTCTTGTCATGATCCAGTATCTCTGCCCGGTGTTTGCACTGATCATTCTGTTCAGTTCCGTGGCAAATGCATTCGGCTGGATCACCATGTAATGAATCTGTAAACGATGAAAAAAGATTGTTTTCGAAACACGATCACGATTTCGAAAACAATCTTTTTTTATCCAAATCTGTCACACCAGCATCAGGAATCCGTCAGCAGCAGAATATCTTCCTCCTTCAGATACAGCTCCTTTGGAATCCCCATTTCCGGACTCCAGTCTGTTTTTGCGATCTTCCACTGCAGCCAGCTGCATTCGGCATTCTTCCGGAACGAAATGTTCCATTCAAACGGATCTTCCCAGATTTCGGATTCGTTGACCGGAAATACATTTTCCTCACCCGGCCTTTCTACTGTGGCCAGAAAATGTGCCCGGATGCCGACTGCGCGGATATCGTCTGCAATTTCCCGCTCCTTTACGTGCAGCGTTACGCCCCAGTCCACGGCCCGCAGCGTGTGCGCATCCACCCGCTCGGCCGCCGAAATGTTCTTGCAGCCCGACAAAATTGCCGCTGTGCGCGTCTTCGGATTCTGGAAAAATTCCTTCAGCGGTTCCATGACTTCCATCTTTCCCCGGTTCATACAGCTGACCGTATCGCAGAGGCGGTACACCTCATCGCGGTTGTGTGATACGAAGATGACCGGTTTTCCGGCCTCCTTCAGATGTTTGTACATCTCCTGCTCCAACTGCCATTTCAGATAGGTATCGAGCGCTGAAAACGGCTCGTCGAGCAGAATCAGCTCCGGCTCTGCTGCGAGCATCCGTGCCATCGCGACGCGCTGTTTCTGTCCGCCGGAAAGCTGTCCCGGGATCTTTTTCTCCAGCCCTTCCAGCTGAAACTGGCGGATCAACGATTCCGTCCGGCTCCGGTCCGGCCGTTTTCCCATGCCTGCCTCAATATTCTGCACAACATTCATATGCGGAAACAGGGCGTAATCCTGGAACATATAACCGACTTTCCGCTTCTGCGGCGGCAGATTGATTTTTTTCTCCGAATCAAACAGCACCTTGCCGTCAAGGACAATCCGCCCTTCATCCGGCTTTTCGATTCCGGCGATACACTTTAAGGTCATGCTTTTTCCACAGCCCGACGCGCCGAGAATCGCAAAAATCTCCCGCTCCGCCCGGAATTGCATATGCATAAAAAATCCGTCCAGCTTTTTCGTAATATCTACTTCAAGCGCCATTCTTTATCCTCTACCACTGTTTCTGATTTTTCTTTCTCCGGTTACCGAGAAGGTTCATTGCCGTCATCGCAAGGAATCCGACGAGCAGTACGACAACAGACCAAAACCCCGCCGTTTTATAATCCCCGTCCTGAATCACCATTGCGATTTTCTGGGAAACGGTACCCGTCTTTCCCGGAATATTTCCGGCCAGCATCGACGTCGCACCGTACTCACCGAGCGCCCTTGCAAATGCCAGTACCGTACCGGAGAGCACGCCGGGACCTGCCGATGGGATGACCACTTTCCAGAAAATCTTCCACTCCGACATACCAAGCGTCCGCGCCGCATAGATCAGGTTCGTATCCACCTGCTCAAATGCCGCTCTCGTATTGCGGTACATCAGCGGAAACGCGATAATCGTTGCCGCCAGAATACAGCCAAGCCATGTCTGTACTGCCTTGATACCGAAATTCTCATACAGTGCAGCACCAAACGGACGGCGGAGGCTGAAAATCAGAAGCAGGAAAAAGCCTGCAACGGTCGGCGGCAGAATCATCGGAAGTGTCAGAAAGCCGTCAATTACGGCACGCGCGCCGGGACGCAGCTTCATCACCGCACGCGCGGCAAAAATACCAAAGAAAAAGGACAGAATCGTCGCCACAATACCGGTCTTGATCGAAATGACAAGCGGGCTCCAGTCCAGTGACTGTAAAAAATCCAGTATTTCCTGCATAACATTTCCTTTCTATCCACGGCAGCCCTGCATACCTGCATCACGCATCCTGCCCGGATTTTCTCTGATGCAAAACCACCGTCCGTAGAAACGAAATCTTTCTTTTTCGGACGGTGATTCCAAATCCCTGCTGTTTTTTGTGGGATCTTCTTTTTATTCTGCCTCTGTATCAAAGTAATAATTCCGGAAGATGGCGGCTGCCTCATCAGAAGTCAGAAACTCTACAAAGTCTTTCGCTGCTGCCTGCTCGGTCTCATCTGCCTCTTTGTTGACAACCTGTGCTGCCGGGTAGATGACATTTCCGGTCAGATCGTACGGAACGACCTGCAGAACCTTCAGACGGTCCTCCAGACCGTAGGTATCGGAATAATAAACCGTACCAACCTCGTTGGATCCCTCTGCAACTGCGGAAGTAACGGCTCCTACGTTTGCACACTCATTGATTTCCACGCCGCCGAGCGCTTCGGAAACCTGCTGGGTTGTGATGGCCGATACGTCGTCTGCTTTCTCCAGAATGCCTGCATTGACCAGTGCTTCTCTTGTGTATTTTCCAACCGGAACGGAACCGTCTGCCAGTGCGATGCTGGATGCCTTGTTCAGATCCTCCAGGCCCGTAACTTCTGTATTGCTTCCCTCATAGGTTACAACGCAGACCTGATTGTTTACGATATTGTGGCGGGTTCCCTCAACCAGAAGATTCTCTTCCTCAAGCTGATCCATCTGTTTTGCTGCTGCGGAGAAGAATACGTCGCAGGATGCACCCTCTTCGATTTGTGTCATCAGGGTTCCTGAACTGTCATAGCTTCCAACCAGTTTGACATTCGGCTGGGTCTTATTGTACTCGCTGATCAGCGTCTCCATTACGGAGTTCAGGCTCTTTGCGGCAAATACGGTGACAGTGGTATCGTCAAATACTTCGCCGTCTGCTGTGCTCTTGGCGCTGGATGCGCTCTCTGCTTCCGAAGAAGCGCTGGATGCAGATGTGCTCTCTGCCTTGGAGCTGCTCTTACTTGAAGAATCTGTGGAATTGGAAAATCCGCATGCGGCAAGAGAAAGTGCCATAGCTGCCATCAGAAGAATGGATACGGTTTTCTTTTTCATGATAATTGACTCCTCATTTTGTATATTTACGTATGAAGCGCCGGATGTGCACCTTTTCGTTTTCCGGTTTTTGCTGACCGGATCTGAATGAGCTGTGCGGCAATGCTGATTGCAATCTCCGCCGGCGTCTCGCTTCCGATCTCGATTCCGATCGGGGCATAGACACTGTCGAGCTGTTCTCCGGTAAAACCCTGCGCTTCCAGTTTTTCGCGCACATACTTTGTCTTTCTGCGGCTTCCCACCACACCGATGTACGATGCGCCGGTGCGAAGCGCAAACGCCTCGGCATCCGCATCGCACCGGTGGCCGCGTGTCACAATCACGAGATAATCATTTTTCCGGATCGAAAGAATCTCGTCCAGTTTCGTAAAATCCACCAGCATGGTCTGCCCGGCGTCCGGGAACAATGCTTTGTCCACATATTCCTCCCGGTCATCGAGTACGATACAGCAGAAATCCAGATGATGCAGCACCGGAACGAGTTCCTGGGCCAGATGGCCGCCGCCGAACAGATAAACCTTTCCGTCGTAGCAGAATTCCTCGGCGTAATACGTTTTCCCGTCCAGTTCCAGAATCCGGCAGTGGCCCGCTTTTTCCTGTGCCGCCGGAAGCATTTCCCACGCTTCTTTTTCCAGCACGCGGATACCGGTTCCGTCCAGCGCAAAAAAAATCCAGTAACTGCGGTACCGCTCCTGCGCCGCAAGCGCCTGCGCCAGACTTTCTGCTTCGCCGTGCGCTCCATTCATAAAATAGAAGCACACCTTCACTCTGCCGCCGCAGACCATGCCAAGCCCCTTCCCCTCTCCGGTTCCGAGATCGTATTCTCTGTATTCACTTTTCTTCTCCTGCACCAGCTCCTGCGCATGCAGAACCGCCTGATATTCCAGGTTTCCGCCGCCGATAGTTCCGAAAACCCGTCCTTCCCGGCCGACCAGCATATAGGCGCCCGTCGTGCGCGGAATGGAGCCGTCCCCTTCGGTGATAAAGGCAAGAACCGTGTCCTGTCCCTCTTCCAGCTGTGCAAGCAGTTTCCGGTAAAGTTCGTCCATGTTTCCTCTCCTTGTGTCTGATCTCTGGTCTACTTTTCCGTCACCAGTTCGATGGTGTCACCCTTTTGAATCGTGCCGCCGCGCAGCACCACCGCGAAAACGCCCTCCCGCGGCATGATGCATTCACCCATGCGTTTGAAAATCTCGCAGTGGCTGTGGCACTCCTTTCCGATCTGCGTCATCTCAAGCAGCGCATCCCCGCAGGAAAACCGCGTGCCGACCGGCAGATTCCGGAAATCATATCCTTCCACGATCAGGTTTTCCCCGAAGGCGCCGAGCGGAATATCCGCCCCCTTTGCACGGAAGGCTTCTATTTTTTCATACGACAAAAGGCTCACCTGGCGGTGCCAGTGCCCGGCGTGTGCATCGCCCTCGATGCCCCAGTCTTCCACCAGCTTCGCCGTTTCCACCTCGTGCTTTGCCGTTCCCCGTTTTTCACTGATACAGATTCCTATGATTTTTCCCATTTCTTTTGTTTCCTCTTCTTTTCGAACCGCCGTCATTTCATCCGCCGATACCGGACATCAGGTGATGCTCTGTCATATCCTTCGGCCGTTCAAAACAGTGTTCCATCGGCTTTTTTAAGATTGCCTGTGCCATCACATCCCGCAGATCCGCCGCCGTTCCGTTCTGCAGAACCTCCCGCAGATCCACGCCGTTCTCATAGCAGAGACAGAGCTTTAAAAAGCCGCGGCTTGTCAGCCGTACGCGGTTGCAGCTTCCGCAGAACTTTCCGTGGATCGCGCTGATAAAGCCGACGGGCATCGACAGCTTTTCGTACCGCACATAAGCCGCAGGACCGTTTCCTTCTTTTTCCTGGTCCGGCGTACATGCCCCATACCACTGTTCCAGCTCTGTTTTCAGCGCCTCATTCGACGGACCCACGTACGATTTTCCGGCGCCCACCGGCATCACCTCGATGAACCGCACCGGGACTTTTTCCTGCTCTGCAAATTCAATCAGTTCCTGCGCATGCAGTTCTTTTCGATGCACCGCATTCAGCTTCACTAAAAGACCCGCCTCTTTGGCCGCGCAGATACCCTGCTTTACCTGCTCCAGCGCATCGCGTCCGGTAAGCGCCGCAAACTCTGCCGCATCCACTGTATCCAGGCTCACATTCACACTGTCACAGCCGGCCGCCTTCAGATCCCTCGCACACGATGCCAGGCGTACGCCATTCGTCGTGATCCCAACGGATGCGGTGCCCGGCACTGCTTTTATTTTCTGCACCAGCTCCACGCACTCTTTTCTTACCAGCGGTTCCCCTCCGGTAATCCGGTAATGCGTGATGCCAAGCCCAGCCGCGGCGTGCACAATCTTCAGCATCTCTTCGACGGTAAGCGGTGGATTCTGTTCCGCCTGCTCCAGTGCACAGCCCGCCGCACTCTCCGGCATACAGTACCGGCATCTCAAATTGCACGCGTCCGTGATGGAAATCCGCAGGTAATCTATCGTTCTGCCATACTGATCCTTCATCGTTTATCTGCCTTTTCCAAAACCGCAGTTCGGGAAGGTGCAGACCTTGCAGTTCAGGCAGAGACCGCCCTCGCCAAGACCGGCCAGCTCCTCCGCTGTCACCTCATCATCTGCAATGAGGCGCGGCAGGACAAGATCGAAAATCGTCCGTTTCGAATACATGACGCATCCCGGCAGGCCGACGATCGGTGTTCCGTTTTCGGCATACGCCAGAAGGAACATGGCTCCCGGCAGCACCGGCGCGCCGTAGGAAACGATGCGTGCTCCGGTATTTTTGATCGCCAGCGGCGTCTTGTCGTCCGGATCCACACTCATTCCTCCGGTGCAGAAGACAAGATCGGCACCCGCTTCCATCGCGCGGCGGCATCCGTCTGTGATCTTCGATGCATCATCATCGTAAACCTCATGAAAGATCATCTCCGCGCCGAATTCTGCCAGCTTTTCCTGGATAACCGGTGTGAAGGTGTCCTCGATCCGATGGTAATACACTTCATTTCCCGTTGTCAGAACCGCAAATTTTTTCTTGTGGAACGGCTTTAAGGTCAGGATCGGCCCGTAGGAACAGACTGCCTGTGCCGTCTCCATCTTCTCTTTTTTGATGACGAGCGGAATAATTCTCGTTCCCGCCAG
Organism: Blautia sp. AF14-40; assembly: GCF_003479665.1. Classification (NCBI taxonomy): domain Bacteria; kingdom Bacillati; phylum Bacillota; class Clostridia; order Lachnospirales; family Lachnospiraceae; genus Blautia; species Blautia sp. AF14-40. The sequence goes on from NZ_QUHK01000003.1 coordinate 114,200, forward strand.
TTTGTCGCCTTTTTTCACGTATGTATCACCGTGGCGCGTCGCAATCATCATCTCGCCGAGGCTGTTTACTTTTTTCAGCTTCTCGCGGTCCACTTTCAAAAGGCCGTCGCAGTCCGCGATCAGTTCAATTTTTCCTTCTTTGACATCGGACGGATGCATGTGATCGTTTTTACACATATCGTAAAGAATCTGTGCCGCCTCATTTTCATGCAGCATTGTATCGTCCTTTTCCCAGATGTAAATGTTGTCCTTTCCGACACTTAACAGCACCGGAATATCTTCTTCTGTAATGATGTGGCCTTTGCGGAATACCGCATCTTTTGTCACACCTTTGATAATCTGTGTAATATCGTGGCAGAGCACCTGGCCTACCGCGTCTTCTGTTTTCATCAGTTTCATCTGAAACGCCTCACTTTTTCTATTTGAATCTATTCCAGTTCCCCGCAGATCACTTCCAGCACGCTTCCGGCGATGCACCGCGCCTTATCGGAAATCGTGAAGCAGTTCTGCAGTTCTTCTTTCCGCGGATCGATGTCCGCAATCTTAAATCCCTTCGTCACCGGATAGCCGTCGCGGATCAGCCCGCGCAGCAGACCGGAAAGAGATGCTTCCACAGGTACCGTCCCGTTTTCTGTCTCAATCTCTGCAATCACAGCCCTGGCTTCCACAATGTCTCCGATCGAAGCCGCATTCCGCAGAATACCTTCCGCCTGTGCATGCATCACACGCTCTTTTCCGTACCCGCCGATGATGCCCGGAATGCCAGTGTTCGGAACCGCGCTTCCGCTTCGGATCACGCGTCCAAGATTATGACCGCGCTTCGTCTCAATTACAACATCCACATCTTCTCCTGCCGTAAAGCCCGGTCCGAGGGCAATCACAAGCGGCGCCATCTCTTTTGTCGTCCCGAGATTTTTCTTCGCCAGAATCGCATCGACCACGACGGCCGGGCGAAGTGCTGCAATGCTTAGTCCCGCCGGATCCACGAGCACCGGAACACCATCTTTCTTCCAGATCCGTTCCATTTCCTGTTCCAGAAGTTCTTTCCGGTTCTTTTTCTCTGCGAGATCCACGTCCATGCGCACGGCTTCCACGTCCTCTACCCTGGCACTGCCGGCATATACCGCTTCGCTCAAAGCCACCTGCCGCCGGATCGCCGCCGGGTGCTCTGCTTCCAGAACCAGCAGACGAAAGCCCGCTTTTTTCAGACGATGGATCGTACCGGTTGCAAGATCTCCTGCTCCCCGTACCACGATCAGATCTTTCTTTTTCATCTTCGCTGTCTTCCTTCTTTCGTTTCAGCAGCAGCCGTTTTCTTCCGTCTTCCGCGGCCTGCTTCGTTATTCTTGTTCGAGAATAACGCTTTTTCCATTAATAAAAATACAGGAAAGGACCCGTTTTGTCAACGTGTCCCCGTAAAAAATGTTATTTTTCTTCTGTTCCAAACCACTTCTGAAACGACGCATCGGCGCCTGCGCGGACTTCTTGTTCAAACTTCCGGTACCGCTTCAGGAATTCTTTTCCCTCCGGGGTCAGTACCGTCTGGCCGCCGTTGCTGCCGCCCCGGTTGCCCTGTACCAGCGGGATGCCGAGATCCTCCTCGGCGCGCTTTAAGATTTTCCATCCCTTCGAGTACGCCATCTGCATGCATTTGCAGCCCTTCGAAAGGGAGCCGGTTGCTTCCACATGCTCCATCAGCTCCGCCACACCGGGACCGAAGGCATGATCCGTCCGGCTGACGCGCAGCCGCATGTCGTACCGCAGCTTCTGTCGTAATGTTTCTTCTTTTTCTTCCATTTCCACCTCACACCTCTACAACAGCACACGGTACTCCGCCTCATAGGCAAGTCCCGCCGTCTGAAGTGCCGCAAGGATTTCTTTTCCCTCTTCCGGCGCTGCTTTCCAGGAAAGGCCGCAGCCCGCCGTAATTTCCCGCGGAACGGGGATCATCCTTCCCGGCAGGCCGTGCGCTCTCGCATACTGCTCCATCTGCATCGCCTGCGTTGTCCCCGCAAACGTCAGAATCCAGGTTTCTTTTCGCTGTCTCATATCGTTTCTTCCTTTTTCCAGCTTCTTTTGTATCCCGGATGCCGGCTGCCGCCTCTCTCACTGCTGCATTTCTTCTTCGGCAAACTCCCGCAGAGCCTGCGCGGCAATCCGGACTTCTTCTTCCGTCAGTACATGGGAAAAGCTGAACCTCACGGCTCCCTGCTCCCGTGTCCCGAATGCTTCGTGCATCAGCGGCGCGCAGTGTGCCCCGCTTCGGACTGCAATACCATAGTTCTCATACAGCCAGTCGCTGACATATCCCGAATCACAGGAGCCGATGTTTAATGCCGCCGTTGGTACCCGCTGCTGCAGATCGTCTGTTCCATATAAAGTAAGTCCCGGGATTCCCTGAATTTCCTCCAGAAAGAGGTGCATCAGCTCCCTCTCTCTTTTGTAAATCATTTCAATCCCCGTCTTCTCCAGATATTCCAGCGCTCCCAGAAGTCCCGCAATTCCGTGGACATTTAAAGTTCCCGCTTCCAGGTGCTCCGGCATCGCCGCAGGCTGTTCTTTTTCATAGCTTCGGATTCCGCTTCCGCCCATTTTGAGCGGCCGGATCGAAAGTTCGGGACGGACGTAGATTCCGCCGGTTCCCTGCGGCCCTAATAGTCCCTTGTGGCCGGAAAAGCAGAGCACGTCGATCCCGCTTTTCTGTACATTGATCGGCAGAATCCCCGCTGTCTGCGCCGCATCGACGATCAGAAGCAGGGAATGGTGTTCCGCAATTTCGCACACCCGCGCAAGATCCGTGATATTTCCGGTCAGGTTGGAGGCATGCGTAACGACAAACGCTTTCGTGTTTTTCCGCACTGCCGCTTCCATCTGATCGTAATCGATCCTTCCAGATACATCCGCCGGAATCACGGAAAGCTCCAGTCCCTGTTTTTCCAGTGCATACAGCGGGCGCAGAACGGAATTATGCTCGCAGACTGTCGTGATCACATGATCCCCCGGCCCGAAGAGTCCGAAAATTGCCGTGTTCAGTGCCTCCGTATCGTTGCACGTAAACGCAATCCGCTCTGGACTCTCCGCGTGAAACAACTCTGCCAGCCGCATTCTCGTCTCAAAGACGATGCGGCCCGCATCCAGTGTCGCATCGTGTGCACCGCGGCCTGCATTTCCACAGCCGCGCAGTGCCTGGATCATACGCTCCTCTGCTTCTTTTGGATGCCACAGCGACGTTGCCGCCGAATCGAGGTAAATCATGGCTTAATCACGCGGTCTGCGCTGCTCATGCGCTCCACGATGTCATACATGTTGGTCACACTGCCGACCTGCAGCTTTTCAGTGATGCCGTAGAAGTTCAGGCATGTTCCACAGGTCAGAATTTCAACGCCGCGCGCTGCCAGATCTTTCAGATCCTCCAGGGACTCGGAACCCTCGCAGGTCAGCTTTGCACCGCCGTTGTAGCACAGAATCGTATCCGGCAGCTCATCCTGCTGGGTCAGTGCATAAAGGAAGCTCTTCATCAGAATTTTACCCAGCTCCTCGGCTCCTTCGCCCATATGGTCTGCAGAAAGAACGACGAGTTTTGTTTTCTTTGCCGCCGGTACGAGGCATACGGTTTTCTCTTCTGTTTCAGCCGGCTCTGTTTCCGATACGGTGAACTCCACATGATACTCTTTTTCTTTCTTCTCTTTTACCAGAAAGCCATATCCTTTCTGCTGCGCCATTTTTTCCAGGTTCTGCACGGCGATTTCATTATCCACCAGAACCTCCACTTTTCCGCTTCCCGCAAGTTCTGCAATCGCATTTTTTGCCTTTACCAGCGGTACCGGGCACACATCACCCATTGCGTTTACTGTCTTTTTCTCCATCTCTGCCATTTTTCATTCTCCCTGCCTTACCATTTCCTGCTCTGTGTCACATAAATTTCGGTTCCTGCCGGCTCTGTGATTTTTCCAACGATTGCTGCCGGAATCCCCTGCTCCAGCAGTTTTCTCTGCATTTTTTCTGCATCCACGGCATCCACGGCCATCAGAAGCCCTCCCGATGTCTGCGGGTCAAACAGCACCTCCTGCATGCCGAACGGTATATCCTTAAAGGTCACATGCTGCTCCAGATGATTCCGGTTCCGCTGGCCTGCCGCAGTGATCAGAAACTCCTCCGCCGCTTCCACAGCCCCCGGGAACACCGGAATCTGATCCGCCCAGATATGGCAGGACACGCCCGACTCCATCATCTCATGCAGATGTCCTAGGAAACTAAAGCCCGTTACATCGGTACAGGCATGAATGTTATACTTCCGTGCCGTCTCCGAGGCGTACTTATTCAGCGTCATCATCGATTCCACTGCCTTTTGAAATCCCCCCGGGTTTTCCTCCCCGACGCGGTGCGCCGCACAGAGAATGCCGGTTCCGAGCGGTTTCGTCAGAATGAGCAGATCACCCACGCGGCCAGTATTGTTCTGCCAGATCCGGTCCGGATGCACGGTTCCCGTGACAGAAAGGCCGTATTTTACACTGTCATCCGCAATCGAATGACCGCCGGAGAGCGATCCGCCCGCCTCCTGCACCTTTTCCGCGCCGCCGCGCATGATTTCTCCGAGGACATTCAGATCCATCTGTTCCGGAAAGCAGACGATATTCAGGGCTGTCCGCACCTCTCCGCCCATCGCATAGATGTCGCTTAAGGCATTCGCCGCCGCAATTTTTCCAAACGTGTACGGATCCTCCACCACCGGCGGAAAGAAATCCAGCGTCTGGACCATCGCAAGGTCGTCCGTCAGCCGGTAGACGGATGCATCGTCTTTGCTGTCATAGCCCACCAGCAGATTCGGATCCTTTTCCCCTTTCGGCAGCTTCTCCAGAATATGTTCGAGCACGCCTGCCCCGAGCTTTGCCGTACAGCCGCCGCTCTTACAGAAAATAATTTTTTCTTCTTCCATCGTTACCTGTTCCCTCTTTTTTCAGCTTCTTCCGCACTCTCCGTCCGTTCCGCGCAGAAGTCCCAGCGCATGCGGCAGGGTATCAAGTACAAATCCAAGACTCTCTTCCACCGCCTTCGGGCTTCCCGGCAGATTGATAATCAGCGTCCGATGACGGATTGCACTCACTGCCCGGCTCAGCATCGCCCGTTTTGTGATCGCCATGCTGCCCGCGCGGATCGCCTCCGCAATACCGGGTGCCACACGGTTTGAAACCGCCAGCGTTGCTTCCGGGGTCACATCCTGCAGGGAAAATCCCGTGCCGCCCGTCGTCAGAACGAGATCACACCGCTCCAGATCGGAAAGACGGATCAGCTCCTCTTCGATCCCTTCCTGCTCATCCGGCAAAATACGCATCGAAACAACCTCATACTGCTCTTTAGGCAGCAGTTCCCTGATTCTTGGCCCGCTTTTATCCTCACGCTCTCCCCGATAGCCTTTGTCGCTTAAGGTTACAATTCCTACCCGGAAAACCGCCGCGTTTTTCTTCTCTTCTGCTGTTTCCATCCTGTTTTTTCATCCTTTCTCTTACAGCTCTGATCCGCTCTTCTACTCCTCACACACATAATGTCCGCTTTTCCCGCCATCCTTTTCCAGCAGATGGATTTCACTGATTTCCATGCCGCGGTCCATCGCTTTACACATATCGTAAATGGTCAGCAGTGCCGTCGAAACACCGGTCAGCGCCTCCATCTCCACGCCGGTCTTTCCGACACACGATGTCGTGCAGACAGCCGTGATCGTACGGTCTGTTTCACACAGGGTAAAGGTTACCTCACAGTTTGTCAGCGGCACAATGTGGCACAGCGGAATCAGCTCCGCATTCTTCTTCGCCCCCATAATACCTGCGAGCCGCGCCACACCAAGGACATCTCCTTTTTTCGCTGTGTGATCCCGTACTGCCGCAAATACCTCCGGATTCACCCTGATTTTTCCGGATGCGCGCGCAATGCGGTACGTATCCGGCTTTTCATGGACATCCACCATGACGGCGCTGCCGTCCTTCTTAAAATGAGTAAATTCTGCCATTTTTTCTCCTCCGTTTTTTTCCTGTACGCTCCGGATCTTTCTCTCTGGATCTTTCACTCCGGCTCTTTCGCTCCGGATTTTTCTCTCTGGAGCGTGTCTGCCCTTCCATGCCAGGAACACGCCATGCTGCCTTCTCCCGTCATCTGGTTCTTTGGCACACAGGTGACGAAAATTTGTCGGATTCCACGCCTCTGCAGCAGCTCCGCAATTTTCCGAACCGCCTTTTTATGCTCCTTTTCCTCATACTGATGAAGAACCGCATAAAAAGCTCTGCCGTCCAGATCTTTTTGCTGTCCCCATTCTGCTGCGATCAACTGTGCCAGATCCTCTTCCGTGATGCGGTGATCCATAGGACATCCAAGCCGTTCGGCCGCAAGCTTGGCCCGAAAACAGCTCTTTTCAAGCGGCTGTCCAAGCGCCGAAAGTCCCGTCACGCCGACCACAAGATCGGAACAGGAAAGCAGCGCCGGCTCATGCTCTGCCGGCACCTTGCACGGCAGATGTTTTGTCCCGTCCGCCTCGATCAGGGTCAGATCTGCTTTTTTCCGTGCAGTCTCAAACAGCTGCTCCTCCGGCATCGCTATCTTTTTTGGATCCCGACAGTCACTTCCGATAATCGCCGCACAGCCTGCCTGAAATTTTCTTTCCACCTCTTTTAGGGTGCGATCCCGCCATTCTTCCGGTGGGCGGTAAAGATGCGTCGAGGTTGTAACCAGCACATTCTGTCCGTTTCGGACACCAAAGCCTGCCATCTCATACAGCAGCGTCGTTTTCCCACCGCCTCCAAGCAGCGAAACCACATGGTCTGGTTCCAGCAAAAATGGAAACGCCGTCTCCATTTCCACAGGCACCAGCCTCTGCCTTTCTGTCGCTTTCCAGATTCGAAGCATCCTTTTTGCCCCCTTCTTTACTTTCTTTTCTTTTTACTTTCTCACTCTACCATACTCATTTTTTGCTGTCAAATTTTCCCCTGACAAAGCGAAAAAAACTGCCCCGACAGGATTTTTCCCATCGGAGCAGTTCTGCTTTTACTGAACATGTACGGTAAGAACCGCCATATTTGATTGATTTCCGTTGCTGTCCGTCACATGGTAGGTCAGGGTATAATCTCCCGGTGTCGCGGTATCAACCTCACCGTCCACCTGAATGTCTGTAAAAAGCGTCTCCTGACTGTCTGCATCGTCCGTAATTTCTTTGATATAGCTGATTTTGTCCAGCTCACTTCCGGCTTTCACCGTCGTCTCGTACGTATTCAGATACATTCTCGGGCTTTCGGATGGCAATGCTTCGATTTCCATTTTGGCATTTGTCTCATTTTTCACACCCTCGGTATCATTCTGCTGTGCTTCTTCCGCCGCCGGAGCAGCATCGCTGCCCTCTGCTTCTGCGTTTTCCGCCGGTGCGGCATCACTGCCCTCTGCTTCCGTGTTTTCCTCCGGCGCAGTTACATCCCCTGCCGCTTTATAATTCACACGGCGCGTCACCTTCGTCACATTGTTGTGGCTGTCCTTTGCCGCATAGATTACCGATGCACCGGTACGGTCATCATTCGGAAAAATATTTTCAATGACCACGGAATCGGTCACATCTCCGTCCCTGTCATCGGTTGCCGTAACGCCTTCCAGCAGCAAAGCCGTATCGCTTCCCTCCTCATACGTCACATCCGCACCGGACGGAACCGCGATTTCCGGTCCTTTTCGGTCACTCGTTACCATCACTGCAGCTGTACCGGCAAAAAGCGCCAGCCACAGGACAATCAGACCTGCAAGAATTCCTTTTTTCATGGCTGTTACTCTTCCTCTTCCTGGCCGTACTCGCCATAATACTTATACTGGCCATACTTGCCGTATTTACCATAAGCCTGTTTCTGCATATCCACCTTGTTCAGGACAACGCCAAGCAGCGGACAGTTACTCTTTTCCAGCTGGCTCTTTACTTCCTGGGCAAAACGATAGCTGATGACACCGGACTCGATCACCATGATGGAACCGTCACAGATTTCTGCAACAATGGCGCTGTCGATTACGCTGCCGAGCGGCGGGGTATCTACGATTACATAATCATATACCTTACGGAGTGCATTTAAAAGACTGCGGAAATTCTTTCCTCCCAGAAGCTCTGCCGGGTTCGGCGGGAACGGGCCGGAATAGATCATGTAAAAATTCTTGATATTGGTAGCACAGATCACATCCTCCAGGCTTGCCTGTCCGGAAAGGAAATGTGCCAGTCCGCGAACCGATTTCTCTGTTTTTGTTCTTCCGAGAAGAACGGATTTACGAAGATCGGCATCAATCAGAATCACTCGTTTTCCGATCTCGGCCAGTGAAATACCAAGCTGCATCGATACGCTGCTCTTTCCTTCGTTCGGAGTGCAGCTCGTAATTGCAATGACTTTCTTATCTTCTCCGCAGAACTGAAGGTTGGTACGGAGAGATTTGTAGGCTTCCACAATCTGATAACCCGATTTTTCCTGTTTTACTACTACCTGATTCACGTTCCGTATCCTCCCTTATTTTTTTCTTCCACGGCCGTTTTTGTTTTTCTTCTTGCTCTTTTTCTGTCCTTCTCTGATCGGAATGATACCGAGTGTGCTGACACCCAGATAACGCTCTACATCCTCAGACGTCTGGATCGTGTCGTTGGTCAGATAAACAACAATGATAACAATGATTGCGATAAAGGCTCCTGCTACCGCACCGATCAGTCCGTTTTTCTTGATGCTCGGACTTACCGGCTCATCCGGGATATTTGCCTCATCTACCACATTTACGGCTTCGGTGTTCATAACGTTCTGGATATGATCTGCTGCTGCCACACGGATCGCATCCGCTATCTGGCTTGCCATATACGGATCCTCATCCTTTACCGTGATTGAAAGAATACGCGTATCGTTCTGCGTGGTAACGGTAAGTTTCTTCAGAAACTGCTCATACGTAAGATCCAGATTCAGCTGTGCAATGACAGTTTCTACCACCTGACGGCTCTGGATCAGCTCCGCATAGTCCTTGGTCAGAAGGGAGCTTGCCTGCAGGTCTCCGCTTGTTACGGTATTGCTGCTGTCCTGTTTGGACAGTACATACATTTTCGTTGTCGATTCATACTGCGGCTTCATCAATACTTTGCTGACCAGTACCATCAGAAGGCCAAGTGCCAGTGCTGCTAAAATCACATAGCCGATTTTGCTGCAGAGCACGCGGAGCAGTTCCAGTAAATCGATTTCAATTTCATCCTGATTCTGTTGATTCGTTTCCATCTTTTTCTCCTGACTGTTTTAGATTTCTCCGGCATCCCTTAAGATTTCCAATGGATTATCATGGAAAATCCGGTTGGCGTATGCCTCTCCCATTTTCTTTGAAACACAGGCAGCACCTGCTCCTATGTTCGGGATTCGTGTTTTTGTATTGTGGGAATCACTGCCGACAAAGCTGAGCAGATCCTCCTTCATCAGTTTTCTGCAGTACCGTTTTGCACCCCAGGTGTACTTTCCGAGAATACTTTCCACATTGACCTGCAGTTTTGCGCCCATGTCCACCAGATCGCCCGAAAATCCAACATCCTTTACCGTCGCCTGATAGCGCTCCACATGCGCGATAATCGGTTCATAGCCGCAGGACAGTACATTGTATACCCTCTCACGGATATGCTGTGCGGAATCTCCCTCGGAAAACTCCAGCAAAACATAAGACGAACCGGCCATGGTCACGTATTTTCGTTTTTCCAGAATTTCCTGAAGATCCATGTTGGAATGAAGCTCACATCCAAGATAAAGCGACAGATCCGGATACTCCTTTTTTGCCGCCTCCTGCAGCTTCTGAAACTGCTCATGTACCTTTTTTGCCGGTGTTTCAAACATCCGACGCCGATAATGCGGTGTCACGATGATGTTTCGGACTCCGTCCCGATACTCCATTTTCAGCATGGCCAGAGACTCTTCCAGATCCGATGCACCGTCGTCTACCCCCGGAACCATATGGCAGTGTACATCAAATAAATCCTTCATACCTTATCCCTCTTTTGTGTTTCTTTACATGCTCTAAGTTGCCCGGCACAGGAAACAGCAGACATTTCCTTGCCGTGTGAACCGTAGTTCTTTCTCCCAGTCACACACACTCAGACATTCTATTATAGTATACATCATTTTGTGATCTCTGGCAACAAAAAACATGCTCTGCCTTTGTTTTTACCAAAAAAGAGACCCACATCTTCCATGTCGGCCTCCACGTTTTTTCGTTTTACACATTTCATTTTCTGCAGATGAACACACCCGCTTCTTTTGTGATCGCAATTCCGCCATGTTTCTGAATTTTCTTTTCCAGAAATTCTTTGAATTCCCGCTGTCTCGGATACAAATACTCATTCTGATTTCCATGACAGGAAAGGATATAGTCCAGAAGCGGCTCCGGCCGGTCGACCCAAAGACTGTCCTCGTAGATTCTTTTCTCTACGCTGCCAAAATAAGGCTTTAACTGCTTTTCTCCGTGATCCAGACCAAAAATAGTATACAGCGCCACCTCCGAAAGATTGATCTGCGGATCAAACTCCTGTACCAGATCGGTAATCTCTTTCATATGGCCTTTTCCATACGTACTGCAGTAGAACACGCCGTCATCTGAAAGCACACGGCTGATTTCCTGCAGACCGCGGGACAGATTCTGGACATAGAACAAAACATGATTTGCAATAATCCGGTCGTATTCCGCATCCGGAAACGGAAGCTTCTGGCAGTCCAGTGTCCGGAAATCAAAACAGGATGCCTTTTCTTCTCCCAGATTTTCCGCCGCATCCCGGATCATGCCGTCTGACAGGTCAGACAGACAGATATACTTTCCTTTCAGCACGGATGGCTCCGCTTTTTTCCAGAGCTGTCCGTTTCCGCAGCCAATCTCCAGAATCCGGCGCGCACCGTCAAAATCCATCTGTTCCAGAAGCCACGGGAACCATCCCTTTTTATTTTGGGAATACTGCTCGTGCAGCGAAATACGGATATTCAGGTTTTCCCCGTTTTTGTACTGCTCCACCAGCATCTTTTCCATATCGGTCAGATGAATCAGGTTCAGAATGCCGGTCCAGTCGATCTGGTTCGTCTCCTCCAGAATCTGTGTCGTATTCTGCAGCGCCTTTTCCATCTGCTCCAGATTTTCCATCTTCTTGTGCACAAGTCCGATCTGCATTTTCAATGATTTCAGAATATCCGCACTCGTATCGTGAATCGTCATATTTCCGATCTCATTCAAGGAAAATCCGAGATATTTCAGCGATAAAATTTTCTGCAGCTTCAGAAAATCCTCATCCGAATACATCCGATAACCGGACTCGTTGATAAAGCTTGGCTTCAGCAGCCCTTTTTTGTCGTAATAGCGAATTGTCCGAATGGTCACATGGGCCATCCGGGCAAATTCACCAGTGGTATAATATTGATCCATATCCACCACTCCTTCGCAAAAGCCGCTTTTTTGCGGCCTTTGCATTTCACTTTTCTCTCTTACAGACGGTCTTTGTACATCTCAGCAAAGTAGTTCTGATACTCACCGCTGATGATGTGTTTCCACCAGTCTTCATTGTCCAGATACCACTGGATTGTCTGTGCAATTCCGGTATCGAAATTGTATTTTGGTTTCCATCCAAGTTCAGTCTCGATCTTGGTCGGGTCGATTGCATATCTTCTGTCATGGCCCGGGCGGTCTTTTACGTATTTGATCAGAGATTCCGGTTTGTCCAGAGCTTTCAGGATGGTCTGTACTACCTGAAGGTTTGTTCTCTCGTTGTGTCCGCCAATGTTGTAAATCTCGCCTACTTTACCTTTGTGGATAATCAGGTCGATTGCTTCGCAATGGTCGGATACGTGCAGCCAGTCTCTGACATTCTCACCGTTTCCGTATACCGGAAGCTCTTCGTCTGCCAGTGCGCGGCTGATCATAAGCGGAATCAGCTTCTCCGGGAAGTGATACGGGCCGTAGTTGTTGGAGCATCTGGAAACGGTAACCGGGGTACCGAAGGTTCTGTGGTAAGCCAGTACAAACAGGTCTGCGCTTGCCTTGGATGCAGAGTACGGGCTGGAGGTGTGGATTGGGGTATTCTCTGTGAAAAACAGGTCCGGGCGATCCAGCGGAAGGTCTCCGTAAACCTCATCGGTAGATACCTGATGATATCTCTTTACGCCGAATTTTCTGGAAGCATCCAGCAGTACACGGGTTCCCATTACGTTGGTCTGAACAAAGATGCCCGGATCCTCAATGGAACGGTCTACATGGCTCTCTGCTGCGAAGTTGACAACAACGTCAAATTTCTCTTTTTCAAACAGATCCATGATGAAAGCTTCGTCTGCGATATCACCTTTTACAAATTTGTAGTTTGGTTTGTCCTCAACCGGTTTCAGAGTCTCCAGGTTTCCCGCATAGGTCAGCAGGTCCAGGTTTACGATCTGATAATCCGGGTATTTGTTTACCATATGATGTACGAAGTTTCCGCCGATAAATCCGGCTCCGCCTGTTACTAATACTTTCATGCTTTTTCTCCTTTTTGGTGTGTTTATCGTCTCAGTTTTATGTCAATTCAACTTGTTGTACCCTCACTATAATGGGTGACGTTGCGTCATGGTCAAGAGGAGAATGAAAAAAGTTTGTTTTTTTCCCTCCTCCCTGTCTATCTTAAAATTTTTACGGCAATTCTCGTAATATACTGTTCCATTTCCTGACTGGTCAGCGCGTCCACCATATATTCCTCATAAAAGCGGTCATCCAGCAAAAGTTTCTGTTCCGTGGCATACCAGAACAGCTTCCGGTACGCCGCTTCAATTCCCTGCCATGGTCCTTTATAATAATAGCAAAGATACTCTCCTTCCGGCCGAACCGTGTATCGCACTTTCGCCGGCACACGATCAAAAATCAGATAAAAATCACGGTAATCCAGAAAATTCCCCGTTTCCAGTGTTTCCCGTTTCTGAACAAACCCCACATTATACGAACTTCGATTTCCGTATTGCCCGCAGTAAGCATAGAGCTCTCCGATTTTCTGATTGACTGCCAGATTATCCGCTGATTCGCTGTGATTTGTGACAAGATACTGCAATGGCAGGGTATGAATCCCTACAGGACAGAAGGGATCTTTTTCAAACGCCTCACGGCATTCCGCCGATGCCTGTGCCAGAAACCGCTTCTTTTCCCCAATCCAGCGCTGCATCTCGCGGAGCCGCTGCATTTTTTCGCGCACCACCTTCTCCTCCTGTTCCAGCAGTACTCCGAATTTTTCAGGACTTCGCTGTTCCAGATAATTTCGAATCTCTGCCAGCGGCATGCCCAGCTCCCGCAGCATTCCGATCACATCAAACGTTTCCATCTGATCCATCGCATAATACCGGTAGCCGTTTGTCCCTCTTCTTTTTGGTACGAACAGCCCAATCTCATCATAATGGAAGAGCGTTTCCTTTGTCGTGCCTACCAGCGCTGCAAATCGCCCCGCGCTTAAATACTCCTGTTTTCCCATTTCTGACTCCTTTTCCTGAATATGTGCTCTCGGAATTTTTCCTGTTTTTCACCTTTTTTGCACTTGACTATAGGGTTACCCTATCCTTTATAATAGCAAACGATTCAAATTTTCACAAGAAATCTTTCCCATCTAAAGCGTGTCTGAAAAAGGCTTTTCACACATAAAAAGGAGGTTTTTGATTATGAGCCAGTCACTCGCCAAGGATTTCAACTTCCGCTCTCTGCTGAAGTTTGCGTTTCCATCGATCATCATGATGATCTTTATGTCTCTCTACAGTATTGTGGATGGCTTTTTCATCGCACAGTACGTGGACAGCATGGCGCTTTCCGCCGCCAATATCGTCTATCCTGCCGTCAGCATTCTTCTTGCCGTCGGCATCATGTTCGGTACCGGAGGCAGCGCCGTTGTCGCCGCAAAGATCGGACAGGAAAAACAGGAGGAAGCCAACCGTAACTTTTCTGCCCTTACCCTTACCACACTGATCATCGGTATTCTGGGCGCAGTGCTCGGCAACCTGTTTTGCCGCCAGATCTGCAGTCTGCTCGGTGCAACGCCGGTGCTGATGGATTACGGTACCGCCTATCTGCGGACGATCCTTTCCTTTGCCCCGGTCTGTCTTCTCCAGGCGCTGTTCCAGTCCTTCTTTGTAACGGCAGGACGCCCGGGACTCGGACTTTCCCTTACGGTGTCCGCCGGCATTACCAACATGCTTCTGGACTATCTGTTTGTCGTTCCGCTCCATCTCGGTGTTGCCGGAGCTGCCCTTGCCACCGGCCTTGGCCAGTGCATTCCGGCCGTTGCCGGCATTTTATACTTTACCTTTGCCCGCAAAGGCCTTCGCTTCACCCGTCCGGAATTTTCCAAAGGCCTGCTCTCCACAAGCTGCTTCAACGGTTCCTCCGAGATGGTCAGCAATCTTTCTGCAGCCGTTGTCACTTACCTTTTCAACATGCTGATGCTGAAATTTGAGGGCGAAATCGGTGTTGCCGCCATCACGGCGATTCTGTACGGACAGTTTCTCTTTGTTGCGCTGTACCTCGGCTACAGTATCGGCGTTGCACCTGTGTTCAGCTTCAACTACGGCAGCCGGAACAAACAGCGGCTGATCCGGCTTTACCGCATCAGTATCCGTTTCGTTGTGGTAAGCTCTGTGATCATCGCACTTGTGGCCGCCTTCGGCTCTCCGGTCATTTCCGCCGTTTTCATGCAGAAAGGCACGTACGGCTTTGAACTGACCCGCCACGGCGGATACCTGTTCTCCATCGCTTACCTGTTCTGCGGTACGAATATCGTCGCCTCCGGCATTTTTACGGCACTGTCAGACGGAAAGACCTCTGCTTTGATTTCCTTTTTGCGCACTTTCGTCTTTATCGTTCTCTCCGCGCTGCTTCTGCCGCTCGTGCTTGGCACCAACGGTGTGTGGCTGTCGATTCCGGTCGCTGAGTTTCTGACGCTGTTCATCTCCGTGCCGAAGCTGTCCCGCTATTTCAGGGATCCAAAAGTCGCACTGGAGACAGAAACGCGTTGATTCTCAAAACCCCGCACAGGGATCCGTTGTTTTCACAGGATCCGCTGTGCGGGGTTTCTCTTTTGCTACCATTTTTTCCCCGGGCAGTCCCGCAGTGCAATCGCTGCCCGCATCTCCACGTAGCAGCCGCACATGCGGCACATGCCGGACAGCAGCTTTTCACACTCCTTACAGATGGAAAGCCGCCGCTCGTATTCCTCCTCCGGCGTTTTATCGTCCGCCGGAATTCTTGCAATATAATCATACATATTCTGAAAAAAGCCTGCCTCGTCCATCTCACGAAGCAGGCATTTTTTACAGATCCTGGTATTTCCGTCCATCAAACTCCTCCGGAACCGAATCTTTTTTCATCCCAGATATCTTCTGGTTTTTATGGTTTCCCTATTTTACGGCAATATGAAGCACACTGCACGCCGGAATGGTAAAGGAAATTCCCTCTTTTATTGCCTGCACACCGTCAAAGCCCTGAACGCCAACCGTCTCCGGCGCTTCAAAGGTGTTTTTATCCTGCATATGGCCGGTTACGATCTCGGCTTTGATCTCGCCGGCTTCTTTTCCAAGAAGTACCGCCTCTACCGGATATGCTTTCTCCAGATCCACATTCGTCATCGTAATATGAAGTACACCGTCTGCATCTACCGAAACAGATTCCGTCAGATTCGGAACCATGTATTCGTCTTCCAGACCAACCTGCTCCGTTTCCAGAGAGCTTGCCAGAAGATCATTTTCCTGATGTACCTGATACAGATCAAAAACATGATACGTCGGAGTTTTGACCAGCTTTTCACCCTCTGTCAGAATCATCGACTGCAGAACATTGACCATCTGTGCGATATTTGCCATCTTGACACGGTCGCTGTGTTTGTTGAAGAGATTCAGGTTGATCCCTGCGACCAGTGCGTCACGCATGGTATTCTGCTGATACAGAAATCCCGGATTTGTTCCAGGCTCTACATCATACCAGGTACCCCACTCATCCACGATCATGCCGACCTTTTTGTCCGGGTCATACTGATCCATAATGGCGCTGTGGCGGCGGATCAGCTCTTCCATATACATCGTCTTTTTCATGGTCTTATACCAGTCTTTTTCCGCAAACTCCGTTGCACTTCCCTTGTGATCCCAGGTTTCCGGCACCGTATAGTAATGAAGCGACAGGCCATCCATCATGCCATGCTGCTGTGGGGAGATTCTGCGGAAGCATGCTTTCATCACTTCCTGCGTCCACTCATAATCATCCGAATTGGCGCCGCAGGCAATCTTCCGGATCTTTTTGTTTCCATCGTAATCACGCACAAAGGTCTGATATCTGCGGTACATATTTCCGTAGAATTCTGGATTCATATTTCCGCCGCAGCCCCAGTTCTCATTGCCGACGCCGAAGAAATCGACGGTCCATGGCTTTTCGTGGCCATTTTCCGCACGAAGGTCTGCCATCGGAGATACACCGTCAAATGTCATATATTCAACCCACTCCGACATCTCCTGTACAGTACCGCTTCCCATATTTCCGTTGATATAGGTTTCACATCCGATCTGACGGCAGAGTTCAAAAAACTCGTGGGTACCGAAGCTGTTGTCCTCGACAACACCGCCCCAGTTGGTGTTGATCATTTTTTTGCGGCTTTCTTTCGGTCCGATACCGTCTTTCCAGTGATATTCATCTGCAAAACATCCGCCCGGCCAGCGCAGTACCGGAACTTTGATATTTTTCAGTGCTTCAACAACATCGGTACGCATTCCGTTCACGTTCGGAATATCGGAATTTTCTCCTACATAGAGTCCTTCATAAATACATCTTCCCAGATGCTCCGAAAACTGTCCCTGGATTTCCTTATTGATTTTTGAAAGCTTTCTGTTCGCATCAATTACTAACTTAGCCATAACTTGTCCCCTTTCGAGATCTTAAATTTGGCTTTATTATAGGAGATGTATCTCACTTGTGTCAATGAGCGTACAAGTTGTTTCCCCATGATTTTTTCAAAAAGTGCGGCCGTCTGGCTGCTGACCAAAAGGCCGCTTGTTTTATTTTTCATTCTGCATACGAAAAAACCGCCCTGGTTTTCACCAGGACGGTTACCGTCCGTGCGTTAGAGGATTCGAACCCCCGACCTTTTGGTCCGTAGCCAAACGCTCTATCCAGCTGAGCTAAACGCACATTTCTTTGTCGCTTTAGAACTCTTTGTTTATCACTCGTTCCCGCTGACATCATGTATATTACACTATCCTAAGAGAAAAGTCAACACCTTTTTGAAAAAAATTTAAAATTTTTTCGAATAACAGTTTTTTGTGAAAATAAGGGCTTTTTCCCCTATTTCACAGTCCGCACCAGGTAGTCTTTCTTTCGCAGTTCCTCTTCAATCAGATCCAGGGTCTGCGCAGAGTCTGCCGATACGGTATGAAAATGTTCCCCTGATGTGATATTCTTCAGCGGCCGTGATTTTCCCTGCCGGATTTCTTCCATAAACAGTGCCACCTTATTTCGTGAACTGATATTAAGTTCCGCCCGCAGTTCTCCGTAAACCTCGTGACGCACAATCACATCCAGCACAACGCCGCCGAAATCCACAATTGTATTCAGCTCGTCCTGCATCTGCTCATCCGTGTGATTCACCTCAAAGACCCGCGTCTCTCTCACCGGGCTGCTGCAGATGTAGCCGCGGTTTGTCGCAATCACATCGTATCCGGCAGCGCGGATCAGGGCAATGTCCTGGACAATCACCTGACGGCTGACTTCACAGCTCTTCGCCAGCGCTGCACCGGAGACCGGCGTCTTACTGTTTGTTATTCTTTGAAGAATCTCTTCTCTTCGTTCCTTTCCACTCATCATAAAACAAGACCTCGCATTTCGTACACTTCCCTTATCTTATCACACTTTCCGCCGTTTCTACAATAGCAGGAAATCATTTTCCAAAAGCTTTGTCAAGGACTAAAACTTTATGAAATTTTCCGGGCTCTCGTATATTCGTCCCGCCAACTGCCAATCATGAACGTATAACAGTAACGAACGGTAACCATACGTTCCATGTTTCAGGAGGATGCATACCATGGCGATCAATAAAGTTGAACTGTGCGGAGTCAATACATCACGCCTTCCCGTACTGAATGCCGAAGAAAAAGAGACTCTGCTGAAAAAGGCCCGCGAAGGAGATGCTGCTGCCCGCGAACGCTACATTCAGGGCAATCTGCGCCTTGTCTTAAGCGTGATCAAGCGCTTCTCCAACAGCAGTGAAAACGCCGACGATCTCTTTCAGATCGGCTGTATCGGCCTGATTAAGGCGATTGATAACTTCGACACGACCTTAAACGTCCGTTTCTCCACCTATGCCGTGCCGATGATCATCGGTGAAATCCGGCGGTATCTGCGTGACAACAATGCGATCCGCGTCAGCCGTTCCCTCAGGGATACTGCCTACCGCGCCATCTGCGCCCGCGAACTTTATCTCAAGCAGAACCAGAAAGAGCCTTCGATCGAGGAAATCGCCGCTGAAATCGGCATTGGAAAAGAGGATATCGTCTATGCCCTCGATGCAATCCAAAGCCCAATGAGTCTGTATGAGCCCGTCTACACGGAAGGCGGCGATACCCTGTATGTCATGGATCAGTTAAGTGATAAGAAAAATAAAGAAGAAAACTGGGTGCAGAACCTCGCCCTGCAGGACGCGGTCGCCCGTCTCAATGAGCGCGAACGCCAGATCATCCGCATGCGTTTCTATGAGGGGCAGACCCAGATGGAGGTTGCCCGGGAAATCGGCATCTCGCAGGCGCAGGTCAGCCGGCTGGAAAAGTCCGCCCTGCGCTCTATGCGGAATTATCTCTCCGACGAGCGGTAACGCCCGCCGTTCACTGAATTTCTGCAAACTCCAGCCGGTAATCCGACGGCGGCATTCCATAGTGTTTCCGGAACACACGGGAATAGTAAAAGGGATCTTCAAATCCGCACGACAGCGCCGTCTGTTTGACCGTCATCCCCATCTGCAGCAGCTTTTCTGACTGCTGCAGCCGATATTCCAGCAGATACTGTCCTGGTGACCAGCCGATTTTCTTCTGAAACAGACGGTTCAGCGTTGTGCGGCTGACCGCCATTTTCCGCGCAATTGTCTCCGCGCAGAACCCACTCCTATGATACCCTGCGGCAATCAGAGCCATCGCTTCCATGATCCGCGGATCTTCCTTCTTTCTCTCCTCCCGCTGCGGCTCCGCCAGATCCTGGTACACGCCCAGAAGCGCAAGCAGCACACCGACGGCCTCCTGGCTGTTCCGGCGATAGAGTTCCATCTGGCAGAGACGCTCAAAATACGGCAGAAGCCTTTCCTGACGGAGAGGCGGCGCCGCCGGCTGCTGTGGGTTCAGTACCGACCGTGCCAGAATCTGCCGGCATTGTTCCCCGACAAAATCAACCCACACATATTCCCACGGCTCGTTCTCATCCGGCGCGTACTGCACCACCTGCTCTGGACAGATTAAAAAGCTCTGTCCGGCGGTAAGTGTGTACGTCTTTTTCCCGCAGGTAAACGTTCCCTTTCCGCTTATAATATAATGTATAATATAGCACTGCCGTACACCCGGCCCCCAGGAATGCAGATCATGGCAGTCCTGCCGCCCGGCATCGACAGGCCGGATCCCGTTCATTTCTGATACAAGCATATTCTTTCCTTTTCCCGTATTTTATTCTTTATGAAGCAAAAATCCATGCTTTTGTCTTAAAATTCCATGGTTTTGCTCTGGAAATCCATCTATACTCAAAGTACATCAAAACTTACGGGAGGTCAATACTATGATCAAACTTACACCGCCGATGGGCTGGAATTCCTGGAACACCTTCGGAGAAAATATCAATGAAAAAATGATTTTTGAAACTGCTGATGTCATGGCCGAGAGCGGCCTGCGCGATAAAGGATACGAATATCTTGTCATCGACGACTGCTGGTCCTTACGTGAACGCGATGAAAACGGCCGTCTTGTGCCGGATCCGGAAAAATTTCCGCATGGTATGAAAGCCGTTGCCGATTACGTTCATTCCAAAGGGCTGAAATTCGGTATGTATTCCTGCGCCGGAAACATGACGTGTGCCGGCTACCCTGGCAGCTATGAGCACGAATTTGTCGATGCGGAAACTTTCGCATCCTGGGATGTTGATTTCTTAAAATACGACTACTGCTACCACAGCCCGATCCTGCACGGAAAATATCTGTACCGCCGCATGGGACTAGCACTCGAGAACTGCGGCCGCGACATTCTCTTCTCTGCCTGCTCCTGGGGTGCTGATGAAACGCATGAGTGGATCAAAGAAACCGGCGCTTCCATGTGGCGTTCCACCGGCGACATCTTTGATACCTGGGATTCTGTCAAAGATCTCGTGGCACAGCAGGAAAAACTGCATCCGTACAACGGCGTCGGCTGCTTCAACGATATGGACATGCTGATCGTCGGCATGCATGGAAAAGGAAATGTTGGACTGGCCGGCTGCAGCGATGTCCAGTATCAGACACACTATGCACTGTGGGCATTCCTTGGCTCCCCGCTGATGATCGGCTGCGACATCCGCGAGATGAGCGACGAAACCCGCCGCATTCTCATGAATGACGAAATGATCCGCATCAACCAGGATCCGCTCTGCCGTCAGCCGTATAAAGTGAAAAACCATGCATGGAATGACAACGTTCTGATTTATGTAAAAGCGCTCGCAGACGGAAATCTTGCTATCGGCATGTTCAATCTCAGTGATGAAAAATCGCGTGCAGCCATGAATCTGGATGAGATCGGCCTTCCGTTCTCCACTGGCCGTACTCTGGAACTTACTGAGGTCTGGACCGGCGAGAACCTGTGTGCAAACAATGCATCCCTTGTCACAGAACTCGAGCCGTTTGCATCAAAAGTATACCGTGCAAAGGTCGTAAAACTCTGATGGCACGCTGTATGCAGTGCGGCAAAGAACTCACACATAACGAGATCGGCGCCCACCGTAAATTTATCAACCGCGGCGCAGAACAGTTTTTCTGCAAGCAGTGTCTTGCCGAGCATCTCGGTGTAACGCCGGAGCTCATTGACGAAAAGATCGAACAGTTCAAGCGACAGGGATGTACCCTGTTTGTATAAGGCCGCTGCATGTAACGCACAGAGTCAGATTTCCATGCATCAGGAATCCGGCTCTGTGTTATTTTTATGTTTTATGAAGGTTTCCATCCGGAATCAGCTCCACGCAGACAATCTCGGGAATGTTATTGAACCGCGGAACCAATTCCGTATTTCCAAGTCCGGACGACAGCACCAGATGCCGTTTTCCATCCTCCGAGTCAAAAATCCCCTTCAGCTGTCCCGGAAACCATCCCATGTCCGGCGCATAAACACCGCCAATGCCAGGCAGAATGACCTGGCCGCCGTGAAGATGGCCGGAAAATACGCAGTCAATGTCCCACTCCTCCAGCCCGTCATTTTTCAGCCAGGCAATCGGAAGATGGCTGAGCAGGATTTTGTAACGGTCGGTGTTCTCAAAATCCCACAAGAACTTACACTCTTCTGGATCCGCTTCGCCAGTTTCCAGATATTTGTCCGGGAGACAGTAACCGTAAATGCCGCCGATACGGAGGGGCTGGCTGTTGATGGTGATGTCTTTATATTCATAGTTCAGGACGGTGGCGCCGGCGGATTCGTAGAGAGCGGTAATGTCTGTACCGTAGTTCTGCTCGTATTCCAGTTCATGGTTGCCGAGGGAGACGTATGTTGGGGCGATTGCAGATAATTCTGCCAGCAGCGTTACCGCAATATTATTATCTGGCTCATTTGCATTTAGAAGATCACCGGTGATCATAATCAAATCTGGTGACTTCATTGCTGCTTTAGAAATCAGATGTTTATTATCCGAACCAAAGATGCTGTTATGGAGATCTGTTATTTGTATCAGACAAATTTCTTCCGAAATTTTCTTCGATTGCAGTATATATGTTATGCTGTTTAGATTATATTTCGATTTTATAACACTTTTTCCTGTTATGCACAGAAGCATAACAACCAATATGCCCACTACCCTACGCAGCTTGTACCCGTTTTTGCATCGTTTTCTCATTCTATTTCTAACCATCTTATATTTTAGATCGAATCATTCTCAGCAGATTCTGCCATTGTCTTCTCACTCTAAAAAAGTTGACTTTCTCAGGATATGCTAATACATAAAAATCATAATTATTTTTAAAGCGTACAATCCCCTCTTTTTCTGCCTGCTCCAGTGCTTCTCTATACTGCTGTTGAAATTTTTCTCCTCGTTCTTTATCAAAATCTTCTTTCCATTTTTGGCACTTTATCAAATCCCACTGCGCTGAATTCAGCAGTTTTAACAATGCCGCCTGATAAAGTTCTTTACACCTTTTTTTCTTAAAAAATTTTATTCTTTCTTCCTGTGCATCATATTCATCAAATCGTTTATTGAGCGTCAAATTTTTTGTTATTCCACACGGATTTGTAAAATAGAAATAAAATACAATATCTGTTACTGCTATTCTCTCACTTCTATAATACAATTGATACGTAATATATTCATCTTCAAATAACCTCCCTTGCGGAAAACGGATTCCATTAAATACTGTTTTCTTAAATAATTTTCCACAACAGGATATATATTTTTCCACGTTTTGACCACAAAAAAGTTTGCTTTCAATTTCCAATCCAGACTGGATTTCCACACAATTCTTGATTTGTAACTCAGCGCATGTATCTACTTCTTCTATCTCAGCAAAACGTTTTAATCCGCAGATAAAGATATCCGCATTTTCCTCTTTCAAAACTTTCAGCTCTGTTTCAAGCATTTTACTATGCACCACATCATCCGCATCAATAAACATTACGTATTCCCCTGATGCAATTTCTAAGCCCGCATTTCTAGCAGAAGAAAGCCCCCCGTTTTCTTTATGAATCACCGTTATTGTCTTCTGTTTTTCAGCATATTCATCACATATCTCGGCCGAACCGTCTGTTGAACCATCATCCACTAAAATAATTTCATATTCCTGACAACTCTGTGCCAGAACACTGTCGATACACCGTTTTAAATAGCTTTTCCCTTGATAAACCGGAATTATAATACTAACCGTTATCATATCTGATCCATCCTTTTATTTTCAAGTAGATTTTTTCTCCCAAAAGCTTTTTAATCATACGATTCGGAAGATATTTCCAATCATTTTTCTTTTCCTCTAACAATGCCTGACGATGTTTCTTATGATACTCTTTTTCTGCTCTTTCCATCCAGCTTGCATGAAACCAATGAACCGAAATTGTTTTTTTTGATTTTCTTCTATATCCTGTTTCAAAATCAATGGGGCACATACAAATGGATGGTAAAATCATAATATTTCCCTCTAAAATCTGCTGCTTATCCTTTTGTTCCAGTCCGTGTTTCAAAAAGATTTCTGTATTAATAACCGGGCATGTCTTCTTATTTTCTGATCCGTCCTCTAAAATAAACGGGATCGTTTGATACATCTCCATCATTTCATACAACAAACCGCATCCCCGTTCAGCGCCAAATCCAAGCCCCGTAGAAATATATTTTTTATTTTCAAATCCAAAAAAAGCACTGTACTTTAGCAGAAAATCAATCTTTTTCACTAATTCTACATCTGTATCAAAATATATCCCTCCATATTCATACACAACCCGGAGTCTTACATAATCTGTAACAAATGCCCACTTTTTCCTATGATATGCGTCAATTACATACTGCGGGCATTCTTTTATATTAAAATTTTTTTCATTCCATTCTACAATAAGATAGTCTGGACAAAACTTCTGCCAGCTTTGCATGCATCGCCTGACCGAATCTGGAATTGGCTTTCCCCCAAACCAGCAATAATGTATTTTTTTAGGAATCATCTCTCTCACCCACGCATTTCAAATCGTCTAATCGAATTTTTCCCCAGGCATTTACGTTCCAGTTAATCTTTAAAGCATGTTTACTATCCTGAATTTCAAATGTAAATGCCGGAAACACCGCATCCAAGTCATCGTAAGTTCCCATTTCGTTTACATTATAAATCACCAGCAATACGAAATATTTTCCCGGTACAAGTCCACGCAGCAGCAATTCCATTTCCAATATTTTGCTTCTTCCTGCAAAAAAGGATGTAAATTCCTGCAAAATTCCCGCTGCAACAGCTCCTCCATCTGCTGATCTTATTTCTGCCCTCACGGATAGATTTGAAATATTTGTTTTGGCCTCAACCGACAAATCAAATTTCAGCTTTTCCTCAAATTCATATACCGGTACCTGTTTGTCCACAAGATGCACATGTGTCATTTTCGCCTTAATAACTGGCGGCAGATGTGCCATTCTCTTATTTTTCAGATCAATATCTACACTTCCGTTTTTAACAGCTGTATCCATATACAAATCAATTGCTCTTTCTACCCCGCCGTCAAATATCAGTTCGCCGTGATCCAGTACAAGGCAGCGGGTGCAAAGCTGACGAATGGTATTCATATTATGACTCACATAAAGAATCGTTTTTTCTTCTGAATTTGCCGCTTTTCCCATCCGTCCAAGACACTTCTGCTGGAATTTCATATCTCCGACAGCCAAAACCTCATCCATAATCATAATTTCACTATCCAGATGAGCTGCCACAGAAAATGCAAGTTTAACATACATCCCACTGGAATATCGTTTTACAGGCGTATCGATAAACTCTCCACATTCGGAAAATGCAATAATCTGATCCAGTTTTTCTCCGATTTCTGCACGGCTCATCCCCAATATTGCCCCATTCATATAAATGTTTTCACGTCCCGTTAATTCCGGATGAAATCCCGTTCCTACTTCAAGCATAGATGCCACACGGCCATTCATTCCAATGCTTCCTTTTGTTGGTGCCGTTACTCTTGACAGCAGTTTCAGCAATGTCGATTTTCCTGCTCCATTGTGTCCGATAATCCCTACTGCTTCTCCTTTTTCTACCTCAAATGAAATATCCTTCAGCGCCATAAAACGTTTTCCATACTCTGGTGTTTTCTGGCCTATTTTCAGTGTCGGATCTTCTTTTTTTCTTATTTTTGCATGGAATCGTTCCAGATCTTCCCGTAATGTTGTTCCCCCGATTGCACCCAGTCTATATTCTTTTGATACATGATCTATTTTGACCATAATCTGTTTTTCTGCCATCCTGTTCTCCTTAAATGGTATCCATAAATGTTCTTTCCACTTTATTGAATAACACAATTCCAAGTACAAATAAGATCATTGTGCTTCCCCACCCCATTCCATAGTATCCTGCATGAAAATATCCTGTTCCGAAAAAAATATAGCGGAATGAAGTGATGATCGGTGTCATTGGATTCAGCATATAAATCTTCATATATTTTTCAGGTACAAGCCGCAATCCATATGCAACTGGCGTTCCATACTGCCATAATTGTAATCCAAAGCCTATCAGCATCGCCAAATCACGATATTTTGTTGTAAGCGCTGAAACAATAATTCCAACTCCCATCGCCAGCATCATCATCTGAATGATCAATATTGGAAATAGAAAGAGATACCCGGACAATCGAATTTCCATTTTCCCTTTCCATATAAAATACAGCAAAAAAATCAAAAACATGGCAAATTGAATACCGAAGGAAATCAAATTAGATATGGTTGACGCTGCCGGAGATACCAGCCTTGGAAAATATACCTTTCCCATAATAGAACTGTTTGTTATAAATGTGTTTGCCGTACTGCTGACCGTCGATGAAAAATAGCTCCAGCAGATCGTACCTGCCATATAGAACAGAAATGCCGGAATTACGGTTTCTTCTGTTGCTTTCACATCCAGCGTAGTCAGGTTTGCCAGTGAACCAAAAATCACAGTGAACACTATGGTTGTTAACAGGGGCTGTATCACCGCCCACAAAGGCCCTAAAATTGTCTGTTTATATTTTGAAACAAAATCTCTTCTCACAAATAAAAAAATCAGGTCTCTATACTCATATGTTTCCTTTAAATGAAGATTGATCCATTTTGAATTTGCCGTAATAACTGTTTTAAATTGTTGTTCCATCTTTTTCTCTCTAACCTTAAACTTTGATTTTTCTTATAAATATTTTGATTCTTTTCGGTATCATGAAACGAAGTTTTCTCACAAACAGAATTCTGTTTCTTCGTTTCTGATACCACCGTTCCACACATGCATAGTTCTGTTTTTGCAGTTTCATTACTTTCTCCCGCTGCCGTTTCAGTACAGACGGCTGTACCAGCTGTGCATTATATTTTGCTGCCCGCTGATAAGATGACGGATATTTTATAATGTTACTTCCATATTTCGCAAGCATAGTCCTTCCCTGATCATTATTCACAATCAGACAGGAGACTCCTTTTTCTTTCTCTATTTCACCTCCATATTTTTTCAAATATTCCGGGTGCACCAGCTCTATCCCCCAATAATCTCCTATGGTAATATCACCCTGACGATATTCTGATGCAAACGGACAAAAATAGCAGCTTTTCCGGTATGTGTATCCATTTAAAAACATTTGATAATAGGAGCTTTCTTCCGGTTCAAAATATCTTTCTTTCTGACTTCCATCCCTGTTCTCCAATATCATTTTTCCGTATAACTTCCACCCGCTGCTTTTATCTCGAAAATAAAATCCTGCTATTTTTTTTCCTTCTTTCGATTCTATGTATCCTAAATAATTCTGGAATAATTTTGCGCTCGGTACACCATGACATATAATTTCTATTGTATATAAATTTGCATACGTTCTCTGAAGGTATCCTCTCAGTCCTGCTATCTGACAAGGCGTTCCACTAAACAACACAGTCTCGTTATGTTCCAGATGCCGCTTAATTTCAACATATACATTTTCCAAATTGCTTTGTACATATTTTGAACCCTTTAATTTACAAAGTTCCTCTATTTTATCTATCCCGATATGTTTTATTACTAAGTTTTGGTTTTCATAAAGCATAGCACATCCATAGACAATTCCTTTTCTTTTTAGCACTTCCTGCGCCAGCACGGTAAAGATTCCCCCCGAAGCATTTTCTTCCAGATCAGCGTCCTTTGCCTGTGCCGCATACGTTTCTTTTCGTGATTGCTCTTTTTTCTCAAAACTGCAGACTTTTAAACATTTTCCGCACTCCGTACACTTCGATTCATCTATTTTAGGATAATCAAAACCATTTTCATCCTCTTCCATGTAAATCGCATGTCTGGGGCAGCATTTACTGCAGGCTCCGCATCCACAGCAATTTGTCTCATTCTTTTCGGAAATTATATTTCTCATTTACCCTTTTCCCTATTCTAATGCTTCTTTTATTGCTTCAAGCTTTCGATACTGATATCTTGTGTCCGGTTCCAGAAAAGCACCTTCTCCCCATTCATTCCATGCATTAATAAATATTACCGGCTTTTCCTCTTTCCGTGCTCTTTGTACCAGTATTTTCATATATTCAGCAAACTTTTCTACGGAAAATCCACTGACCATAACTCCATGTTTATTTCTTGGCGTATTATCCCAATCCACAAAACACCCCGGCCAAAAATTTTTCTTCCATTTCGCATTTAAAATCAAATCCCATATCTCATCGTAAAAATACATTCCCAGACTCTGCTCTTTCTTCCAATACATTCTTCCTTTCTTCTTTCGACATTTTCGATAAAACGACACCATTTCCTCTCCACAAAATTTTCTGATCAAAGAAATTTTTCTGCTTGTTCCAGGTAGCTCCTGGCTTTCGATATTTCGTGAATATACAGGCTCAAATTCAATTTGATAATCAAAAATATCGTTTCTGTAATACATATCTGAATAATACGCCGGAAATTGAAATGCCAGACATAAATCCGGAAAGCCTTCTTCTTTTGCTCTTCTTCTAAAATACGATGCCATCTTATAAATATCGATCATTTGTTCCGGCTTATAAACAACGAGCAATGGGCGCCCATCTACTGTTATATATCGTTCATCTTGAAAAAAATTCAGCAGATACTGAAAGTGCCGTTCCCACTCTTCTTTTCCGCCATAATCCTGCTCCATGATGATTTCCTGATCTCCACCATCCCAGTTCTTACTCCAGTTTTCATTGGCCCAGCAAAAACA
Organism: Blautia sp. AF14-40; assembly: GCF_003479665.1. Lineage (NCBI taxonomy): Bacteria > Bacillati > Bacillota > Clostridia > Lachnospirales > Lachnospiraceae > Blautia > Blautia sp. AF14-40. Next base: position 142,294 of record NZ_QUHK01000003.1, read on the forward strand.
AAATGGGATCTCTATTTTTTTGTTTTTCAGCATTTGTTCCGCCGGTTTTTCCAACAACTTCTCACCATGTTTAAACCAATAATGATAATAGCAAAATCCGAAAATCCCATATTTTTTTGCCAGATTACTTTGCCAGATCTTTACCTGATCATCCATTAAATCATAATAGTTAAGGTCCAGTGGGATTTTGGGCTGATCATGCCCGGAAAATAATGCTTGTGCTTTTCGTACATTTGTCCATTCGGTAAACCCCTTGCCCCAGCATTGGTCGTTCAATGGTATTGCATGAAACTGAGGCAGGTAAAATGTAATCAGCTTAACTCCTTTCCCATCCTTAACTTCTGCCATTTTTCTTCCCCTCACCTTCTGTTTTTTCCATGATTTTTTCAAAACATTCCAAAAGACATCTCAAACGAGTTTCAAACTGAAAGCTCACACCGCTTTTCTTCTGAATCTCAGCAATTTTTTTGAGTCTCTGATATCTTAATGCACGAAATTTATAAAATTGATATATGCCTTCTCTCCCATATCGTTTCCAGAAATACGTCATCGTTCCATTTATTCGAAGGGTGAATTGTTTTTCATTAAAATCATGCTGTTTCTCTAAAGTCGCTCCCTCCAGATGAATAATCTTTGCCTGTGGTATATTATAAATTTTTTCACCTCTTTTTTTAATTCTCCAGGACAGCTCTTCCTCCTCTGCATACATAAAAAAATCCTCATCAAATCCTCCCAACTGCTCAAAGAGTTTTTTCTTCACCATCATGTCTGCCCCAAATATATAGGCAACTTCTATCTTTTGATTCGTATCGTTAAAATCTTTTCTTCGTATCTGCAATGCAGGATGTTTTCTGTATAATTTTTGTTCTGCTTTTGACAGCATCAAATACCGCCAGGATGCATATCTCTTTTCCGTTCCCAAATCATCAAACCTTAAACAAAAAGACGGACACGGCATTCTCTCCGGTGTATATAAATTTCCGCCTGTACATCCCATATCTGGATTGTTTTTCATCTCTTCCCATAAAATTTTTACTGCATTGTTCATCAAAACCGTATCGGGATTAAGAAAAAATACATAATCCCCCGCTGCGTATTTTGTTCCCAGATTGTTCGCTTTTCCAAATCCAAGATTTGTTTCTGCCTCTATCATCTTAACGCTGTTTTCAAATTCCGCCTGTAATCTTTCTGCTTCTTTGTTCTTTGATGCATTATCCACGATAATAATCTCAAATTTTACATCCGCAGTTTGTTGAAATATTGAATTGACACAATCGATTGTTAAGTCTATGGAATTGTAATTAACAATAATAATTGAAACATCCATACGCTATCCTTTCCATTTTATTTTTTCCTTTATGCTCTCATACCTCTCTTTTCCTAAAATACTTCTGCATATTCTGTTCGGCAGATGAATCATACAGTCCATATTTCTTAGATATTTTCTTTTTTTCTTTTCTTTTTCTGTAAGCCATGATGCTTTAAAATGATGAATCGAATATGTATTATCTGTCAATTCACACTTATGACTTTTCCAATTGATCGGGCAGAAATACTCTGCTGGATAAATATGAAACTTACAAATTTCCTGTTCCACATTTTCTTTCTTCATTCCCAGTTTTACCAGTGCCGCTGTGTTATAATAAGGACACGTTTTTAAATTTTCTTTTTTCTTCTCAGCAAAATCAATCTCTTTATAAATATCCATCATCGCCTTCACGACCGGATGAAAAGCAGATGCGCCAAACCCCTGTCCCGTATTCACATAAACCTCATCACATTCTTCATCCACTTTCTTCTCAAATCCGATATAGCCATCTGTTTCTAACAAATCATCCAGTGATCGAATTAGTTCGACATCCGTATCAAGATAGATTCCTCCATACTGGTAAATAATATCCAGTCTGGCATAATCAGATACAAACCCCCAGCGTTTTGCCTGATACGCCTGCTCCATATATTTATTTTTATGAACATCATAATTCTTGCTGTTCCATTCCATAATTTCATAATCCGGACAATATTTCTGCCAGCTCTTAATACATTCAATTACCAGCAATGGTTTTTCGTTTTCCCCAAACCAACAATAATGAATTTTTTTCGGTATCATATAAACTCCTGGCAATAAATAGAATATTTTGCATAATCTTTATTTAAAATTGCTTTTGCAAGAAAATAATATCTGTCCTTTTTTTTCAAATACTCTTTAAAATTAGTACAGACAAATTCACATTCCCCTGCAAATACAGCCCTTTTTATTTTTTCCGGCAGCATAACAATCCTCCGGCAGGTAAATACAATCTGTCTCATTACCCTTTGATAATTCTCGTAGTCAAAAGGAATCTCCATTTTCTTTTGAATCTCAGCCATTAACAGCATAATCCAATAAGAATCTACTCTTTTTAGATTTTCATCATGCTTCTGTGTAATACTCTCTCCATGAATTCGATATGCATACACTGCATCAGACAAACAATCCACTTTATTCGCCATTGGAAAAATCACAGCTCCGATAATTGCATCCTCATACCAATAGCTCTCCGGAAATTTCAATCCTTCCCACAGTTTTGCTTTCATCACCTTTAAACAGGGGCCTCCCCAATATTGATTTCTTTCTTTTGGCAAATGTTCTTTTTTTATCATTCCAAGAAAACCATTTTTATCAAAGCGATAGCCATTTCCCTCTACAATATCCGCATCTTCCAGATACGCTTTTGACAGCAAACACTCTATTGCATTCGGTAATAAAACATCATCCGAATCAACAAACATAATGTATTTGCTTTTTACTCTTTCAAGTCCTGCATTTCTTGCACCCGAATACCCTTTATTCTCCTGCCGAATAACTTCTACACATGGATTTTTTATGTATTGATTTAAAATTTGCCCGCTTCGATCCGTCGATCCATCGTCAATTGCAATTATCTGAAAGGAATATTTTGTTTTTTGCAGGACGATCGACTCCATACATTCCTTCAGCCAGTTTTCCGAGTTATATACAGGCACTATAATCGTGAGATCATATCGAATCTCTCTGCTCCTGTTTTCAGAAAATACATCCGGCGACACGGGCGGTGCAACATCCATCAGTATTCTCTTCGCATCCTGTGAAGAAAGTGTAATCTTTTCTTCCCGTATCTCATAAGCAATCCATGCCGCTATTCTTTTAAAAATCATTTTCAACCTCCCTTTAAATCAGGCTGAATATCCACCACCAGTTTTTCTTTATCATATACAACAATATTTTTTGTTTTTCGGGCACATCAAATTCCTGTATTTTTAATGGACATCTTCTCACTACAGGATCGTTCAGTAGTTTCCTACAATACACTTTTCTCTCACTCCTGTCTGTCATTTTACCTCTTTCCTTCAGTCCGACTAATATAACAAACCATGTCAGCCAGTTCAATTGCTGCTCAAAACAATACTCTTTTCTATTTTTGAATTCTATCTCTGCATGTTCTATTATTTTCTTACACGATTCCCATCTTCCCTCTCGAAATGATTTCGAAATAGAATCTGGATTATACCAGTAATGATAAATTCCGGCTTCTTCTTTATAGTAAAATTTTTGTGTACATAAAATCACTTTTGCACTGAAAAGGATGTCTTCACTAAACTTAATCTCTTCGAAAAAAAATATCTGATTTTTCTTCAAAAAATCCGTTCTATACAATGCTCCCCATGCTCCAACAACAGGTCCCAAAGTTAATTGCCTCGTAGCCAGCAGTCTTGGATATATTTCTTGTAAAATTCTCTTTCTATCATAAATTCCTCCCTGCATTTCTCTTACTGTTTCCACTCGACATGGAACATTTCTTTCCATCCCTGGCCATTCTGTCCGAAATGCTCTATATCTGACGAAATCTACCTGATATTTCTGCGCCAGCTCATAGAGCTGCTGCAGACCGTCTTTTTCCAGCCAGTCATCACTGTCCAAAAAGAAAATATATTTTCCAGTTGCCACTGTTATTCCCCTGTTTCTTGCAGACGCAAGTCCTCCATTTTTTTTATGAATCACTCGCACTCTTCTATCTTTTTCCGCATATTGATCGCATAAAACCGGACTCTGATCCGGTGATCCATCATCAATCAATATGATTTCTATATTTTCTACCGTTTGATTCTGCACGCTGTTTACACAACGTTCTATGTAGGCTTCGACGTTATAAACGGGGATAACAACAGATATTATCGGCCTATTCATTTTTCTTTTCTCCTGTTATTTTCGCTAAATATTCTTCTGCTTCTTTCCTCTCTTTCTGCAGGATGGACTCGATCCTTTGCCAGTTTATCTTTTTTGCTGTCTGCAGTTTTTTCACATGATCCATCTTCCTGTCCTCCACTCCAAATACTTTCAATAAATCATTCATCCGCGTATTGATACGTTCTTTTCTTTCGATCACAAAAAATTCTTTATGGAAAATTAATGCAAACGCTGTTGCATGAAATGAATTAGAAACTACAGCTTCCGCATTTAAAATTAAATTTACAAATTCCAACGGCCCAATATCTGCACATACTTTGTCACAGATTTCTGTTTTAAAAACCGACCAGATCTCTGTTTTTGTTTTTTTAGAAATTTTTTCCGCAATTTCCTCTGCCACGCAGTTTTTATCAAAATCATAAAGCAGCACATACTTTTTATTCGTCTCTGTTTCCGGCAATATTTTTTTCCACTGACACTGTTTCAGCAAAAAAACGGGATCACAATTTCTTTGAGACTGAAGTCCCATTTGCTTCACCAATGCAGCTCCTGTCTGCTCTCTGACCGAAACAGCATCAAAGGATTTAAGCCATTCCTTCATACGCTGTCGGTCTTCTTCTTTTAACGCATCAACTGCAAAACTCGCCGCATACGATGCCCTTCTTCCCTTTTCCGTAAATTGCAGAAAGAATGCAGGATCTTTTCCATTTGGAAAGATTGGATTCCATATCTGATCGCTCCCTGCCAGATACAGGTCTGCTTCTTCTATATTTTTTAGTTCTTCACACGTTCTATATGTTGTATCTGTCAGTTCTAACGCATTTTTCCGGAAAGCATCAAATCTATATTTTCTTTTACTGAATAATTTTTTTATTCTTCCTGGCATCTTCACCAGCAAATAAATCTCTCGAATTCCTGCCCTGTCATATTCTGGATTATTTACCGCTTTCAGACTATAATGCCTGCTTAGGTAGTCCGGCTTATAGTCAATAATTTTTACCTCATGACCGCAGTCTTTCAAATATTGCATTAATGCATATGCCTGTAAGCTTGCGCCTGCATTATATACATCATGGCAAGTGATAATTCGTATTCTCATTTCTATCCTCTGCAAATACACTCTATTTTGTTGATTTCCTGCCTGTTAGAATAATCCTTTTTCCTGCACTCCTGCACCAGCTTTTCAAGCCGTTTCGGTTCCCGTAATATTTCACTGATTTTTTCTCCACACGCTCTGTTTTCCAGCGGCACTATGATTCCATCTATTCCGTTTCTCAGCTGACTTTCTGCTGTTGGATATCCCGTAATAATCACCGGTTTTCCAAGCATTTGAGCTTCCCTTACAGCTACACAATTCCCCTCATATCTTGATGGCTGCACATAAACATCACACGCCCTGATATATGGATATGGATTCTCTTTTTTCCCCAGAATTTTTACATATTGTTTCATTCCTGTCTCACATATTCTTTTACGGATTTGCTTTTCATTTTTTCCAAAACCAATTAAATACCAGGTTACTTCCAATCCATTCTGCCTGATTTGCCGACAGATATCCGGCACATTATCAAAATTTTTAGCATAGCAGAATCTGCCAATTGACAATATTTTTATCCCCGATGCATTCATTTCTTTTTCCACCGAAAAACTTTCTGCCTGTCTTTTGATGAGCTGTTCCGGCAAAATATTTTTTATCAATATCATTCTATTTTTTAATGTAGGAAATTTCTTCAAAAATTCTTTTGTAACTGCCTCTGAGATAGATGCGATATAATCATATGCCTTCCACATTTTTGTTTCGGATAAAATATCAATCTGCACCTGGGAATAGTCCGTATGGATCCATGCGATCTTTTTCTTGGCATTTACTTTCTTCGTTACAATATAATGTGGTGTCAGAAAACTTACCGCCAGATCATACTCCTTTTGGGGTTGTATTCGCGGCATAAAAGGGCTGGTATATTTATGGCTATATTCTAAGTTCACATCACTATCTCGGTAATTATGCTTATGATCATAAATCACCGCCGCTGTTTTTCCATATAGCCTTGCCATTGTTAATAAAACATGTCCCTCTTTTAAAGTTGCCTTCATTGGGTGCGCCAAAACTGTATACGCAGCTTTTTGCGGAAGCAGATGAACTTTATCCGGAATCGCATCCATTAATTCTCCTTCCTGACGAAGCAAAAAAAGATCTATTTCCCATTTGCTTTCATCCAGTGCTTCTAAAAATCCTATCAGACTTCTTTCCGCACCACCCAATTCCAATGCATGTGATACAATTAACATTGTTCTCTTCATATTCGAAACCTCTTAAATACATCTACTCCCCAAATCCTATGAATCGGTCTTGTTATCTTCCCTCGTAATTTTTGTGTCTTGTTCATCCAGGATGCCGCGTACCAGTGAATAGAAACCGTATCTGCTGTTTTTTCCAACTTTCCCGTTGCACTGTCATATGGATTCAAAACATTCACCGGATACACTGCCGCTTCCCATACTTTTTGTTTCTGCCCATTCTGTTTTAAGCCTAATGCTGTCAATGCTTTTGTATTCAGTTCCGGACACATTCTTACTCCATTCTTTCCATCCAACAGCACATCATATTCTTTCAGCATCGCCTGAATTACTGTTCCATGCGCAATGGACCCAAAGCCCAGTCCCGTATTTACATACCGCTTATTTTCAAATCCGAAATATGCATCTTCCTGCAATAGCTTTTCCAGTGGCCGAATCACTTCCACGTCTGTATCCAAATAGATCCCTCCATACTTTTCCACCGCCCAAAGTCTGACATAATCGCTTAAATATGCATACTTTTTTTCCGCATAGCACATTCGTGTATATCCATTCATGTCTATGTCAAAATTTTCTTCATTCCATTCGATCATTTCATAGTCCGGGCAATACTGATGCCAGCTTTCTATGCACTTTAAAGCTAATCGGGATTTCTTCCCTTTCCCAAACCAACAATAATGTATTTTCTTCGGTATCATGTATCCATCCCTTTCTATCACACCTTTTATTCACTGGCTATCATTCTTGCATTGCTTTCTAATTTTCTTTTATGAAAATAGTCATAGACTTTCTCTGGCAAAATTCCCACAAGAATTGGCCGCATCGTACATAGGTATCCGCTTATCGGCAGCCCCAGTTTTCGGACCGCTATTCCTTTTACGTAGGCCTCATTTATTCTGTATCGAAGCTTTCTTCTCTTATATGCTGCTCTGTCATCCCGCATGAGATAAAGCTGTTTTGGAATATTTTTACCTCTGTATCCCGCCTCATACATTTTTATCCATAAATGATAATCTTCTACCCGTAAAATACTTTTTTTCTCTGTGTATCCAGCCACTGCATCGTATGCTTCTTTTCTTACCATACATGGTGCATGGCAAAACGGAGATCCATACAGAAAATCCTTTTTCTTTGGATATTCCGGATGACTTATCTTTCCCCATATTCCTGTTTGATCAAAATATCCCATATCTGTGCTTACGATTGAAATTGTTTTCTCTGTTTCCAATGTTTCATATTCAGCCGCAAATCGTTCCGGCAGACAGATATCATCCCCGTCCATTCTTGCAATGTACTTTCCTTTGGCCGCTTTCAGACATCGGTTCAAGGTATAATTAAGTCCCCTGTTTTCTCTGTTTCTCAGTAAAATCATTTTTTCCGGATATCTTTTCATATAAAGCTCTGCCACTTCGTACGTTGCATCGGATGATCCATCATCGCACATAATCAACTCCCATTCTTTCATTGTCTGGTTTAAAATCGACTCAATTGCTTCTGACAGCGTATCCGCACAGTTATACATTCCCATAATTACACTGATCTCTGGATTTTTCATATAAGCCCCCATATAAAATGCATCTGATAATAAAAGAATCCAATATATCCCAAAACAGCAGCACTTTTTATAATTTTCGCCGAATTCTCTGTAAAAATATTTTCCATTTCCCAGGGAAGCAAAATGGACGCAGAATACACAGATCCATAGGAAATCAGCCGTCCTATGAATATACCGGAAGTTTTCATCGATACAACTGCAATTCCACTTGTTAAGATTGAGAAGTTTGTCATAATGTTAATTACCGGGTTATCCGCTTCTTTGATCTGCCTGCGTCCAACCACAGAAAAAATCATAGGAATAGAATAGACGAATACTCTGATTGGATTGGTTCCATTATCCTCCCACTCTTTCCAGTCCGTTACCATATTAGAATACTGTGTATTTGACAGCGCATCGTTCATCCCATCTGTAAACCTGTTTACAAATATCAGTATTAAAATGCATCCTAAAATACACAGCACACTCTTTTTATTCCATGCTTTCCCCTGCACAATAAAGATAATCGGTACCATAAGAAGCGCTGACGCATGGAACGTTGCCCCTAACAGGATAATTACTGTCAGTGATACATATTTTCTTTTCAGAAGCAATGGAAATCCCGCCATAATAATTGCAATTGCCAAAAACTGGCGAATACCATTCTGACACCAGGACATGTAATCCGTTCCTGCAACAAAAATAAATATACTCATCCAATAGTTTTCACTATATTTCCGGTAGATAAATGCCATGCATAACATTTGTATTGCAGCTATGATCAGAAAAAAACAAACAGATGAATTTCCAATAAAGCTTTTTAAAACCACCATGAAAACGGAAAAACCTTTATCTTTTTTTATTCCCTGAAGATAGAATGGGAGCTCAGCTATCCTATTCGGTGCTTCGCTGAAAACTCTCCGGTATGCATAGGTGTCTCCAAAATTATCAGATCGTAATGCTGCTGCTATTATGTACGGAATCACCAGCAGCACCGCCGGTGCCATCTGCCATCTTTCTTCGATCCTTCCCATAACGATCTCCTGCTTTTTCGGCAGAAATCTTGTCAGAATTATCCCTGCTGTCAAAATCCAAATTAATTGAAACCAATAGTTCGTTATGGACATCTTTCACATCCCTCCTTTTGTTTTACTAAAAGTCTCTTTTTTCATCCTCTCGCAGACTCTGCACTGTTTTCTCCACCACAACTTCTTTCCGAAACTCTCTCTCCATCTTCTCTCTCCCCGCCTGTCCCATCTGCTCTCGTTCTTCTCTGCTGCAATGCAGCATCTCTTTCATTGCGTCATACAGCATCTCTTTATTTTTTACCTCAACCAGCAGACCGCTTTTCCCATTTTCTACGCTCTCCCTGCACCCCGGAATATTGCTTGTGATGACTGGGCGGCCTGTGGCGGCGGCTTCTAAAATGACATTGCTCATTCCTTCATGGTAACTGGGGAGCACTATGCAGTCTGCTTCTATGTAAAACGGACGTGGATCCGACTGAAAGCCGTAGAAATGGGCGATGCTGTGTTTTTCCAGTTCTTTTACCTGCTCTTTGTATTCATCTTCAAAAAAACCAACCAGATCAAGGACAAAGTTTTCGTTTTCTTTTTTCAGATGCCGGACGGCATAAAACAGTTCGTCGATTCCTTTTTCTTTCATAATTCGTCCAAGATACAGGAAATGGATTCGTGTGTGCTTCGGATAAGGCTGCATTTTGTATCTTTCCAGATTAATTCCTGCTCCGGCCAGGACGATCTGGCGATCGGCGGATATGATTTTTCTTTTACAAAATTCACTGGCATTTTCTTTGTTTTCAAAAAAGACGTATTTCACTTTTTGGAACGCTTTTCGATATAAAATTGTAACAAGCCCAGTTAAGACTGGTTTTTGAAATGCTGTTCCCAACCCCTGTACATTGGCATAATACGGAATTTGCTTTCGGCCGCTGAGCAGGCCTATGTAGATATTCGGTTTTATGGAATAGGTGAGTATACGATCTGGTTTCACTTTTTTCAGCAGACGCTCATAATCCCATAGCAGCTTTGCTTCCGTAAATGGATTCACCCCACGGCGGTTCATGGATATTGGAATGCACTGGATTCCCATGTTCTGGAAATCTTCTTCATTCCCGACAAATGGCATCGCCAGAATCACTTCATACTCTTTCTGCAATGCTTCCGCCAGTTCTCTTCGAAACTGCCAGAACATATACGAATGGTTTGTTACAATCAGAAGTCGTTTTTTCATTGCTCTTTCCCGTTTCATGTAATATCCCGCATCATTTAATTACTTATTTCATTATTTCTTTTATAAATTGTATCATTTCTCCATTAATATGCAATTACTTTTCTCATTATTTTCCAGTAATTTTCTTTCGTTTTCGACAGCATCCACTCTGCTTTTACTTTTTTCTTCTCTCTTCCCCATTTACTGCCATCTGTTTTCCATCATTCCCTCATGAATTCCCTCCTGCCGCAGTACCGCGCCGGCTGTCTTACAGAGGCATTCGAGATCCATTCCTAATGCAATGTGATGCACATAATATCCGTCCAGTTCCGCTTTCTCCCGGATCGGAAGTTTATCCCGCCCATGGATCTGTGCCCAGCCGGTGAGGCCCGGACGGACACTGTTTGCGCCGTACCGCTCCCGCTCAGAGATCAGATCCTCCTGATTCCAGAGCGCCGGACGCGGACCGACGAGCGCCATGTCGCCTTTTAAAATATTGAAGAGCTGCGGCAGCTCATCGAGGGATGTTTTCCTGAGAAATCGTCCGACTCTTGTGATAAAGAGATCGGGATGGTTCAGCAGATGTGTCGGCATATCATGCGGCGTGTCGATGCGCATCGTGCGGAACTTGTATATGTAAAAATACTGCCCGTTCCGGCCCACCCGCTTCTGCCGGAACAGCACCGGTCCCGGAGAATCCAGGCGGACTGCAATGCCGACTCCCAGCAGCAGCCACGATAATGCTGCCGTTCCCACAAGCGCCAGCAGACGGTCCAACAGATTTTTCAGATACTTTTGATAAACTCCTTTTTTCTTCTCCCTCATGCTTTTTCTCCCTGCTCCCTTGCTGTCCGGTCACTGTTCCGGCGTTCCTTCTCTTTCCCATAGCCGTACTTTCCGTAACCATATTTTCCATACCCGTAGCTGCCATAGCTGCTGTATCCGTAGCCCGTCGTGCCCTCCTGCACACCGTTCAGCACATAGCCGCAGACCGGAATCTGCGAATCCTCGAAAAATTCCAGCGCGCGCCGGACTTCCCGGTCTTTCGTTGTTCCCTGATGTACCACGAGAACTGCTCCGTCGGCAATTCCGCCGAACAGTGCCGCATCCGAAAGCACTCCGCACGGCGGCGTGTCGATGATCAGAAGATCGGCCTCTTCTTTCAGGCTTTCGATCATGGTCTTTATCCGTACCGAGCGCAGCAGCCCTGCAGGATTCTGCGTGCTTCCCGCTCCCGGCAGGATTTTCAGCGTCAGATCCCGGCAGTCGGTAAGTGCCTCCTCCCAATCCATCTGTCCCTTCAGCACGGCAGCAATTCCACGCTCTTTCCGTCCGATCAGTCCCATACACTTCATCACCGAAGGATTCCGCAGATCTCCGTCCAGCAGTACTACGCGGTATTTCTTCTTCGCGAACGCCTCCGCCAGGTTCACGGCAACCGTCGTCTTTCCCTCCCCCGGCACGGCACTCGTCACAAGAAGGACCGGACAGTCACTTTTTCCAATTATTCTGTCCTCCGTCCTTGTCCGGATCAGCTGCACCGCCTCTTTGAAGGCATCCGGCACTTTTGGATTGCAGATGGTAATGGTCTGTTCCTTTACGCTGCTTCTTTTTTTTATCTTCGCCTGCGGCAGATTTCCAAGGAATGCCGCATTCGTCAGCTTCTTAATATCATCCGCCCAACGGATGGTTTTTCTTGTTCTCACATAGAGGAACAGCAGCAGGAAGGCCGCTGCAATTCCTGCTGCTGCACCATACGTGCCGGCCCGCAACGCATCCTGGCTGTTAACCGGCACTGCCGGAACACCGCTTTCATCCACCACCGTCAGTGTCGTCGCACCAATGATATACTCTGCCACCTCCGGATAATTCGTGATAACGGATTTCATCACCCGATACGCCGCCTCCGGTGACGCGTCCTGCACACGGATAGTAAAAAGATTGGTATTTTCCATCACGCTCGCCTGAATTTCTGATGTCACCGCCCCGATTCCAAGATCCCGCGCTACAACATCCTTCAGTACGCCGCTTGTCACAAGATACGGAAAGGTCTTTCCAAGCTGCTCTGCCGTTACATTATCGTAATAAGAATAACCGACCGCACGGTTCGATCCGACCACGAACGATGTATATGCCTCATAGACCGGCTGATACCGCAGCTTTGCCGTCAGAAAGGAGCCGCCTCCTGCAAGGATTACAAGTGCCAGCACACCAAAGAAAAATTTCTGGAACGCCTGGAAATACTCCGCCAGAAAGGCGATCAGATCTATTTTCTCTGGTTCCGCTGCGGAATAGGTTTCATACGTTTCTCTGTTCATGCTCTTTTGCTCCCTCTCATCGTTCTGCCCTGCTATAGGCGCCGTATCCGTAACCGTAACCATAGCTGCCTCCGATCCGCTCGCCGAATCCCGGATAAACATTGCCGAACACACAGCCGATGACCTTTTCTTCTTTCTGGTTCAGCGCGTCGATGGCATCGTTGATGTCCCGTGTCAGCACGCCGTCCTGCCGAACGGCAAGAACCGCACCATCAGCCAGCTCCACAAGCTCCTCCGCATCCGCGGCCGCGCCCATCGGCGGCGTATCCAGAATAATATAATCCATGTTTGTCCGGCATGTATCCAGAATCCGCCGGAAAATTTCACCGCCGACTGCTTCCGACGGTTCCTCCAGCCGTTCCCGGCAGATGCCCATGTAAACATTCGTGTCCTTGTATTTTTCAAAAACGCTGGACGCCGACTCCTTTCCGACTGCTACCTGTCCGAAATCTTTTCCGGCCTTTTGCGGAAGTTCAAAAATCTTATACAGCGCCGGCTGACGAAAATCACAGTCCAGCAGAAGGACACGGTTCTGTTCCTCTGAAATGGCAAGCGCCAGATTGGCGGCAAGCGTCGACTTTCCTTCATTTTCCGCCACACTGGTCACCAGCAGCACTTTTCCCCCTCTCCGGTCGAGTCTTCCGCGCACACGGGAAGCAATGCGCTTCAGGGATTCCACATAGGGAAAGCTCCGCGCCGGATTCGTGATCAGCATGGAGCTGTTTTTCCTCTTTTTTTCATGGTACACGGTTCCCAGCAGATCCGCATCAATCTTGCGGCCAAATTCCGTTTCATTTTTGACGGTATCCCGCAGAAAGGAAAAGAAGCCCACCAGCGCCGCCGTACCAAGCGCGGCCGCCAGAAATGCCATTGCAGCGTACTTTTCCGTCGGAATCCGGTTCGACGGATTGCCGGAAACCTGCGGCTGCTGCAGTGTCTCCAATACTACATTGGGAATAATATAATCTGAAATGGTTGTGTAATTCTTCAGCACCGACCGCAGTACCCGAAAGGCTGTTTCCGGCGAATCGGCTGTCACGGAAAGCTCCATTAAATTGGATTCCGGCACAATTGAAGCGCTCATGTCCGCCGGAAAGGATGAGCATCCCAGCTCCTCCATCACTTTTTTCTTTAAAATATTGTTTTCCAGAATCGCCTGAAATTTCTGCGTCATCTCATACGTCGAAGAAAGGCTCGATGCTGCATTTGCATTCTCGCCGCGCCCCATCACGGCAAACGTGGTTTTCACCGTGTACTGATCCCGATGGACTGCCGTCAGCACCGTGTAGGTTATCATCGCCGCCGAACAGGCAATCAGAAGGATGATCCACCAGTTTTTTGCCATATCACACAGAATGCTCCGAAGATCCCAGTCTGCTTCGCCGTTCTGTCCGTTTCCTGTTCTGTCGTATTCTCCCATCTGGAACCTCCTCATTCATTGACGCAGACAATCAGGCGGATGGAGCTTGTCTGTCCCTCCTCCGATGTCACAGTATACGTTACTTCATAGACACCTTCCTTTCCGGTGTCAACCGGATTCTCTATGGAAAGTTTTTCTTCCCCAAGGATCTTGTCTTCCGCGGAAACCGCGTGAAGTTCATCGTCCTCTCCTTTTTCATACGTCATCTGATCCACATTCACCTGCTCCAGATAATCCTTCGGATCGAACGCCTGCTGCAGTTCCAGATGGATCAGATACTCGCTTAAGGTAATCTGCGGCTTTCCGCTCTCCTCCGCCGGGTCGTAGAGTTCCACTGTCACCGGAAGACTCGTCACATCACCGGCACGGTTGGCAGCAGAATACGTTACCTGATACAGCCCGGGCGTGCTGCTGATCTCATCCTGATACGAGAGCCGGATGCGGTCCGTAATCGTTCCATCCAGACAGTCCTCTGCGGAAAGTCCTTCCGTCAGGTCATCTGCATTCACACTGAACCGGAGCGGCCCATCCAGAGAAAAGACCGGCGATGTATAGTCGTTATAGACCATTTCCCGTTCCGCGTGGGTGACATTGTTGTCCGAATCAAAGGCAACGATGCTGATTTTCCGCCGCCCTTTTTCGATAAAGTTGGAAATATGTTCTACCGCAAGCGAATCCGTCACATCGCCGTCCTTCGCATCGTACGCCGTCACGCCGGACAGAAGCTCCGCCTCATCCGCGTGGATACTGACCGAAATTTCACTGTTATCCATTGAAATCTCTGGCCCTTTCCCGTCTTTTCCGGTTCGCTGCCGCATCAGGCACCCGCCAAACGCGAGCGATGAGGCAAGAAATAAAATCAGAACAGCCGCTCTCATTTTGTGCATATCCTTTTGATGTCTCCTTTCGTTTTTCAGACAAACCAGCGTCTTTTCCGCCTTCGTTCCGGAGACGGCTCATACAGAACCAGCCGGTTCTCCAGAATTCTCCTTGGATTTACCTTCAGCAGAAGCTCCGCATACGATTCGCCGTACCACTTCGACAGAATTTCCCGGATCGGTCTCATGTCCGGTGTCCGGTAATTGGCGCGGTGGGCATCGCTTGCCGCACAGCCTGCCAGACGGTTTTCCAGCAGATACTGTGCTGTCCGCTCTGCTTCTTTTCCAAATCTTCCAAATACGCTTCCTTTGTTCATCTGCAGAACTGCGCCCATTTCCCGGAACTCATACAGAAGCTCCGGCGAATCCTGCACGCAGAAATACCGCTCCGGATGTGCCAGCACCGGGATCTTTCCCATGGCCGGAAATTCCATCAGCCGCCTTCTGATCCCGTCCGGTGCCATGTCAAACGGCACCTCGATCAGATAATAGCGGCTTTCATGAAGCGGTATCAGCTTTCTCTCTTTGATTTTTTCGTTAAGCGGCCCGATGCTCATAATTTCCATGCCGCGCACCAGACTGACCGGGATGTGTTCCTTCCGGATTTCCTGTTCCAGACGGTAAAACAGCTCCAAAAGCTGCTCCGAATCGTAATTGACATACCCATCCTCCACGCCCTCGATTCCCGTCTGGTTTGCATGCGGTGTCACAGCAAGGATACGCACTCCGCTCTTTGCCGCAATTTCCGCCATCTCAAGGGATGTGGACAGATTCGGGGAACCGTCGTCAACCCCCGGCAGAATATGTATATGAAGGTCCGTCATGCTTCTTTTCTCCTTCGTACTGATATTCCGGCACCATTCTCTTTACCCTCTCGCAGATGTCCGGACATTCGTTTTCCGCCGCCCGCTCGAGTTCTTTCATCTGTTTTCGGAATACCGTCTCATCAAAAGCAATCTGCCGGCCGATAAAAATGCGGGTGTTTTCTGTCGTCTGCATCCCCTCCTCATTCATCAGCAGCTCCTCATACAGCTTTTCGCCCGGCCGCAGGCCAATGTACTTGATCTCGATTTCCACTCCCGGCTCATACCCGGAAAGGCGGATCATGTTTTTCGCAAGGTCCGCAATTCGGACAGGATCTCCCATGTTCAGGACAAAAATCTGGCCGTTTTTCGCATACGCGCCCGCCTCGAGCACCAGACTGACCGCCTCCGGAATCGTCATAAAATAACGGATGATGTCCGGATGCGTCACCGTCACCGGCCCGCCGTGCTCAATCTGGCGGCGGAACAGCGGAATGACGCTGCCGTTGCTGCCAAGTACATTTCCAAAGCGCACCGCCGCAAACTCCGTGGTGCTGTGTTTTCCAATCATCTGAATCACCATCTCGCAGAGCCGTTTGCTCGCTCCCATGATGTTCGTCGGATTGACCGCCTTGTCTGTCGAAATCAGAATAAATTTTTTTACGTGATACCGGCTTGCCGTGCGCGCCGTCTTTAAGGTTCCGATCACGTTATTTTTGATCGCCTCGTTCGGACTGTCCTCCATCAGGGGCACATGCTTGTGCGCCGCTGCGTGAAAGACGATATCCGGCCGGTAACGGGAAAACATCGACTGCAGCCGCCGTTCATCCCGCACCGAACCGATCAGCACCGTCATGTGAAGCCTCGGGAACTCCCATTCCAGCGATTTCTGGATCTGGTATGCATTGTTTTCATAAATATCAAAAATGATCAGATGACCGACACCGTGGCCAGCTAACTGTCGGCAGATCTCGCTGCCGATGGAGCCTCCTCCTCCCGTCACAAGAACCGCTTTCCCCTGGACATAATCGAGAATCGCATCGAGATCGACGCGGACCGGATCCCTAGGCAGCAAATCCTCAATTTTAATTTTTTTTCTGATCTTTTTTTCTTCCTTCATAGCTCCCGCTCTCATTCTATTCGACATCTTCTCCCGTTTTCAGGCATCCTGTTTTTCCTGCTCCTGCAGACAGTCTTCGAGCAGATACAAAAGCTCCAGCGCCGAACGGAAACCGGCTTTCTGCTTTCCGCAGATCAGAAATCCCTGCAGACTGCAGTGCTGGCGGAACTGAATCTGAATGCTGACCATCCGCTCGGTTCCGGCCGGAAGCGTGGTCTCCTGCCGGTTTTTCATATCCTCCGTAAATTCCCATTCGTCTTTTTCTTCTTCCCGCAGGCTTCGCATACAGCTTCCCGCATCCGGCATACCGAGCAAATCATAAATCCGGTTCATCCGAAGCAGCATTTCCCCGTATCCCGCAAACGGAACATCGTAATGCAGAAGCGGCAGGCGGATCACACCTTTGGAATGGCTTCCGTTCAGCTCCTGAAAACATAAGAATAATGCTGCATCTGCTGTTGTATGTACCTTTTCTCTGATTTCTTCCATTTCTTTTCTCATAATCTTCTCCATCTGCTCTTTGTATTTCTTTTTATAGTAATGTTATATGTAATATTTATTTTTGGAATATTATACCAAATCTATCTCACATCGTCAATCTGCTTATGCCTCCTTTTCTTTCGATTTTCACTTTCTTTTCTGTGTTTTTTCTACATGGAGTTTGCTTTTTTGATCTTTTTCGAGTTCTGGTGTCGCGGTGTGTCACTGTTCGTCGAACGATTTTATCAGAAGTGAGGCCTTTCGGCTTGAATGAAATCCTATGGATGTGCTAAACTACAGTTTGTAATCGTATGATCGTTCCTGTAATGATTTCATAGTTACAGTATCATGTTTTCCTGCGCCGGACAACCGCTTCGACGTGAACGGCTGCACATCGACGCAAACGGTAAGTAATTCAGGAGGTGGTAATTTTGTACTCAGAGTTGATTTTTCCATTGAATTCCAACGATCCGGTTCTTCTCGAAATTCCGGTCATCATCACACAGGGCGCCTCGGAACGAATCCGGTTTCCGCTGGATGATCTCATCTATGTGGAGGCCTGTCAGCACCGGCTGATTCTGCATACCGTTCAGGGTGACTTTTCAACCCGGTGCACATTTGCCGGCCTGACGGTATGTCTTGTCTCAACCGGCCGTTTTTTCCGCAACGGAAAAGGTCTGCTGATCAATTTCTCCCACGTTGCGCTCGTGCAGGCAACCGGCGAGGTTCTGCTGAAAAACGGACAGACCGTCTTCTGTAGCCGCAGACGGAAGCGTGAAACCCGCGAAGCCTTCCTCGCTTATGCCAGAACACTGTCCCGCCGCTTATAATATGATTTTGATTTTCTATGTCCTGCAGCCTTTGCTCCACCGATACAAAGAACAGCAGCCGCTGGTTCTGTTTTCGAACCAACGGCTGCTGTCCTGTTTCTGTTTATTTTTCAGTTTTTCCCTGCCGCTTCCATCCGCGCCGCAAACTGCGCATAGAAATCGGTCTTTGTGTCATACGGAAGCAGATAAAACAGCTTCAGAATTCCCATGCTGATCTGTTGCCGCAGCGCGTCATCCTCTGTCCGGCACGCCTCGTTCTGTTTTTCTTTCAGATAATAATGCCATTCGTTCGTAAACGCTTCATACTTTCCGAGCTCCGGCGTGTCGAGCCAGCGGCGGACTTTGACTTTTGTCTTATTCTCCTTCGGACATTCGCTGACCTGAAGAAAATAGGAAAATGTTCCGTTCTCATACAGCCGTCCCAGCGGAAACATCCGGCAGAAGCCCGGCCGCGCATCGTGAATGCTGCACCGGCCCTCATCATTTAAGAAACTGCACTGGTCTGACTGCTCCGTCATTTTCAGATGCGGCAGAATCACACCGTCCACTACGCGGAGTGAAATATATCCCGCCGTCAGAATCTCCTCCATCGTTTTGCCGAGTTTTCTCTCGAGCCGGTAAAGATCCATCGGGTCGAGCACAATCGAGTCGCCCATCCCGCGGCAGCAGGCGGAGCATCCGCGGCAGTCGTCGCAGCCCACTTTTACCATATCATTCGCTCCATATCGTTTTCCATCTGAAATC
Organism: Blautia sp. AF14-40; assembly: GCF_003479665.1. Classification (NCBI taxonomy): domain Bacteria; kingdom Bacillati; phylum Bacillota; class Clostridia; order Lachnospirales; family Lachnospiraceae; genus Blautia; species Blautia sp. AF14-40. Next base: position 161,158 of record NZ_QUHK01000003.1, read on the forward strand.
TTGTCTATATCTACGTTCCGTTCCATACTTTCTTCCTGTCTGTTCTTTATTTTTTATACTCAAAATCCGGAATCTGATGCCATCTCTCCCGGAAATAATGTGCCGCCAGTTTCGGCTTGCGGTCGCGGGTGAAGATTCCCTTCTTGTTGCCCTGCACGCGCAGGAGACTCTGGCTCGTCGCAAAGTCCCAGATGCCCGAAAGGTCACTGACAAACCGGGACGGTGTCATACTTGGATATAACATACTTTTGTTTCCTCCTTCTCCATTTTTCTTGTATATCCCCCTGCTTTTCCTGCCGGTTTACGTTCCGGCGCGCTCTGCCCCCACGACATGCAGCACCTGGTCCTTTACCTGGAATTTGATTTCCATTCCCGCAAAGGAAAGCCCGTAAACGCGCTCTTCACTGTTCTGATACGATGGGCGCGGGTCCTGCTCCAGCACTTTTTTCAGTGCCTCCCGGCGGTCCGCCGGAATTTTTTCCAGCAGCTCATCCGGAATTTCAACGGGAATAAAGTATTCCTTCGTCTTTTCCGTAAAGCTGCCAAGTGCCTCCGCATGGCTGTCCACATGCGGCAGATACGGTTTGATGTCCAGAATCGGCGTACCGTCCATCAGATCTGCCCCCGATAGATGAAGCACCGGCCCGAGTGCCGGATGCTGCTCCACACGCTCCAGCTTTACCGAAGAAAGCCCGATCGGATTGGGCCGGAACGGAGAGCGCGTTGCAAATACACCGACCCGCTTGTTTCCGCCAAGCCGCGGCGGCCGCACCATCGGTGACCAGGTGTCGCGCACAGCCTCGGAAAACTCCCAGATCAGCCAGAGATGGGAATATTCCTCGATGCCGCGCAGCGCATTCGCATCGCGGAACTCCGGTTCAAAGACGATCGTACTCTTTAATTCTTCAATCAGCCCGCTCTGCCGCGGAATCCCGAACTTTTCCGGGAAATCCGTGTGGATCCGGGCAATCACTTTCACTGCAATTTCTTCTGCCAAAACGGTTTTCTCCTTTATCCTTACCAGACTTTGAATAGGTTTATTCTAACATTTTGCCGGAAAAAAGTCCACCTGCCAGCCGGCGGTTGGCGGAAAAGTGTCAGAAAAGGACGGATTTCTCATAATTTGCAAATCCGTTTTTCTATCCTATGACCGCAAAAAAAGAACAGGAACCGTTTTGCTGTTCCGATTCCTGTTCTCTCCTCTTTATGCTCCAAGTTCCCGCATGCCTTTCAGCAGTCCTTCAATCTGTTCTGCTATTTCTTTTACTTTCGTTTCCAGTCCCAGCAGTTCCTGGCGGTACATCTGATTTTTCTCTGTCGTATCAAAAGTATGTACCGTCTGAACCAGAAACGCTCCCGCCTTCGGCTGAAGTTCATCCGGCAGGTGCGTTTCCTTTAAGCGGATCCGAAAGCTTTCCAGGTCATTCCCTGCAGCCCTTAAATACTGATTCATGTGGATCCCTGTGTGGCGCATCATCGCTCTGCCCTCGCCGCGCACCTTTGCATACGTTCTCTGGCTTTTGGCTGCGTACAGTGTCATCTGTACATACATCAGACTGGTCAGTGCCTTTTCTCCGGTCATTGCTGTTTCGTATAATTCTTTTTTCACTCTCTCGCTGCTCATACATTCCTCTTTCCGCCACTTTTGTTCCGCTGGCAACGGTTTGGATTGCTCCGGCAGTTCATGTTGTCTTTGGTATTCAGGAGTATAAAAAAAGACTCCTATCATGACGACTGCCACAATAAAAGTCTTGCGTTCTCATTTGATACGGACGTCTCTCGACATCGGCTGACGATTTCAAACCCACCCGGGATGCGTTTTTGTTTCCCGCGGCGTTTCGCTACTCCCTTTTACTTGTTGATGTGTATATTAGCACACTTCCTGTCGAATTGCAAGTATATTTTTTGCATTTTGTCCCTCATTTCATGCAACTTACGTTTTTTCATTTGTGTTTCTTCCTATATAAATGCACCGCCGGAAAGCATACCGCTCCGGCTGCCAGCACGAGAAAAACGATATCTGCATACATCTTCACATATCCCGCCGCCTGCTCCCACGCCGCACCGACCGCAGCACCGGTTCCGACGAGAAGAATGTTCCACACCGTGCTTCCGATGATTGTAAACAGCAGAAATTTCGGCATCTCCATCCGTGCCATCCCGGCGGGGACGGAAATGAGGCTTCGGATGATGGGAATGCATCGGCCGAACAGAACGGCCCGCTGGCCTTTCTTCTGAAACCATGTAATCGTTTTCCAGGCATCCTCCGCGTGAAATCCGAGAAGCTTCATCGGGCGGCTGTCGAGCAGTTCACTAAGGCTCTCCGGGCTGACAAGCGTTCCCGCTCCATAGAGAACCAGCGCCCCGAGAAGCGATCCTGCCGTGGATGACAGCACAACGCCCGCCGGATGCAGACGGGTGCATGTCGTCAGAAAACCGCCGAACGTCAGAATCACCTCGGAGGGAATCGGCGGAAAGACATTTTCCACGGCAATCAGAATCAGGACGCCGACATATCCAAAGCGGTTGACCATATCCAGGATTACGTTCTGCAAGCTTTCTCCGTTCCAGCAGCTCCGCACCGTTTTGAGACCTGCGGCGTTTTCCCGTCTCTGCTCCGCGTCACAGAATCGCTGCTTTTTCTTCTTCCCCTGCATTCTATGCACCGCTGCCCCTCTGCATGACCCCTTTTTCCGCCAAAACTTTCCTCTGTTTACGATTCCGTCAGATTTTCTTTGTTTTGTTTTCATCTTCTCTTCAGAAAAGCTTTATCTCATGTACACATTCTGGTCACAATTTTTCCGTATACTAATCTCATCAACAACGAAGGAAACAAACACAAACCTCTATTGTTTTTATATAAATTTTAACCAGGAGACAGCAAAGCACCCTTGGAAGCATGTCTCCAATGCCAACCTTTCTAATAGATAGATTTCTTTTTCATACCGCCGGGGCCCTAACAAGTCCCGGCCTCTCTCCTTTTTAGGAGATTTTTTTATTTTCAGCTCTTTTTTTCCTTAATTTTCTAAAGTTCCCACGATAATTTTTTCTTGCACAGGACTTTTCCGTATAGTAAAATGAAAATAGTTGTTTTTAACAGACACCATGGATAAAAAGGGAGAAAAATACCATGAAGATTGGATTTGACAATGAGAAGTACCTGAAAATGCAGTCTGAGCATATCCGCGACCGCATCAACCAGTTTGACAACAAGCTGTATCTGGAATTCGGCGGAAAGCTGTTCGACGATTTCCACGCATCCCGCGTTCTTCCGGGCTTTGCACCGGATGCCAAACTGCGCATGCTGATGCAGCTCTCCGACCAGGCTGAGATCGTAATGGCGATTTCCGCAGCCGATATTGAGAAAAACAAAATCCGAGGCGACCTCGGCATCACCTATGACAGCGACGTGCTCCGTCTGATTGATGAGTTCCGCGGACGCGGCCTCTATGTCGGCAGTGTTGTCATCACGCAGTATTCCGGACAGCACAGTGCAGACGCTTTCAAGAAGAGACTGCAGAAGCTCGGCATCCCGGTTTACATTCACTACACGATTCCGGGCTACCCGCATAATGTGCCGCTGATCGTGAGCGATGAGGGATACGGAAAGAACGAGTACATCGAGACAACCCGTCCGCTCGTTGTCGTTACCGCACCGGGACCGGGAAGCGGAAAGATGGCAACCTGCCTTTCCCAGCTCTACCATGAGCACAAACGCGGTGTAAACGCCGGTTATGCAAAATACGAGACCTTCCCTATCTGGAATCTGCCGCTGAAACACCCGGTCAACCTGGCTTACGAGGCTGCTACCGCCGATCTGAACGATGTCAACATGATCGACCCGTTCCACCTCGAGGCATACGGCGTGACAACCGTCAACTACAACCGTGATGTCGAGATTTTCCCGGTTCTGCGTGCGATCTTCCAGCAGATCTTCGGCGAGAGCCCATACAAATCCCCGACTGACATGGGCGTCAACATGGCCGGAAACTGTATCATTGATGATGAGGCATGCCGCGAGGCTTCCCGTCAGGAGATCATCCGCCGCTACTACACTGCTGTGGACGGTATCGCAGACGGCTCCCGCTCCGAGACCGAGGCTTACAAGATCGAGCTTCTGATGAAACAGGAAAACATCGTTGCCGCAGACCGCACCACCGTTTCCCCGGCTCTCGTCCGTGCCGAGGCGACCGGTGCACCGGCTGCTGCCATGGAACTGCCGGACGGACGCGTCATCACCGGAAAGACCGGCGATCTGCTTGGATCGAGTGCAGCGCTTCTGCTGAATGCGTTAAAAGAGCTCTCCGGCATCGACCATGACGTACATGTTCTCTCACCGGAATCCATTGCTCCGATCCAGACCCTGAAAACCAAGTACCTCGGAAGCAAGAACCCGCGTCTTCATACCGACGAGGTTCTGATCGCGCTGTCTGCTACTGCTGCACAGAGCGAGGATGCACAGAAAGCACTCTCCTGCCTGCCGCAGTTAAAGGGCTGCCAGGTGCACTCCAGCGTTATGCTCTCCGATGTGGACCGCAAAATGTTCCAGCGTCTGGGATGCGATCTGACCTGTGAGCCGAAATTTCAGTAAATAATTTTTATATCTTGGACATAAAAAATCCAGGGCATACGGTACTTTCCGTACCTGCCCTGGATTTTTTCTTTTCCGGCTTCTGTTTATAAATTTTCTTTTCCAAATCCCATCGGCAGCAGCTCCTCGAGTGTCATTTCTTTCCAGGAACCGTCGCCCTTGCAGAGAAGGACGAGAAATTCGTTCGGATCAACGAATTCCCGCAGCACCTGACGGCAGACACCGCACGGTGTGCAGAAATCCTCCGGCTCTGCCTCTCCCGGGCCGCCGCAGACGGCGATCGCGTCAAATTCCGTTATGCCCTCGGATACGGCTTTGAAGACCGCGGTGCGCTCCGCGCAGTTTGTCGGTGTATACGCCGCATTTTCAATGTTGCAACCGGTATAAATCGCTCCATTCTTTGCCAGAACCGCCGCGCCTACGCGGAATTTCGAATACGGCACATACGCAAATTTCCGCGCTGCCAGAGCCTGTTTTACCAGCTCCTGTTTTATTTCTGTACTAATTTCCTGTTTCATATCCAGTATCCCCTTATTTTTTCTTTCTTATTTCTGATCTTCCCGGATCAGAATCCGCAGTGCCTCGATGGCTACCTGGATCGCACCTTCCGTATCGTGCGTAATGTGGTTCTCCATGCCGCGTTTCACTCTCTCCTGATTTCCCATCACAAGAAAATCCGATCCGGCACGGACGCCGCGGGCACTTGCCACGATAAAGAGTGCCGCCGATTCCATCTCTGACGCTTTGCATCCAAGCTTCATCCATGCATCCCATTTTTTCAGCAGCTCATCGCCGACCGGCATCTGCTCCGGGTCGTGCTGGCCGTAAAAGGAATCCTTGCACTGTACCACGCCCGCATGCCATTTTTTCCCAAGATTCTTTGCCGCCTGCACCAGCGCATTCGTCACGGTAAGGTCTGCGACTGCCGGGAACTCGATCGGTGCGTATTCCTTTGACGTTCCCTCCGCACGGATCGCTCCCGTTGCCACCACGATATCGCCGCCCTCTACATCGAGTGCCATACCGCCGCATGTTCCGACGCGGATAAACGTATCGGCGCCGCACTGGATCAGCTCTTCCATCGCGATGGAAGCCGACGGACCGCCGATGCCGGTAGATGTAACGGAAACCTTTACACCGTCCAAAGTACCCGTATAAGTCACAAATTCCCGGCTGTCTGCGACGAGCACCGGGTTCTCAAAGTAAGCTGCAATTTTTTTACACCGTTTGGGATCTCCCGGCAGAATCACGTACCGTCCCACATCGCCTTTTCGGATCTGCAGATGATACTGCAGCCCTTCTTCTCCTGAATAATTCTGCATATGCAAAAACCTCCTTTGTATTTTCGTATTCTCATAGTTCTATTTTACCACAGGCCGCACCGCAAATACAAGGCTTGACACCATTTCGCTTTCCCTTTCATTACGGATATAATCACGTTCCGCAGTTGCCTTTTCCCATTCGGGATGCTACAATAGGCACAGAAACCAGAGTTCTTACTTTCATTTTTACGAGGAGGGATTATTTTATGAGTTCCTATGTCATTAGCTGCTGCTCTACGGCAGACCTTACCGAAGAGCATTTCTCCAAACGGGAAATCTCATACATCTGTTTCCATTACAAATTAAATGACACCGAGTACGCGGACGATCTCGGCAAATCCATGCCGTTCGATCAGTTCTATGCCGCCATGGCCGCCGGCGCTTCCACGAAAACATCCCAGGTGAATGCCGATGAATTTGAAGCCTATTTTGAAACATTCCTGCAGGACGGCAAAGACATTCTCCACGTCTGCCTCTCCTCCGGCATTTCCGGTGTCCTGAATTCTGCGATGATCGCCAAAGCCGACCTTGAAGAGCGCTACCCGGAACGGAAAATCCTCATCGTGGATTCCCTCGGCGCTTCCTCCGGCTACGGTCTTCTGATGGACCGCCTTGCCGACCTGCGCGATGAAGGAAAACCGCTGGAAGAGGTTTACGATTTTGCGATGAAAAACCGCCTCAAAGTCCATCACTGGTTCTTCTCCACGGACCTCACCTTTTACGTGCGCGGCGGCCGCATCTCCAAAGCCTCCGGCGCAATCGGCGGCCTCCTCGGCATCTGCCCGCTGCTCAACATGGACAACGAAGGACGGCTGATTCCGCGTTTCAAAATCCGTACGAAGAAAAAAGTCATCAAAAAAATCGTCGACCAGATGGAAGAAAACGCCGAGGGCGGCCTCTCCTACTCCGGCAAATGCTACATTTCCCAGTCCGCCTGCTACGACGATGCGCGGGCCGTTGCGGATCTTGTCGAGGAACGCTTTCCCAATCTGAACGGAAAAGTCGAGATCAACAGCATCGGAACCACCATCGGCAGCCACACAGGGCCGGGAACCGTTGCATTGTTTTTCTGGGGGAAAGAACGGGTGGATTAACTCTCCTGCACTTCCATCTATAGCAAGACCCGAAAATAATGCAAAAAAGGCAGTGCTGCAGAGCGCGAATTGCAAGGAACAGATTTGAAGGCGTACCGGGGTACGACGAAAATCTGTGACGCAGTAATTCACGCTCTGCGGTGCTGAATTTTTTGCATTATTTTCGGGTCTTGCTATAAAAACAGGGAAGAAAAAAGCTCTGTCCATTTGGGCAGAGCCTTCTTGTTTTCCTTCTATTCTTCTATCTTCCCTCTCCAACATTTCCGCACCAGTGCAAACACCAGATACCCGATGGCTGCTCCAAGCGTATTCGTCACAACATCATCTAACTGGCAGTAGCCGCGCTCTGTTAAGAGCTGCACTGTTTCCAGCATCATGCTTGTGGAAAACGCCGCATAGACGCAGCACCATCCTTTCCGAAGAGACGGAACCGCCGCCGGCAGCAATACGCCGAACGGGAGAAACAGCAGAATATTTTCCACAAAATACCGGTCCGGCAGCCGCTGGTTTCCCCAGGTTTCAAACAGCTTCACATCCACGCCCGTTCTCGAACCCGGTTCTCTGGAAAACAGCGTAATAGAAAACATCATCGCAAAATAGACTACTACCAGAAACCACAGCAGAAGCTGGGTGCCAGGAACCGCATGCGCATGCTCCAGCCGTTTTTGTTTCTTTATCATCTGCCGGTTTTTCCACGCCGCCGCAACCGTCACAAAGCCGACACCGACTGCAACCGCATGCGGCAGATACCGGAATGTATCAAAAATATCCTGTTCAATCGTTGTCAGATAAAGAGGAATTGCCATTTACATCACCTTCCGTATTTTCGCGGCTGATCGGAAACACCCGCGAGATAATCGAGACTGCAGTCATACAGCTTTGCCAGCGTAATCAGACAGTCCAACGGAATCTCACGGATGCCTTTTTCATACCGGTTGTAGGTGTCCGGGTGACTGAAAATCTTCCGCGCTGCCTGTGTCATCGAGTAACCGCGTTCCAGACGGAGCTCTTTCAGCCGGATCAGCATTTTCTCCCGCTCCGGCGTTTCTTCTATTTTTCTGTGCATTACTTTCCTTCTTTTTCCTGCTCCGTTTCCGCCGCTGCTTTTTCTGCCTCCGGCACATAACCCGGATTGTCGTCGTATCCTTCCAGGAAATTGTGGCGGATGCCGTGCTGCTTGTAGCCGACCACGGTGTCAATGTTGACATTTTCGACACTGCGGAAAATATTGCTCTCCACGAACGGATTCACCTTTTTCAGGTTTTTGATCAGTTCCTTGATCTCCACGCGTTTCGAACGATTCTCCTCGTTATTGCAGGTCGTGCAGGTATCGGTAAACTTGCAGGCACACTGGATGAAATGCAGACCGTTATAATCTCTCCACGCCTTGATATCATCCTCGCGCACCAGATACAGCGGGCGGATCAGCTCCATGCCCTCGAAGTGGATGCTGTGAAGCTTCGGCATCATCGTCTGCACCTGCGCACCGTAGAGCATTCCCATGAGGATTGTCTCAATGACATCATCGTAATGATGGCCGAGTGCAATCTTGTTGCAGCCGAGCTGCTGTGCAAAATGATACAGATGGCCGCGGCGCATTCTCGCGCAGAGATAACACGGGGAATTTTCCACATGGTAGACCGAATCGAAAATGTCTGTCTCGAAAATGGTGATCGGAATGTGGAGGCTCTTTGCGTTGTCCTCGATCACTTTGCGGTTCTCCGGGCTGTATCCCGGATCCATGACAACGAATTTTACTTCGAAATCAAATTTATTGTGAAGCTTTAACTCCTGAAAGCATTTCGCCATCAGCATCGAATCTTTTCCGCCGGAAATACAGACAGCAATTTTGTCGCCCGGTTTTACCAGCTCGTACGTATTGATCGCTTTCGTAAATTTGGACCAGATCGACTTTTTGAATTTTTTGCGGAGACTCTTCTCCACGTCTGCCGCCTTGTCCTGCTCCTCCGGCGCGCTCATCACATCCATCAGCCAGGCGATGTAACCGCCCTCCAGGCTCACAGCGTCCCAGCCCTTCTCCTGTAATTCTTCCGCCGCTGCGACACTGAACCGGCCGCGGCTGCAGCAGATAATCGTCTTTTTGCTCCGGTCAATCGCATCACTTGTCTCGATTTCTTCTGTCTTCATCACAAGCGCTCCCGGAATCGCGCCGTGGGAGATCTCTACCGCATCGCGGATATCGACGATCTGATAGCTTGACGGATCGAGCTCTTTTAGTTCTTTTATTGAAATACTGGTGCTCATGTAATTTTTCCTTTTCTAATTTAAAATGCCTTACTTTTCTTCATTCTTTCATTGTATCGTTTTTTCTGTGACTGTCAAGAAAAAACGCGCAAAAACGGGGAGTCTCTGAACATTCGTTTCAAATCCTCCCCCACTTTTTTATTTTTTCCGAATATCCGCCATCGTCTTCAGCAGAAGTTCTTTCTTCCAGAAGACCAGCCCTGCACTTGCGAGCAGAATCGCGTAACGCAGGATTCTGTACGGGAAAATCAGATTGCAGATGATGCTTGCTCCAATCAGAAAAACGGAGCACGCCACAAGAAATCCTGGACTCATCAGATTTTCCTGGATTCCTTCGTTCACCAGAATCCGTTTGCTCACAATATAATGGCCGACCGAATACAGCATATAGCATGCCAGCGTCGTGTAACCGGCCGCGATGTAACCGAACAGGCGGATAAAAATAAAGTTCAGCACCACATTCGCTCCAGCCGCCGCCATGGATGCAGCCATCAGAAACTGTGTTTTTTCATAATAAAACTGCGGCATCGAGAGAATATTATAAATGAAGATAAAGAACACACTCGCTGCCACCGGCGGAATGACGTACACCGCCTCGCGGTACTTCGGTGATCCGAAAATCAGCACCAGCTCCGGGCTGATCAGCATCAGCGCCACGGCTATGCCGACCACTACAACACTAAGAAGCTGCAGCACCTTCCGCATTGAACGGATGTCGCCCTTTTTGATTTTGCTGTACATCCACGGTGTCAATGCACTGTTCATACCGCTGATGAAAAGCTGCACCAGCATACCAATGCTGTACGCCAGTCCGTACAGCGCAACCTCCGTCTTTCCGACCATCTTGTCGATCATGATGCGGTCGCCCTGGTTCAGGATAATGCCGGACAGATAATGCGGCACAATCGGAATCCCGATCCGCAGCGCATAGCCCCAGTATTCTTTCGAAAAAAACTCTTTTCCTTTGCAGAACTGGAACACAATAATCGGCACACAGATGCAGACCTGCACCCCGACGATACCTAAGATCCGCATCATGGCCGTACCGCCATTCATGCGGATCAGCACCAGGCTCGCAATCGGGTTCATCAGCGCCTGCAGAATCGTCACACAGACCAGAATCCGGTACCGATACTCAAACCGCTGCCGCCCCGACCAGTAGGAAAGCGCCGGACTCAGCAGCGCTTCCAGAAACATCAGCAGAATCATGGATTTCGGCAGATTTAAAATCTTCTCCCAGAAACCCGATGTAAAACAATACAATGCAAAAACCGCACCCGTAATCACAAGCGTCAGTCCCTGCATTGCAGATGTATATTCATCCCGCTGCTTCTCGTACTTTGCCATCGCATTGTCATAAACACCATTAAATAAATACAGCGATGTCATAATCGTCAAAATCTGCAGCCAGGACAGATAAACCGTATAGGTTCCGTACTCCTCGGTACTCATCAGACGCGTGAAAATCGGAACTGTGATGAACGAAATGCCTTTCTGTAAGAAACTGCAGATCGTAAACCAAAGCGCCGCCTTCGCCTGAACGGAGAGAGAACGGTATTTTGAGGTAATGTTCATGTAATCTCCTTGCTGTTTGGGTTATTTGCGTGTTTTATGGTAACACAAAAGGGGATGGAGCGCAAGAGAAAGATCCATTAACCCCCCTGCAGTTCTTCTAAATACTGTTTTGCATCTTTTAAGAAGCTGACCGCAATCATTACGATCACAATGCCGATCGGAAATGCCGCTACAATACTGACGGACTGCAGACTGTTCATGGAACTCTCTGCGAAGAGAAGTGCAATCGGAAGCAGGATCAGCAGAATACACCACATCAGCTGAATTCCTTTTGCCGGCTCTTCGCCGTCTTCCAGTTTCCGGTAGCTGTAGCACGATGCTGTCAATGCGATCGAGTCGAACGATGTCGCATAAAATGCAACCATCGTAACTAATACAACAACCATAATCAGCGGTGCACACGGCATGGTTTTGATCATCGACACAATCAGATGATATAAATCTCCATTTTCATTATACTGCGAAATGAAATCAATTGCACCTGAAATCTGCTTTCCCATCGAATAATTTCCAAGAATAATAAAGCTGACAAGCGTGGAACCCACACCAAAACCGTATCCGCCGAGAATCGTCTGGCGCACGGTTCTTCCACGGGAAATGCTGCCAATGAAGAACGGTGCTGCCACACACCATACCATCCAGTATGCCCAGTAATAAATGGTCCAGTTCTGTGGGAAGTTTGTCGTACGCATCGGGTCCGTATACGTTGATAAGCCGATAAAGTTCTGAATCATTTTTCCAAGAGAAGAAAATCCAGTTTCAATAATATACCGCGTCTCTCCCCCAAACAGCAGGACGAAGGCAAGGAGTCCAAAAAACAGATAAATGCACACCTTGGCCAGAATGCTGATTCCTTTGAATCCATGCAGAAGAGAATAGGTATAAACACAGCAGGTGATCAGAAGAATGATAATATTAATCACAGTTCTGCTGACTTCCATATGGAACAGCTCGCCGATGATTTCCGCCATCAGAGGAGTTGCCACACTAAAAGTGGTAGCAGTTCCGGCCAGCAGTGCAAAGACAGCCAGAAGGTCAATCAGACGGCCGCCAATTCCATCTGTCTGTTTTCCCAGAATCGGACGGCACGCCTCGCTGTATTTCTGACGGTTTCGTTTTCTTACATGAAGCATAAAGCCAAACGCAACAGCCAGTACCAGATAGAATCCCCACGGGATAAAGCTCCAGTGAAACAGTGGAAATACGCCTGCCCAGTCCTGAATGCTGCCAAGTTCTGCGATGTGAGGATCTGTTGCGTACAAAATCCACTCAGAGAACGAATAAAACAGAATATCTGCTGCCAGACCACAGGTAAACATCATGCATCCCCATGCAAAAAAGGAATATTTTGGCTTCTCATCCGGCTTTCCAAGCACAATATTTCCGTATTTGGAGCCTGCCAGAAACAGAGACAGAAAGAAAATGCCAAGTCCGATGACCAGGTAATACGTTCCAAAGGTGTCTCCAAACAGAAATCGAATCTGGCCAAGTACCTGATTCGACTGCTCCGGTGCAAAGAAAAATACGATACATAGAGCAACGATCAGCGCCAAAGGCACCAGCGTGATCATCCAGTCGATTTCTTTTTTCTTCTGTTGGTTTTTACTGTTCATTTTCTTCCCTTTCTGCGTAATCCGCATACGATGCATCGAGTGCAACAAGCTCTCTGAAATTGTCTACTTCTATGATATCCTCTGCCTTCATTGGCCGGATGCCAAGCTGATACTCTTTCGGGTAACAGAACATTGCCACATCGTCCCAGTAAATCTGACGGTTTTTCTTTACTTCAAACTCCTGCTCCAGATGGCCTTTCAGCCGCTTTCCATCTTCTGCTGTCCATCGGGAAATGCTGTATAGCTGCCATCCGCCCTTTCCGCCGGTTCTGCTGCAGCCTGTCACAATGCCGTTTTCCACGGTCTGCAGCCACTCGTCGGTCTCATCATCGGTCCACACGCTGTTGTAACCGGATCGCTCAAACTCCGGTGCCAGAATTTCCGGATGATAGATGATCTGGTCACCGTCAAGAATAATCGCATTTTCCAGATGTTCCCGCGCCACATACAGCGATGCGATGTTGTTGCAGGTATCGTACCACGGATTGTCGATCAGCTTCAGACCCGGGTACTCCTCTTCCAGTGTCTGGAACTGTTCTTTGAGGTAACCGACTACCACGTAAATCTCTGTAATTCCGTTTTTATGCAGCCCGTCGATGACGGTATCAATCATCCGCACACCGTTTACCCGGACCAGCGGCTTCGGCGTTTTTAATGTCACCGGCTTCATCCGGTTTCCCAGACCTGCTGCCATAATAATGGCACGCTCTACTTTGTACATGTTTCTTTTTCTTCCTCTCCCAGTTCCTGCTGGACAATTTTGTAATAATCTTTTGCGTAACGGTACTGCCGCAGAGAATACTCTCCGAATTCTACGCCTAAATTCCGTTTGTACTCGCACCAGTTGCTCCAGAGCAGACCGCAGACCGCGATGTAGCAGTAGATTTTTATGCGTGTTCTGTCGTCACAGTTTCCTTCAAAATAAAGATCAATCAGATGATCCACCTGCTCTTTTTGGTAGAGAGAATAGATACAGAACATTGCGATATCCACATGCGGATCCTGCATTCCGGCGTATTCCCAGTCGATCAGGCGGATCTCCTCTTTTCCGTTTTCTTCCACAAACAGAAAATTGTCCGGCACGGCATCAATGTGGGTGAGCACCCGCTCTCCGGCATTTGCTTCGATGTAATCCTTTAACTGAAGCACATGCGCTTTCGTCTTTTCGTAATCTTTATATGCTGACGGAGTTCCTTCCCAGAGGCTTTCATAGTATTCCATCTGTCCGAACAGGTCGAAGGAATGGTCTACTCTTAATTTCTGCCCGTGAAACTCCCGCAGTTTCTTCATGCATTTCTGAAGATCTTCTTCCTTTTCTGCATCGCAGACCCTCGCACCGTCGAGATATTCTGTGATTTTATAGCCGTTCTCCGGATTAATATAGGCAATCTCATCGCAGATCTTCCGTCCGGCGATCGTCTGATAGACGGCTGCTTCCTGGCGGCGGTTGATCAGCTGATCTGTTCCCTCTCCCGGGATACGCATAATGTATTTTTTATCTTTGCAGGAGAATAAAAAGGATCGATTTGTCATTCCCTTTTTCAGAACTGTAATGTTTGTTACTTCGTCCTGCTGTGCTCCAAGTGCTTCACAGATCACCTGAATGGCATCCGTCTGCAGCTGGCTGGAATCGCTGTCGATCTCGCGCAGCTGCTCGTATGTGTTGATTTCTACAGCATCTGCGGCATGTACAACGCGTGCTGTCACAATCATTCTGTCTTTCTGATATAAGGTTTCCTCCCAGAACGCTCCATCGTATCGGGAATCTCTTCCCAGTTCTTCCAGACGCTCCCGCACGACCGCTGCTTCCGCTTCCAATAGATAACAGATACCGATCATGGCGTTTCCGCCTGCCTGCTCTTTCTGTACGACCAGCTCCTGCTTCCGGTTTACGCGGACGGTACTGTCATCATCCACCAGATCACTGACCATGTACCAGGAGTATAATTCGTTTCTGCTGTATGGATTCTTTTCACACCAGATATCACAGGGAATGATGTAGCTGTTTGATAAATGGTCTGCCGCCGTTTTCAGGGAATGCAGATTGTTTTTCGACGCATAATCCGGAGCAACGATCAGGTCTACGCCGTATTCATCGATCAAATATTCATACTGCTCTTTCATAAATCCGACAACGACGTAAATCTCTGTAATGCCGACTTCATGAAGCTGACGGATTGTGCACTCAATCAGCCGCTCTCCTTTGATTTCCAGAAGTCCTTTCGGTGTCTCTGTATTAATCGGAACCATCCGCATACCAAATCCGGCGGCAAGAATAATGGCGTTTTTCGGCGCTTTTTCTTTTGCTTCACGCAGTGCCTTTTCTGTCGGACGGATCTCTTCATCCAGGTAACCTTCTGAAATCAGCTCCTTAATTGAACGATTAACAATACCAAGCGAATGGCCGGTCTGCGCGGCAAGGATACGCTGATTGATGAAGGGTTCTTTTATCAGGTTGTTCAATATATCTTGTTTCGAGTTGTTCATATACTTCCTTCTTTCATTTTTCATGAACTTTTGTTTTCGATTATACTATAACTTTATAGCTTTTTCAATCTTTTTTTCTTTTATTTTTTGTACATAAGAAAAAGGTTCCGAATTTGCAAGAAAATATACGAAAACCACAGAAACCGAATGAAAAATAGCATGGCTGCAGAAGCAGCGTAAGCGCCAAGTATTCCTGCGGATTTTCAAATCCTTAGATTTCCCCTATAATTGCAGCTGATAGATACTTAGATTATTTCACTACAATTATGGAGGATAGGTTATGGCAGGTACTCGCAAGACCCGCGTTCCGATGGTGGAACAGATCAGACTTATCAATGAATGCCGTCAGAGCGGCATGACAGATGCTGACTGGTGTCGTGAAAACGACATTGCAGTAAGCACCTTTTACAACTGGGTCAGCCGTTGTCGGAAAACAGCAGCGGATCAGATCCCAGCGGCGAATTATGGTCATCTTGAGGTTCCACGCCCGAAACAGGACGTGGTTCCCATTGACATTGTTCCGGATCACAGTCCGGAACAGCATACCGCATCGCAGATGCTAAATTCGAACCTTGACAATTCACATACGATTGAAGTTTCTATGAAGGATATCACAGTCCGCATCAGCAATGATGCGGATCCTGTTCTGCTCACCAGGACTTTTCGCATGCTTCAGGAGTTTTCATGTTAGGTGATGTTTCCGGACTTGAGAAGATCTACATTGTCTGTGGCTACACGGATATAAGGAAATCTATTGACGGACTCTGCACCGTTATCGAAGACCAGCTTAAGATGGATCCGTCGTCCAGTGCTCTCTTCCTTTTCTGTGGAAGAAGACGGGACAGGATCAAAGCCTTGTTCCGCGAACCGGATGGCTTCGTTCTGATCTATAAGCGATTGTCTGTCCGCGGCGGTTATCAATGGTCCAGAAAGCAGTCAGAGGTCCGGAATCTTTCCTGGAGGGAGTTTGACTGGCTGATGTCCGGGATTGATATTGACCAGCCAAAAGCCCTCAAAGCAGAATAAAAAGCTCGTGGATCCTGGCAGAAATCCTGCATAGAAAAATTCGGAAATCCCTTGTAAATTCGGCATTTTTCAGGCGTTGTTTTCCTTTAGTAAAAATCCCATTTCTGGTATAATAAAGGAATCAAATCCGAGGAGAGAAACGATGGCTTCCAGTGCAAAAGATATCCAGCCTTGAGAGCTGAAAGATACCGTATCACAACTGAAAACAATGATAGCGGAGCAGACGGAACTGATCAAAGCTCTCCGTCTTATTATTGACGAAAAAACCAGTCATGAGAAAGCTCTTCAGGAACAGGTAGATTATCTGACAAAAAAACTCTTTGGTTCCTCCAGCGAGAGAAGATCTGATGACATTCCGGGACAGCAGAATCTCTTCGATGAAGCAGAAGTGGAACAGGATCCCTCCCTGTTGGAAGGCGAAACGGTAATCCGGGAGCATACCCGTAAAAAGAAGGCAGCACATGAGGAACTCTTCAAAGGCTTGAAAGTTGAAAAAGTAGTGGTTCCACTTCCGGAAGAGGATCAGATCTGTCCGGTATGTGGTATGCAGATGGTCCTGATCGGCGAGGAATATGTCCGCCGGGAACTGGAATTTATTCCTGCCACCTGTAAAGTGATCGAATACTACAGCCAGAGCTACGGATGCCCCTCCTGCAAGGAAGGACTCGGCGATACAGAAAAGCCTGTGATTGTAAAGTCTCAGGTTCCGCCGGCTCTGCTTGGAAAAGGACCTGCATCAGCATCTGCCGCTGCATGGACTATGTACCAGAAATATGCCAACGGGCTTCCACTTTACCGGCAGGAAAAGGACTGGAAGCAGTATGGGGCGCAGATCAGCCGGACCACCCTTGCCAACTGGGTCATCTACTGTTCACAGAACTATTTTCAGCCAATGTACGATTACTTTCATCGGGAGCTGCTGAAACGTAGTTTTGCGATGGCAGATGAGACGCGGGTCCAGGTATTAAAAGAGGAAGGACGCAGGGCACAGACCCAGTCATTCATGTGGCTGTTCCGAAGCGGTGAGGACGGACTTGCGGGGATCATCCTGTATGGCTATTCCCCGAACAGGGGCGGCAGCCATGCAAAGGAGTTTCTGGAAGGCTACAGCGGATATCTGGAAACGGACGGCTATCAGGGTTATAACAGTCTGCCTGGGATCAGGCGCTGCTCCTGTTGGGCACATATCCGCCGATACTTTATCGACGCTGTTCCCAAAGGGAAGCAGTATGACTACAGCCAGCCTGCAGTACAGGGAGTCCAGTACTGCAATCGGTTGTTTGCCATGGAAGACTCCATCAACAAAAAGTATCCCGGTAATTATGAAAAGCGGAAACAACTGCGTCTCGAGAAGGAAAAACCGTAAACGGTAGAATACGAGTACCTTTTTATTCACTTCAAGTTATGCCATAATCATACTCAACAAAATAACATAGTCAAAAAAGTTTAGTACTTAACTTTTTTAACTGACTATGATTCAGAGGAGGAATCTTATGGCTACGCAAACCAGCCTTGTAGCTCAGCAGGTGAGGATCAGACAATGGGCAGAACAGATCCGGAATTGTCAGAACCGTCCCAAAGGGATGGATGTTGAAACCTGGTGTACCCAAAATAATCTTACAAAAGCCAACTATTATTACCGTCTCCGGCGTGTCAGGCAGATATGTCTGGATCAGATGCAGGACACAGAAACCACTGCTTTTGTGGAACTGCCCGCACCTGCACCAGATCCAAAGAAAACAGATACTCCAAAAGAATCCGGTACATGCATTTCGGCAGGAACTCTGCCAATGATCCGTATTAAAAATACCAGGGGACTGTCAGCTGAGATATTTTCCGGTACTTCACCGGAAATGCTCTGCCATCTCATAAAGGCTTTTACCCATGCTGAATGATGCAGATGCTTCCGGATTTAAAAAGGTGTATCTGGCGATGGGATTTACGGATCTCCGTCGTGGGATCGATGGGCTGGCAACGATCGTACGCTTTCAGTTTAAGCTTGATCCTTACGACAAAAATACACTGTTTCTTTTCTGTGGAAGAAGATGTGACCGGATCAAAGCACTGCTCTGGGAAGGCGATGGTTTTCTCCTTATGTACAAGAGACTCGATAATGGTGCATTCCGGTGGCCCCGTTCGACAGATGAGGCAATGGCGATCGCAGACGACCAGTACCGTATGCTGATGCAGGGACTGGAGATCGTTGCACGCTATCCGATCTCTGAGCTGAAAGAGACACCCCGCATTATGTAGCCTGTGCAAAATGCCGAAAATAAAAAAGTACCAAAACTGTAAAAATGATGTGTATCAACCGGATGAAAAAGGTTATCCACAAACAGTCTTTTCTCATTCCATTTGTTATCGTGTGAATAGAAAAACTGTTGTGGATAATACATCTGAAAAGCTGTAAAACAACGGCTTTCCAGATGTATTATCCACCGTCATTATGACGAAAGCCCATATCTGAAGGATTGGCGGAAATACAAAAATTCTGTTATAATCGGAATCAGTATAAAGACAGGAGTTCCGGTTATGACGATCAAGTACACAAAAGAACAACTGAATAAGTTTGATAAGGATCTGCTGATAGAGCTTTTTCTTGGGATGCAGGGACAGATGGAAGAATTGTCCAGGCAAACGCAGGCCTTAAATGACAGGATGCAGCTGATGATGGAACAGATGGTCCTTTTCCAGAAGAACCGTTTTGGCAGATCCAGCGAAAAAATGGCGGATTCTGAACAGATACGTTTCATGGAAGTAGACGGGACTATCGTATTCTTTAATGAAGCAGAGGCAGTCTGCGACCTGGATGCACCGGAACCTGAGGACCTGGAATTGAAAGCACCCAAAAAGAAAAAACAGCCAGGGAAAAAAGCGGCTGACATAGCAGGGCTGACAGTAAAACGTATTGATCACTATCTGAAAGAGGAAGAACTGACGGCTGAGTTTGGTGAAAACGGATGGAAACAGCTTCCGGATGCCATTTCCCGATGTTATCAGTTCATTCCGGCCAGTGTCGTGATAGAGGAACATCATATCGGCGTTTATTCCAGTAAACTGGATGAACACATGATAAAGGCACCCCATCCCAGAAATCTGCTTCATGGAAGCCTTGTATCCCCGTCCCTTGCTGCGGCAGTCATAAATGGTAAGTATGTAAATGCGGTACCTCTCTACCGTCTTGAAAAAGAATTCGAAAGGTACGGGCTTGCCATTACCAGACAGAACATGGCGAACTGGATGATCCGTCTTGGGGAAGAATATCTGGGAACCATGTATGATTATCTGCATAAACTTCTGTATGATTATCATGTGATACAGGCAGATGAGACTCCTGTACTTGTAAATAAGGACGGGCATCCTGCCGGCAGCCAGAGTTACATGTGGGTGTACCGGTCCGGCTTTATGTACCGGGATCGTCAGATCATCCTTTATGAATACCAGAAAACGCGTAATGCATCCCATCCCCGGGAATTCCTGAGGGATTACACCGGGATCTGTGTTACGGATGGGTACCAGGTATATCATACATTGGAAAAGGAGCGTGAAGATCTGAAGATCGCAGGCTGCTGGGTTCACTGCAGGCGCAGGTTTAACGATGCACTGGAAGTGATACCAAAAGCACACCGAAAGGAATCGATCCTGCATCTGATCATGAAACAGATACAGGCCATTTACCGGGAAGAGGGAAAACTGTCTGATTTTTCTACGGAAGACAGGCTCATGCAGCGTCAGCTTGTGGTAAAACCACTGGTGGATGCTTTCTTTGCGTACCTGAAACAGAATGAACCTAAAATTCCAAAGAACGGTAAAATACGGGAAGCATTTACATATGCACTGAACCAGGAAAGCTACCTGAAAGTCTTTCTGGAAGATGGGGATGTTCCAATAGACAACAATGCCAGCGAACGTGCGATCCGTGGATTCTGTATAGGGAAGAAAAACTGGGAGATGATCGATACGGTCAATGGAGCCAATAGTTCAGCGATCATCTACAGTATCGCAGAAACTGCAAAGGCGAATAACCTGAAACCTTTCGATTATTTCGAATATCTGCTTACGGAGATTCCCAAACATGTAGATGACAAAAACACAGATTTTCTTGCAGAACTTCTGCCATGGTCAGATATGTTGCCCGAAAACATTAGAAAGCCGCAAAAAGCCAGCGGAAAATAAACAGACCGCAAAAGCGGTCTGCTATTTGTCAAGGTACTCGTATTCTACCGTTTACGCTGAAGCGAGCGCTCTTACCTACACAATGGTAGAGATGGCAAAAGCTAATGGTTTGAATGTTTACCGCTACCTGGAATATCTGCTGGAACATCGGCCCAATGCCAAAATGACGGATGAACAGTTATCCGAATTGGCACCGTGGAGTGACAGTGTGAAAGTGAGTTGCCAGAAATAATAAATGTAGTAAAATACTTGCGTCTAGCAATGGCGCAAGTATTTGTTTTATCTGACGCTAGAATATAAAGCGCTTACCCATCAAATACGCTCCTCGGCTCTCCCGACGAAGAGCTGGAACAGCTGGCTCCGTGGAACGAAGATGTAAAAACGGAAATCAAACGCCGGACGGAAAGCTCTGCAGAATAATCAAATTTATGTGAATTGTCAAGGTACTCCGACCGCTTTTCAGCGGTCGGATATTTTTCTATAGATACCGGAAATTTAAGCGCTTACACTAAAATAATCATACCATGAAACTATAAAAAAAAGCTATGAATTCTGATTTATTTGCATTTCAACTTTTTTGTTCGTAGAATCAGCCCCCAGGTAATGCTCTTGTCATTCACTATCTTTTTAATCGTTTCATCACTGGTATTACATACTTTTCCACTAGAGAATCTTTTAATATAAGTAACATGACTCCATAAACAAAAAAGAACGCACAGCATGATATCATTAATACAATTATAGGTTGAATCCCCAAAAGTTTATTTCTTACTATTATTAGAAAGGCTCCTGTTACAACATTAGTCAGTATCAATTTAAAATATTCAATTTTAGCAAACGCTTCCTTCATTTCATTCCACGCATAATATATTTGAATAATTGCTACAACGCTTTCAGCTAATACAGTAGCCAGCGCTGCTCCTACAGCACCCATTTTAGGAATGAAAATAGCATTCGCAATAAAATTTATCACTGCTCCACAAACTGTTGAATACATTGTTAACTTTTCTTTTCCTAAAGGAGTTAAAATTTGAGCGCATGCAACATTTCCAATTCCAAGTGGAATAACAGCCAATGTGATAATCTGCATGCACAATATTGCTGGTCGATACTCTGCTCCACCCAAAATTTCTATTACCTCTGGTGTCATAACTGTAAAAAAAACCACAACTGGAACTGCGGACAATATTACAAAATGAAGCGATTTTTCAATATAACTTTTAAACTTCTCATATTGATCATTATTTAAGCAATATGTCATCCTAGGCAAAAGAACCGGTCCCAATGCTGATACCGTTGTAGCAAGAACCATTTTTACTTTAGTTGCTAAGGCATAGTATGCCACTTCTTTATCACTTGACATAAATCCCAACATAACAGTATCCATACTAGTATATATAGATACTGCCACTGAAAGTGCAAAAAAAACAAATATCGCTTTTAGATGCTGCCGAAAATTATATCTTCCAAAATAAGTTTTATGTGCAAGAAATTTACGACAGTTAATCAAGTTCAAAATATTTGATCCGCCTGCTGAAAAAACAGTCAATGCACCGTAAATAATATAGTCTGCTGAATTATGCACGCACAAAAACATCAATACAATCGAAATGATCTTAAAAATAATATTACGGATTGTGATATATTGATACTGTTCAATTGATTGATATAGCCATTCCATTCCAGCCATATTTAAGATAATTGTTATTGAACTAATTAACATCAATTCAGGTTCCTCTTGAAGTTTTGGTATCAGTAACATTCCTACTATCAATGCAAAATAAGAAAGTACTACAGCTACCATATTAATCAGAAGAAGTTCTTGAACTGTTTGCGTCAGTTTATCCTTATTATCTCTGCACTTTGCACATGCTCTTACCCCATATGTTGGAATACCTAATTGTGCAAACATTGCAAAATAATTTACAACAGATGTTGCAAATGCTACTTTTCCGTTTCCAATGGCTCCCAACGTTCTTGTTATATATGGCAATGTTATAAGCGGAAATATGAACGACGAAATTTTCAAAATAATATTCATTATTAAATTATATTTCACACTACGTATCTTAATATTTTCTTCCAAATAGCTTTATACTCCTTCCTATTTTTTACCAACTTAAATCCGTGTTCTATATACCGTGTACTATCCGAACTATTTTCTATGTTTTGCCTTAATATATATATGCTACAGATTTTTTTGTTTTTATTATGATTAGACTTTAGCCAGCTTATTTGTGTTACCTAATATCCTCGTAACTACATTCATCACCAGATACACTCGCAAAATATTACCACACTTATAGAAATAGAATGCTGGGATTGCGATTTTTCTATTATCATTTTCTTATTGCTTTTTCAAACTTATTTACTGCGATGTCCCAATTAAAATTTTCCTGTACTGATTTAATACCAGCTTCCGCGAGCTGGTATCTCAACTCATCATTATCAAAAAGTTTTGACACATTAGACACAAGCGCATCCACATCTTTTACTGGTGACAGAAGCGCATTTACTCCATCTACCGCATATTCGTGTACACCTTGATAGTCCGTTGACACAAGCGCTGCGCCACAAGCCATTGCTTCTAGGCCAGTAAGGCCATATCCCTCAGCAACTGTTGCACAAAGGAATACTGCTGAACTATTGTAAATTTCGATCGTCTGCTCCGCAGTTGCTGAACGAGTGTATTCAATGAACTCCGGAAATTCTTTGGGTCTAGAATAAACTCCAAACACTTTTACTTTTAAATCAGTATATCTTTTCTTGAGTTCCAATATAGCCTCAAAAGCATACTTAAATCCTTTATGAGGCTTTTGATGATATAGAAGTGAAATACTATGTCGATACCTTTTTTCCAACGGACATATCATTTTGTATGCTGTGACGTCAACAGGATTTTTAATCAAAATTGCAGGTTGTTGAGAATACATATCAACTTTTTCTTTTAGCCAGCTGGAAATAACAATATTTCGAAATCCAGCTCCATAACTTTCATATACTATTTGATCTGAGCAATTCCAATTTTCAAAATCTTGAATAAAATATACTTTTCTGGAACAGCTTGAATTTTTTACAATGGAAACTGTCTCAATTGCAGTTGCAATAACAACATCTGCTTTTTTTACAGTTTTCTCATAATCTTTTTTTAAACTTGATACATTGTCAACTTCACTATCTAACGGAAACCATTTTGGTCCACGTTTAGTTAAATAATTGGCATATGCTTTTTTTATAAACCAAGGAACTGCAAAACGCTGCATTACTGTATCATTTAAATATAAAATGTCTATTATATGTCCCCGATTTATTAACCTATTGGCATATTCATAAACCATTTTATATCCGCCTTGTGCTCCTCTTGAAAATCTAGGTAATACAAAACAAATCCTCATCTATTTTTCCTTTCATAGTCTCTTCTATAATATAAATCTCCCCCCAAAAAAGCCGTAAGGTGCTGAACGCCATTTGCTATTCGCGTTCTATCATCTTTTTTGGGGATTTGAATAACTAATTTCTGCTACTGGATATTCTCTATAAATTTCTATAATAAAATATGCAAAAAAAGCGACCACTGGCTGTAACAAATTTCCACCTAGAAATAGATACATTACCACTACAGCAATTGAAAAAATGTCTCCTTTTTTTCTAAAAAAGCCTTTAAATATCAATCCCATGTATAGTACGGTTGTTATTACACCATATTCAAAAAGCACCTTGGGTATCGCGCTAAAGTTAGCAATTGATTGATCATAAATCATATTACAAGTACCTGCGCCACTACCAAAAAGTATGCTCAAAAAAGGTCTTTCAAAAATAGCACGTATCGGATTAACAAATCTAATTGCTGCACTAGAATCGGAAGACTTAATTTCAAAAATTCGTGAAGTTATTACTTCCGCATACTCCGTTTTCATAAACATAAAAAGTATAATACATCCACAAAATAATAAGAAATTCCGTACAAACGGTTTCATTTTTGCTAATAGTGGCATTAAAAAAATCACTAAAAGTATAATACCCGTTCCAGAAAAAGAACTTAATAATCCTAACCCCAATATAACCAATCGTAGTATACGTTTTTGATTTAGCATCTCAATTATTATGCCTAATGCCATAAATTGTGAAAAAAAAGATGGTTCCATAAAAAAGAATCCATTTGATTTATTAATTTCAGAGCCATACGTAAGTGGATAATATGTATTAAACCCTGCCAACTTCAAAGAAGACGGCAAAAAATCAGATAGCTCAAAATAAGTACCACCTTTCAATTGTACCAAAAATTGTGCAATTCCCAAAATTGCCCCTAACAGTAAAAGTTGTTCAAAAATATTTTTGGCCTTACATTTTAATAGATAGGGTATAAATAAATCTATAGTAAATGTTGAATAAATGATCAAAAATAATATAAACGATGATAATGAACTTTTCTCAGGATTTATAAGCAATGCAATGGTCGCCGCTAGCACCATTAGCAGATACCAAATCATGCGTTGCCAATTAAAGGCTGCATTCTTATTTATCCGCATTATAAATAAAAAACAAAAATACGAAAAAAAAGCAATAGAAAATTGTATACCCGAAAAACTAACTGCTACTTTTTGTAACACAATAAAGCTGAATATTGTTAGCCATACAATCCAATAGTTTTTTATTATTTTTCTTTTAATTTTCATTACCTTACTCCCTTCATTATATATAGTCTCTCGGAATCTCTAAGCTCATATTTCTCCGACTTCTGAGATTCTATTTTCATTTTTATAGTCCACCTTTCTGCTAAAAGTACCAATATGTCATGAAACACGTTGGCTGGCCTTCGCTTTCTATTTCCTATTTCTCTTTTCTCCGATATGATTTACCTATAAGACTGACCCACTACAGAACACGTGGATGTGATATGTGATTGGTGGGGCTGTATAGCGGCGACCTCGCATTTTTATTTGTTGTCAGTCATCCGTTTAATGCATCAATAATTGGCGCATTTCCGTAGCCTGTAAACCTATCTCTTCCAAAATCGACTCGATTTTGCCGGATGACCCGTCAATGTCAGTTTTATCTTTATAAATCAGCTGGAAGTTTTTTGCGTCTTTTAAAACATGGATCTTTGCCTGTATCTGTATTACCGACACCAGCAATCGTATCAAATATAAACAAACTCGCTTTTCTTTCCAAAAGGGCTGCAAGAACTGTGTAACTGACTTGTGAAATATAACTGTAACGATGTTTGTATGTAATCTGCCGACAAGTACTGGATTCCCGTTTTCAATATTCTTTAGAAAAATAACATCTGGGTTACTCTTTCCCATCCAAAATATACGAAACCTCAGAAAGGGAACAAGACTAACCACAAAGATGTAAAATGAATCTGCGATTTATACACGCGTGGAATGTTCAAACCTTCCTTTATTTCACCCGCTGACATCCGTGAATTAAGAGATCTCATAAAATACCGTTTCAAGCTCACCTGCATAATTACCAGTGAGAAGAACCGTGTCCTTAATTGTCTTACTGTATCAAACTTAAGTTGGACGATATCTTTTCTGATATATTTGGGAAATCTTCCCGTTCTATCACAGAACCGATTTTACAACACCCTGGGGAATTCTTTGATGTAACACCTTTTATTGACCACAAATGTAAAACTCCAATAGAAGAAATAAGTCTGCTGTTGCTGATGTCATCTCTCCTGAACAGGCTGTGAAGATCAGACAATCCTTAAACCACATCGATGAATTAGAAATGCACAAGACAGAAATAGAACGGAAAATCTTTCGTCTCCGTGATAAATACGAAAACATCCTAAATCTTATCCGAACCGTACCAGGATTCGATAAGAATCCAATAACTACCATCCAAGTGCTTTCTGAAATCGGAGGTGACATGTCTGTTTTCCCCCAAAACTAAAAACCTCGTCTCATGGGCTGGATGTTGCCCTCGTAACAATAAAATCGATCGCAAAATCAAATCCTCTCGTATTTCCCGTGCTGTCTCTTATTTTAAACCAGTTTTGGCAAAAACTGCAAATACTTTAATCAAATCGAAGAAAAATTCTGAATTTTCCACCCGTTATCGACGAATAAAGGCACGCCGTGGTCACCAAAAAGCTATCATTGCCATCTGTCGTAGATCCTGAGCATTTCGAAAGTACTAACCTTTTCACAGGCACTTAATCTGCTCAGACAACGAGAATATGTCATCAAAGATGATCTTTCTTCCGTTTTCTGATTAGGTGTTGTATCTATATTTACTTTTCAAAACCACTACATTTGATGGTTTATTTGTTATACCCTTTGTTCTTTGGATGTCCTCTACTTATTTGTTTCAAACTTTCTCTACCTTTTTAATCCTTGACATTTTTTCTAAAAATAAAGCATTTCGCGCCTCTTGATCAGTTAGCAATCATCAGTTCAACTAGTGCTTTATTACTGGTGGTTTATTATTAGTCCTCCAAAGAGCTATGTTGCTGCTCGCCCCGAAAGGCTGTGTCTCAAGTATTGTTACTGGTCTACTTATAAAGCGGTGCTTCTTGAATCTTCTTTTCTTGATTCTTCTGCTTGCCTTCGATATATTTCCGACTGCTTCATAGGTAATATTACCAATGTTTTCTACATAATAGCCTCTTGCCCAAAATGCTTTATCCCACTTACTTTGCAGTTCGGGATACCTGTCATAAATCATTAACGTACTTTTTCCTTTTAAGTATCCCATAAAATTCGCTACACTAAGCTTGGATGGAATTGTCACACTTAAATGCACACGATCTATGCATACTGCACTTGCTATAATATCTACGCCTTTATACTTACACAGCGTACTGATGATTTCCCGTACATCTTCTCTTATTTTTCCATATAAAACTTTCTTTTTATATTTTGGAATGAAAACGATAGGATACTGGCATTTCCAGACTCGACATTTAATAGTTAGTCTTTATTTTATAGCTAATTCCTGCTTTAACTCCTTCAAACATTTTTTGATTTTTTTCAAAATCACCATGCAAAATATAACCTATTGTTTTAAATAACCTCGTAAGCAAGAAAAAAGAAACTCTCATGTAATATGATAGCGTTCCAACTCTATAGCGATATTTTTTCATAAAAATCAACCGATTACGATTCCAATAATATACAAAAAATGGTGATTCAATGCCCGCACTGGCACTTACTTTATGATACAATTTAATATAAGGAGAATAAAAAATAGAAAATCCATGTTCTCTTAACTTAACACAATAATCTACATCTTCAAAATACATAAAGTAGTCTTCCGGAAGTTTTAATGTCTCTACAACGTTCTTTTTTAGTAACATGCAACAACCAGTCACAAATTCAATTTCTGTAATATCTTTTAATTCATTACTAACGTAATGAATTCCATACCCTTTTTTCCAATCTATTTTTCCACCGCCGTACCAAAGTTTGGTTCGATCGTAGTTATACATAATTTTGCACGTTAACACATCTGCAGCAAGTTTTTGTGCTGTAACAACCATATTTTCTAAGAAGTCTTTTTCAACAATAGTATCATTGTTTAAAAGCAACACATAATCTGCGCCATTTTGTAATGCAATATCAATTCCATGATTATTAGCTTTGGCAAATCCTTCATTTGCTAGGCTACTAACAATTATTAAATCATTCCACTTATCTTTGAGGTCATAAATATTATCATCAGGAGAGCAATTATCCACCACGATAATTTTATAATTATCATAAGAATTTTGTTTGAGACTTCTTATGCATTCTTCTGTATCGTTTAATCCATTGTAATTAACTAAAATTACATAAACACTTTTTCCAGCCATAATTACCTTTCTATCGATTATGCATTGCTATTCCGATTTTTTTAGAAAACTTCTTTGCAATCATATATCCTATTATTGCTTCTGATCTAGCGCCAATCATTAGCCTGCAAAAAACATCTCTGCCAGCTTTTTTGCGTTGCTTTTATTCATAATTCTTGTCAATACTTCAATGCATTAAAATTTCTTCACAAAGTTCTGCGATCTTTTGACGTGAAACATTATAACTATATTGCATATAATATAATTTCTTATTTTGTGTAGAAATTTGTTCCATTTCATTCTGGGATTTATTGCAGTAATCTATAATTGCATTTTTATATTCGGCTGTTGTGTTTGCACGAATAATAGCGCCTAGTTTATCTAATTCCAGAGCCTTTTCGTAACCAACCAAGGCCTCATCGCTTGCAGCAATCATCAATCCCATACTTAATGTTTCAGCAACTTTAACCTTCATGCCAGCTCCTTTTTGAATTGGGGCTATAACCATCGCTTGTACTGGCACAATGCTTTCTAGATTTGCAAAGTTTTCATAGAGCACACAGTTTGGTATTTGAGTTACAAGTTGTTTGAGGGACTCATTTGGATTGCTTCCACCAATAACAAATTCTAAATCATTGTTCATTAAAAAAAATGGTATCCAAATCTCCTGAATAAATTTCAGTAAAGCATCCACATTTGAACCATAATTCAAACTTCCTATAAATACAATTGTTTTTTTATTTGCTTTTTTGCTCAGATTGGTTTCTTTCTCAATGCATATAGGAAGAATCATTTCACGTTTATTTTCTACCGTGTATAAGTCATGTGCACGTTTGTAATCACGCTGAGTCAGATAGTCCAATGCGTCTGCATACTTTATTGCATTTGTCTCATCTCGTTTTACACAATATTTTTCAAGCGCTACATATAGTTTTTTGATTTTACTTGTTTTATTCGCAAAATATCCTGTTACATAATCGTATTCGATGTTTTCCATATTGCAAATCACTTTACATTGTGGTAAGTTGTGTTTTACATCTTTGGCAATAAATCCAAATCGAGATCGTCCAATTACAATTATATCTGGATTATATGCCAGCACATTTGCTCGATACTTTTTCCAATTAAAAAACATATATGTCGAATGTCCACATACCCGTGACAGTATATCCCATTTACGACTTTTAGTTACGCCATCAATCAGTGTGTTTTTTAAATTATTATCAGGAGAAATCACTTTTAAATCATAACCATGCGTTTCTACATAATTATTTAGCCCGTCATAATATTTACGTTCTTCTAAACTGCCGCCTCCAAATCCTAATATTTTATTGTCTGAAATCAACAATATTTTCTTTTTCATCAATCAGCACTCTCCTAAACGCTTGTTCTGTTTTATCCCATGTGAAATTTTTCTTTACAAATTCTTGAGCGTTTTTTCCAATTTGACCTCTGCTACCTTGGTCCAGTTTAAGTAAATCTAAGACATAGTTAACGAATTCTCCATCTGAACGAGCCACAAGCCAGTCTTGCTTGTTTTTAGCGTCAATATTTTCTGCACCAATCGGTGTTGTTACTACAGGCATTCCCATTGCCATTGCTTCCAGATTCTTGGTTTTTATTCCACTTCCAAACTGCAATGGGCAAATAAATACTTCACATTCACCAATAGCAACTCTTACATCTGGAACCCTACCTGTAAACACAATGTGTTTTGATTCATATTTTTTCAAACTTTCAGTTACTCCACCACCCACGATATAAAGAGTGGTATCGGGGATATATTTTTGTATTGCTGGCATGCACTTTTCAATAAAGTGAAGAATCCCATTCTCATTATGTGCCACATTTAAGGCTCCCATAAATACAATGGAATTTTTCTTTTTTTTAACGCCAAGATTTTCAGAGAAAAAGTCATAATTAACTCCCAATGGTGCAATCAATGATTTCTTTTCCCCTAACATTTTATCAAATTTTTCCCCTTCGCTTTTAGCCACGAACATCACACGATCATACGTTTTTCCAACGTTCATCTCAAATTTCTGCAACAAACTGATTTCCATATTCATAACAGCTCTTTTTACACATGAGAGGGTTAATATATTTTGGATGGCACGCGGAAATCGGAACAAATATGCGCCATATGGATTAATATCACTTAATGCAACTTTTAGCTGCCGCTCATATCGTAGCGAGAGTAGATCCTGAAGATCAGCAATCTTATATCCATTGAAGTCTTTTAGATATTCTGTTGTACGAATAAAATCAGAAATCACAAAATCAGGTTTCTCTTTTTGTATGACCTCATCAATTTTCTTTTTGATTTTAGGATCCCAGAACAATGAAACTTGTAATGGATATTCATGTTTAAGGAATGTTTTCCACACAATATTTTTTAATTTACTTACAGTAGATGGATTTGGCAAAATATATGTTTTAGAGATAAACGCAGGTTTTGCTTCAACATTTTCATCCTGCTCTAAAAAAGATATATTTATAATTTCAATATCCAATTTTTCGTGCAAAATTTTACAGTAATTGAATAATAAATTTTTAGTCCCTGATGTAGGGGGAAACGGTAATCTTTCACTTAGCAAAATTAATTTTTTCATTCATGTTTCTCCGTTTTTAATTGTTTAATTCATTTTGATATATTTCCTTCAATGCATCAAAAACCGTATATTGAGGCTCCCATCCCAAATTTTTTCTAATCAGGTCATTATTACAGCAAACAACAGGCTGGTCTGTCGGACGAAAACGTTCTGGATCAATTTCTACAGTAATTTTCTGATTGCTTAAGCCTACGATGTAATTAAGCATTTCGTTCAAACTATATGCTTTACCAGATCCAATGTTATAGATTTTTTCGCAATCATTACTTTCAACAATCATTCGATATGCACGAACAATATCTTTTACATGACTAAAATCTCGTTTTACTTGTAAATTACCGACTTTAATAACACCGGATGTTCCACTTTTTTCAATTTCAGCGACCTGTTTGCAAAAACTCGGCAAAACAAAAGATTCTCTTTGACCAACACCAGTATGATTAAACGGTCTAACGCAATATACTTTCAGACCATACTGATCTCTGTAAAGTTTTGCAAACTGTTCCTGTGTTACTTTCGAAATTCCATATGGATTGCTTGCATTTAATTCTGTACTCTCATCTATTAATGTATTTGAAATTACATATTCTTCACTTGAGCCAACAAACAAAATTTTAGGTTTCTTTTCACTTTTTCTTGCAGCTTCCATAATGTTTAAAGCACCGATAACATTTATCTGAACTGTTATTTGTGGAATATTCCATGAGGATCCAACACTACTGATTGCAGCAAGGTTTACAATAATATCCGGAGCAACATTATTGATTAGATTTTCTACCTCTGAGTTCTTCATTAAGTCAGTTTCATAGAATTCAACTTCCGTTGGAAGCATAGGACCATTTACCTTATCGGTTCCAACAACCTTATATCCATTATCAATAAACTCTTGAGAAAGGTAACTTCCAACAAAGCCACTTGCCCCAAAAATCAATACTCTTTTCATGTCATCTACTCCGTTTATATAAAATAAAATAGACAGGCAGACTTTCTACGTTATGATCACATCTGCCTGTCCTTTTTAATTACTGAATTCCAGCTTCTTTTTTCGCTAACTGTAAATCATGTTCAGCCATAATTGCACAAAGCTCTTCATAACTTGTTTTCTGAGGATTCCAGCCTAATTTAGTTTTTGCCTTTGTTGGATCCCCCCAAAGATTTACAACATCTGTCGGACGGTACCATTTTGGATTTACACATACCAGCATCTTGCCAGTTTTTTTGTCATAACCTTTTTCATTCATACCCACGCCTTTCCATTCAATCTCAATACCATCATTTGCAAATGCAAGAGTAGTAAATTCACGAACAGTATGCTGAACACCTGTTGCAATGACATAATCATCTGGCTCATCCTGCTGAAGGATCAACCACATACACTCAACATAGTCTTTCGCATAGCCCCAGTCACGCAGAGAGTCAAGATTTCCAAGTTCCAAATGATCCTGTAGACCGCATGCGATACGACCAGCGGCAAGAGTAATTTTACGTGTAACAAAATTATCACCACGGCGTTCGGACTCATGATTGAACAGAATACCGTTGCAGGCAAAAATACCATAAGCTTCTCTGTATTCTTTGATCATCCAGAAACCATACTGTTTTGCTACTGCATAAGGGCTATATGGATGAAACGGAGTCGTTTCAGACTGTGGTACTTCTTCAACTTTTCCGTAAAGTTCAGAAGTAGATGCCTGATATACACGGCAAGTTTTATCAAGTCCAGCGGTATGTACGGCTTCAAGAATGCGAAGGACACCCAAGGCATCTACATCACCTGTATATTCTGCCGCATCAAAAGAAACTTGCACATGAGACTGTGCAGCAAGATTATAGATTTCATCAGGTTTTACCTGCAATACAATACGAATAATACTAGAGGAATCAGAGAGATCACCTTCATGAATAATCAATTTATCCATGATATGATCGATACGTGCAGTTGTCGAAACGGAAGCACGGCGAATAATGCCATGTACTTCATATCCTTTTTCTAAAAGGAACTCCGCTAAATAAGATCCGTCTTGTCCTGTAACACCTGTAATTAACGCTTTTTTCATTATATATACTCCTATTCTTTCATTTTATATACATCTACATATAGCAGTGTATTTTAATTTTTGCATCTACACTGATGAAGACTTATTACTTATTCCATTGAAAATTTAATCTTATCTGAAACGCTGATTTCATTGCCAAGTTGAACTTCAATGATATCCAGCACAGTGATTGCTTCAACGGTATGTTTGCATCCGGCAACTATGGTAATAACATCGCCTGTTTGAATAATTTGCTCAGTGCCATCTACAATTGCTTTACCTGTTCCTGAAACGACTGTCCAAACCTCTTCACGATAATTATGCATGTGATAGGTCATATGTTCGCCTGCTTTCATGGAAATCTTAACTGTCATAGAACCCGGCTGTACATCAATAACGGTATAAGTTCCCCAGGATTTTTCTGCATACATTGCTTCGGTTTCAATTTTTTCGACATACGGCTTCATATAGCCACTACGCTCTTTATCGGCAACAAAAATACCATCGCCGCTGGCTGCGACAATCATATCTTTGCATCCCATACAGAGGATAGGGATATTCAACTCATTTACCACATTCGTGTTTTCGCAAGTTTCATCTAATACAGCTGTTCCCTTAGTTTTATCTTCCATAACTTCAGCCATCATGTTCCATGTACCGACATCTTTCCAAGCCCCGCTGTAACGCAGAACTTGGATACTGGATTCATTTTCAACTACAGCATAGTCAAAGCTGATCTTAGGCAACGTATCATATTTGCTAAACAGATCACTATAATTGTCAAATTCAATCATGGCGTGAGTTTTTTCTATCAAATATCCCAGTTTAAATGCAAAAATTCCTGCATTCCACAATGCATTTTGGGCTAGATATTTTTTTGCTGTTTCTACATCCGGTTTTTCTTTAAACTCTTTGACCTTGCTGACATCCTCTCCGTTTTCCGGAATGATATAACCATACTTCTCACTAGGATAGGTCGGTTCAATACCCATTAAAGTCAAATTCGCACCGTGTTGTTCTGCGAGTTCCTGCAAAACTTTGACGGCTTCATAGTAAGTATTGTCTACATAAGGATCAACTGGGCATACAACAACCGCTTCATTCTCGTCAACACCTAATTCATCGTGAAGGTAGGCCGCTGCTAATGCAATCGCCGGAAAAGTATCGCGACGGCATGGTTCCACACAAATAGAAGCTTTTTCACCCAGCTGATTTTTTATAGCACTTGCCTGAGATTTGCTCGTTGCAATAGTAACTGTTGCATCGGGATCTGTCTCGGTAATCTGACGATATACACGCTGTACCATAGACTCATACTCGTTATCATTTTTAAATAGTTTGATGAACTGTTTACTACGCACATCATTCGAAAGAGGCCAGAGACGTTTACCTGATCCGCCAGAAAGTAAAATAATATTCATTTTCTTTTCTCCTGCTTTTACTATCATTTCTCATCTTTTCGTCGATCTTTCTAATTCTTACCCATTCAACCATACCATTCCTCTACCTGCAATACATCTGCTTTTTTCAATAGAGTAAATAGTTTCATATAGTCTTTTTGGACCGGTATCTTTTTACATAGACCCCTTCTGTCCTAATACAATCAGTACGGTCTTGAACAGAATCCTGATATCCAGCAAAAACGACCATTCCGAGATATACTTGGTATCCAGCTTTACAACCTCTTCGAAGTCCGTAATCTCACTTCGACCGCTCACCTGCCACATACCTGTCAGACCTGGTTTAATTGCCAGTCTTGCTCTGTGGTGAAGTTCATATTTTTCCCACTCATCCACTGTCGGCGGACGTGTTCCGATGAGACTCATATCACCTTTTAACACATTGAAGAACTGCGGGAATTCGTCCAGAGAGGTTTTGCGGATGAAATTTCCGATTCCCTTGCCGGGACCTTTTTCGCTGCCGATGACACGTGGGTCATTCTCCATTTTGAACATGAGACCATCGCTGACACGGTTCTGTTTCATCAGTTCTTTTTTGCGTTCCTCTGCATCCATATACATGCTTCGGAACTTGTAAATCTTAAATTTTCTTCCGTTCTTTCCGACACGGTACTGAGAAAAGAAGATCGGGCCCGGAGATTTGATATAGATTGCCGGGGCAACAAACAGGAAGATGATTCCTGTCATGAGGCAGCCTACAAGGCCGCCGCAAATATCCATGATTCGTTTCAGCACCAGCTGACCGGCACTTGCCATGTTGATGCAGGTTGTGATCACGGTGTAATTGCCCATATGCTCTACGGTCTGGTTTTTGCCCTGCATCTCGTTCACGTCTGCAATTTTCACATGGATGGTAATTCCCATTTCGGTAAAGGCATCAAAGATTTTTTGCGGAATTTCTCTGCCTGCAGGCAGGACAATCAGCACTTCGTCGAACCACTCACGGCAGACGTATTCGGCTACATCTGAAAGGCTGGATACAACCGGCACTCCGTGAACGCTGCGTCCGGTTCCGTCCTGATCCACAAGGACAATGCCCTTTGGGTGAACACCGCTGTATTCAAAATCCAGCATGTTCTTTACAACAGACTGTGACTGTTTTTCGGTCGTCAGGATCAGCAGGGAGCGGCCGCTATGTTCTCCTTCGCCACGTTTTTTCAGAACTGCTTTCCATACTGCACGCATCAGATAGGAAATGATGCCATAAAGCAAGCCGGTCAGAATAATCGTCGCTCTGGAAAACTGATCCCCTTCCTGGATGAGAAACAAATAGAACACACCAAGAACGATGATGTATACCATGTTTTTAATTGTTTTTCCGCTTTCTGCCAGATAACCGCGCTTCAGAACGTTCTTGAAGGAATCATCAAAGAGCATGATCACCACCTGGATCAGCGCGAATACGATGGCTTCGTTTCGGTAAATGGCATTTTCATACGGATTCAGACTGTGATGTCTCAGAAAATAGCCCATAGCAAAAGCAAGCTGAAGACAGATCATGTCAAGAATCATGAAATCCAGATGCTTCAGCCATCCTGTGGATAGTTTTTTGTACATACCTTTCTCTCCTGTCGTATTTCTTTTTCATTTCGTAACTTTATGTCCGTTTACATGGTTTTTCTTTATGTCTGTGTTACCATTTCCGTCATTTGCTGTTATTGTTTTTGTAAGTACTCAGAACCCAATCTCGATTCTGCTTACGCAGCATCTCAATGTTGCTTCTCGCCATATAAAATTCCTGAAAAACCGCTCCTTCGTGCAAACATGATTCGCAATTTTTCTTTCATTTCGCATGGCTCTGAATCGTTATCATTTTTTGTAATTTCTGTATTGATTATTTGTTTTTATGTTACCATTCTGTCAAAAATCAGTTCTGTATTTGGCTTCCATGCATTGGCAGTTACTTATCTGTGATAAATACGAGATAATTTCTTTATCTTAAATATTTTAGTTCATCTCCATTTGTTTGTAAAGGGGGTTGCAACAATTTTGTATATATTTTTTTCATATTTTGTTTATATATTACCAGAGTCAAAAGCTCAAAAAACCTTTTGACCCAAACATCTTTCTATATTACCGCATTATTTCATAACATCCAGGATTTGAAGGGTTTTCATTTTCTTTTCCACATAGCGATGCAGATAAGCGCGCAGCAGCCGCTCCAGCTCGTCCAGAATATCCTCGTTTACTGTGAATCCATACAGCTTTTCCGTCGGTGATGCGATGATATAGCGGCATGCCAGCACAGTAGCGGGCTGCAGCGGCCACGGATCTTTGATGGTTTTTCCGCAGTTCGGACAGTAGATGGCGCTGTCTCGCAGTGAGAAAACGGTCAGGTTTTCTTTTGTGCCGCACTCCATGCAGGAGAACATCTGCGGCGCTTCTCCATTGATTGTGATCGTGCGCAGTTCAAAAATACACCGGATCAGGCGGAGATCCTGCCTGCCCCGGCGTATGGCGTTCATGGTCACGTACAGAAGATTCAGCATCTGGGTTTCATCGTTTCCTTCCTGGCTGAAATATTCTGCCAGCTCAAGGAAATAGAAACCGTAGTAGACACCGGGCTGCATCTGGGCGAGGTCGAGAAAGTATTCTTTGACGTTTGCGCCGGAAAGGGTGTAGCTGTCCCGTCCCTCGTAAACCTGAAATTCACCAAAGACGAATGGGTTGGAGACAGCCATCAGTGGGCTTTTCATGCGGCGGGCACCGCGCGCGAAGGCGGTGATTTTCCCAAGCTCACGGGTCAGGATCACGACGCGCTTGTCATACTCTCCGACCGGCGAGGCGGCTAATACCATTCCACTGACTATAATCGGCTCCCGCATGCCTTCTCTCCCCCTTCTTCCGTTGTTTTTTTACTGCTTTTACTGTTTTTTCTGAAATTCACTCGCTGCACGTATTTGAAAGCGTTTTGAAATCAAGATCCTAGAGCTCCAGCTTTTTCTTATCATACCCAAAGTTCTTCACCAGGAAATCGCTGTCTCTCCAATCTTTTTTAACTTTTACCCAGAGCTTCAGGTTGACCTTCTGCTCCAGCATCTGCTCCAGCTCATACCGCGCGTTGCTTCCGATCTTCTTGAGCATCGCGCCCTGTTTTCCGATGATGATGCCCTTGTGGGAATCGCGCTCGCAGATGATGGTCGCATCAATATCAACGATTTTTCCGTTCGGGCGGTCTTTCATCTGGTCGATCACAACGGCGATGCCGTGCGGGATCTCTTCGCTTAAGGCGTACAGTGCTTTCTCGCGGATGATCTCAGCCACGATCTGGCGCATCGGCTGATCGGTGATGGTGTCCTCATCGTAGAACTGCGGGCCGTACGGCAGATATTTGAAGATGCTCGGAATGATGTCATCGGTGTTCTGATGGCGGAGTGCCGAGCACGGAATGATCTCGGCAAACTGGAACAGCTTGCGGTACGTATCGATGAATTCCAGGATTTTGTCTTTCTCCACGGTATCGGTCTTGTTGATAATGAGGATGACCGGCGCATTGACTTTCTCCAGGATCTCTGCGATATGGCGCTCTCCTGCTCCGATGAAGTTGCTCGGCTCTACCAGCCAGAGAATCACATCGACTTCTTTTAACGTTTTCTCAGCTACATCGACCATGTACTCGCCGAGCTTATTTTTCGCCTTGTGGATACCCGGTGTGTCGAGGAACACGATCTGTCCCTCGTCACACGTATAAACGGTCTGGATGCGGTTGCGGGTGGTCTGCGGTTTCTTGGATGTAATCGCAATCTTCTGTCCGATCAGGTGGTTCATCAGCGTGGATTTTCCCACGTTCGGACGGCCGATCAGGGCTACAAAGCCGGATTTATAATTTGCATTGTTTTCCATTGCTGTCTCTTCTCCTCATTTATAAGTTCTCTACGTTCTTAAACAGTTCTTTCTCTTTCTGAATGGCTGCTTCGCTTCCGACAACGCAGATGTTGTTCTGTTTTAAGGCTGCATCTACAAGGTCTGCCAGTGCATGAATGTCATCCAGGGTTGCATCGAGGATCTGATCTCTCTCCTGCTGGAAGTCTGCTTCGGTGATGCCGTTGAACCATGCGCTCTCGGAGGTCTGGCCTTTTGCGGACGGGTTCATCGGGACGTCGAGTTCGCTGATCGTTCCGATGATGTATTTGGTCATCTGGCGCTCGTCTGCTTCGAAATTGCGCACGTAATCGCCGATACCGCGGTATACTTCAAGGGTTCTTCCGACGTTCGGGTCACGGTAGGAAGAAATGCACGCGTTTCCGCCTCTTCCGAAAGCTCCGCCGCAGCCGTAAGCGCCGCCTTTGACACGGATGTTGATCCACAGATAGTCATAGCTCAGCATGACACGCAGGATGCGCAGGGCTCCTGTGTAGTCGTAGCCTTCGCGCTCGAAGTTTCCACAGAGTGCCACGTACTGTACCTGGCCGGAGGTCTGGAA
Source organism: Blautia sp. AF14-40 (assembly GCF_003479665.1). Lineage (NCBI taxonomy): Bacteria > Bacillati > Bacillota > Clostridia > Lachnospirales > Lachnospiraceae > Blautia > Blautia sp. AF14-40. Next base: position 199,621 of record NZ_QUHK01000003.1, read on the forward strand.
GGCTTCGTTTTTCTGTTCAAAGTCATACACAATGCTGCCCGGCTCCACTTCGTCGGTGTACAGATTCTCTTTGAATGCTGCGATTTTTTCTTCCAGCGGTGCGTAGCCTGTCTCGTCTGCTGTATAGGAGACGGTCAGATTCTCTTTGCGGAAGATGTATTTCATCAGGGTCTGCAGATTTTTAATCAGTTCTGCTTTTTTCTCATCGAAGTTCTCGTCCAGATCTTTTAAGAGCTGGTAGAAGCCGATGCCTGCGATGCGGTCCTGGAAATTGCTCATCGGGGAGTAATAGGAAGCTGCACGCATCACAGCCGTTGCATTTCCGGCGGAAGACAGGCGGTTCTGCAGGCCGGATTTCATGCTGGAGATGATCTCGTGAAGACGTTTCTCGTCATCCAGGCGGGAGGTGTTCAGGATTTCCTCGATCATTTTCATGACGAAATCCAGTTTGTCGTACAGGAATTTCGCGCGGATGCCGAACATTCTGCGGCAGTCGTCATCATTTTCCGGAATGCGGAATACCTGCAGTCCGCAGTTGATGCCGCCGGTCTGTGCATTGATCTCGTTGAACAGTTCGCCGTAGGTGTAGTGTTCGGTGTCCACATAGCCGAGAACGGATTTTAATACGCCCATGTACGGGATCAGATCGTTCGGCACATTTTTCGTATCAAACAGCAAGCTTAAGTAACCGATGCCGTTCGTGAATACGTTGTGATGAAGAACCGTCGTTCCATCGACTTCATGCTCGTCATTGTAAAGTTTGACAGACTCACGTTTGATATCGCTTCGTTTCAGGAGCGGAATCGTCTCGAGTGCTTCCTCGCTCTCCTCTTCTTCCTGATATGCTGCCAGCTCTTTGGTGTCAGCAATGATTTTCTCGATCTCTTCTTTTGACAGGCTCTCTTTGTATTTCTGCAGTTTTTCTGCGGTCTTTGCATCATTTTCTGCGGCAAGACCGGTCTTTGGAATGAGGGTCACGATGGAGGCATGGGTGTTGTCCAGCAGATACGTCTGGATCAGGTTTTCGAAATAGCCTTCTTTTGCCAGTTTTTTCAGCTCATCGTAGATCGCAAGCTGCTGCAGGTAGGCGAACGGTTTGTTCTCGTCGTACAGCCAGCTGTCGAAGACGTCAATGCCGTACATCAGGCCCTTCGGGAAGCTGGAGAAGTCCGCCTCACGGAAACGGAATTCGAAATAGTTGATGCCTGCCTCGATGGCTTTCTGATCCATGCCGTTTTTCACGATATCCTTGAGGGTGCCGCGGATGATGGACAGGAATTTTTCTTTCTCATTTTCATCGGCGTTCTTGGCTACGATGGAGAAGAATGGCTGCAGGATGCCGTCCTCGTAGGAGCCGTAAACATCTTTTCCGATGTGTGCGTCAAGGAGTGCCTGTTTGACCGGGGCTCCCGGTGCGTCAAGGAGTGCATACTCCAGAACAGAAAATGCCACGTTTAATTTTACATCCAGACCGCTGCCGATGACCATGTTGTAGGACAGGTACGCATTGTTTTCAAGCGGATCGCCGTCGAGTACCGGGTACTCGTGTACAATGTCGAGGGTCTCTGCAAATGGTTTCTGATACGGAATTTCGGATTTTACTTCTTTTGCATTAAAATGGGACAGGTATTTTTCATCCATCCATGCCAGTTTTTCTTCCATATCCATGTTTCCGTACAGGTAGATATAGCTGTTGGACGGATGGTAATAGGTCTGATGGAAATTCAGGAAGTTTTCGTAGGTCAGGTTCGGGATGCAGGACGGATCTCCGCCGGATTCTACGCCGTACGGAGTGTCCGGGAACAGGGTGTTGAAGGTTTCACGCTCCAGGACATCGTCTGCGGAGGAGAAGGCTCCTTTCATCTCGTTGTATACAACACCGTTGTAGGTCAGCGGGCCGTCTTCGCTTTCCAGATGATAGCTCCAGCCTTCCTGACGGAAGATTTCATCGTGTTTGTAAATGTTTGGGTAGAATACGGCGTCCATGTAGACATGCATCAGGTTCTGGAAGTCGGCATCGTTGGTGCTGGCTACCGGGTACATGGTTTTATCCGGGTAGGTCATAGCATTTAAGAAGGTGTTCAGGGATCCTTTGACGAGTTCTACGAAGGGATCCTTTAACGGGAATTCGCGGGAGCCGCAGAGGACGCTGTGCTCGAGGATGTGGGCTACGCCGGTGCTGTCGGCCGGCGGGGTACGGAACGCGATGTTGAAGACTTTGTTGTCATCTTCGTTTTCGAGAAGGAGCACGCGGGCACCGCTCTTGTTGTGGCGGAGGAGGTAGCCGTGTGCATGGATATCGTCAATCTGCTGTTCCTGCAGCAGGGTATAGGCTTTGCAATGTTCTGCGTTCATTTTTATATATCCTTTCTTGTTTTTCTTTATTATTTCCGGTTTTATGCAGTCAAAAACGGACCGCAGTGCCCGTTTGCTGGGATTTTCTGCGGCCCTGTCGGTTTTATTCTTCGTTGTCGTTTTCTGCTGCGGTGTTCTCTGTCTCGTTGACGTGTTCTTTTACTTCGTCGTTTGCAGCGTTGTTCTGTGCATTTTTCTGTGCCTGTGCTGCAGCGGCCTGTGCCATCATTGCCTCAAGGTTCGGGCGGACGCTCTGTGCCTGGGCTCCCATGATTCTCTGGAGCTGTTCTCTGGTCAACAGAAGGTTGAAGCCGGACGGGTTGATGACGAAGCCTTTGGCCTGTTTCATCAGGTACGGCAGAAGGTGCTGAAACGGGATGGCTGCCAGACGGAGTTTTGCCTGCGGATCCGGACGGAATTTCTGGAATTCACCGATATCGGAAAACAGCGGCTGGAAGATGTCTTCGTTCTGGTTTTTGATGTACGGGATGCGCACGTCTGGTCCCGGGTTGGCCGGATCGAATTCGCCCTGTACCTGGGAGATGTCGATGGCAAGGATGAATTTGCTTCGCATCAGGTTGACAAGCATTTCTTCTTCGAGTTCACGCAGGTGCTGCATGCGCTCGGCGTCGTCTCTTCTCTGGTTTGGTTTTCTGAGTTCCTGCAGAAAGTATACGACGGTGAGCTGTACGCCCGGGTTCAGAACCGGGAGGTGCTGTTTGTTCATTTTCTCCATGTCTGGTTTCGGGAAGATCTGCTCGAGCTCGATGCGGCGGGTCTGGTCGCCTTCGTGGAAGATGACCATATTGACGCCTTCGGCGTAGAGGCCCATATAGAAGTTCGGCATCTGCTTGCGCAGGACTTTTACGGTGAGCAGCGGGGTGTTCTTTTCTACATAGGATTTTGCAAACTCCTTGGCTGCTTCTTCTTCGGTAAACATGTATACCTGATCATCAAAGGTTTCCGGATCGCACTCTACGTATGGGAGTTTTGTGATCTGGGAAAAGGTCACATAGATGATTTCCATGCTCTGGAATTTCTTCATGGTGAAGCTGTTGTCTACTGTCATTTGTGGTTGAGTCCTTTCTTCGCTCTTAGAGGACGGTTTATCCTCAAAATATCTATGTGACATTATATCATACTTTTGATGGGTTGCCAAAGGTTTATTGCTTCAGCTCGCCATTTTTGCGTTCGGATAGATTTTTTCCATCCGGCTGTCTGGAAAACGTTCATCAATGAGCTGCTCTATGGCGTTTGCTGCTGGCTCGTTGTGGGCACGCTGGTCGTAGCGGGTGAGGGCCAGGGTGGAGACGAGGATGTTGGCGAGCATGAAGATGATCAGTATCCAGGTGATGATGGGACCCTGTTTCAGGGGGATTATTTCGATCCATTTGGAGAACAGGGGGTAGAGTTTTTTCAGCCATACGACGGCGGCGATTCCCCAGAAGAAGCAGTACAGGAGGTTGATGCGGCCGCCGAGGTTGAAGGGAATGTCGCTGTAGTCCCAGAAAACTTTTCCGAAGACGATTTCGGTGAAAACGCTACAGAGGTATTCGTAGGCACCGCCGAGGAAGGTTCCGAAGGCGAATAAAAAGCCATCGGAGCGGTTTCTGTAATTATAGAGGAACCAGGTGGCGAGGGCGATGGCGAGGCCCCAGACGATGCTGAACGGACCCCAGACAAGGCTGCTGCGGCTCATCCAGACACCGGCGGTGATGCGGCAGAAGATGGTTTCTACGATATCACCTAAGAAGGCGCCGATGATGAACAGCAGGATGATTTTGTAGAAACTGCAGCCCTCGGCGAAGACTTCGGATTTTTCTTTCTGTTTCGGTATAGGCTGTACCGACGGGTAGGCGCGCTCGACACGAGCTTCCAGGTAGCGGTACAGGCGGACGGAAAGCCGTTTGGTGAAGGCGTCGATCTGGTCGTTCATGGCGGCGATGCGCGGCATCTTTTTGGTGATGTGGCGCAGGACGGCGTAAGAACCGATGGCATCGACGACGAGGACTCCGAACAGGATCCACAGGGTGATGTGCATTACGCCGTTTGGGGCAAGATGGAGGAGGGTAAGGCCAAGGATGTTGCCGAATTTCAGGGCAAGGACACCAAGGATTCCCCAGAGAACGGAATACTGGAGGCAGATGTAGCCGTCCATGTTCCATTTTTTGTTGGAATAATCCCACCATTTGCCGTGGCCGATCCGTTCCAGGACGTGGCCTGCGATCCATTCGGCGGCGGTGGCGATGATCATACAGCCGAGAAACAGAAAGACCGGGCTGGACTGCAGTTCGTACAGGTAGCGGGTCATGAAAACAGCCGTGATTCCGTAGATGGCACACAGCGGGCCATTCAGAAAGCCTCTGTTTACCATGTGTTTTTTCCGAACAGCCGCCACTGTCGTTTCCAGAAGCCATCCAAGAAAGGCATAAAGGAAGAACAGCCCGAGGTAGTCGTAGATTGTGTAGTTCATCAAAATCTCCTTTTCTTTGTTCATATCGGGCTTGTAACCCCGTTTTTATGACATTATAGCATAGAACATGCAAAAGCAGAACCTTTTCAATGGAAAAAGGAAAAGTTCACAAAAAGAAGCCACACCCTTTTGGGGCATGGCCTCTTTCTTTTCTCAGGCGGCGGCAATACGTACCGCCTGAGCGTTTATGTTACAGGTTCGGAGTAATCTGAACGAAAGAATTACTCTTCTGAGCCGTACAGTTTTACGAGTTTGTTCAGGTAAGTGTAACGGTCTTTTGCTTCCTGCTCGTTCTTGCCGAACAGTCTTTCTGCTTTCGCCGGGTTTGCACGTTTCAGAGAGTTGTAACGTACCTCGCCGTTCAGGAATTCCTGATAATCTCCTGACGGAGCCTTGGAATCCAGTGTGAATGCGCTCTTGCCTTCTGCCGCGAGTGCCGGGTTGAAGCGGAAGCAATGCCAGTATCCGGTCTGAACAGCGAGCTGCTCCTCGGTCTGTGCTTTGCTCATACCTTTCTTGATACCATGGTTGATACATGGAGCGTAAGCGATAATGAGGGATGGTCCCGGATATGCCTCTGCCTCTGCGATTGCTTTGACTGCCTGATTGTAATCAGCGCCCATAGCGATCTGTGCTACGTATACATAGCCATAGCTCATTGCGATGCTTGCCATATCTTTCTTCTTGGTTTCTTTACCGCCTGCTGCGAACTGTGCAACTGCACCGGTCGGAGTAGCTTTGGAGGACTGTCCGCCTGTGTTGGAGTAAACCTCGGTATCGAACACCATTACGTTGATATCTTTTCCGCTGGCAAGTACGTGGTCTACGCCGCCGAATCCGATATCGTAAGCCCATCCGTCACCACCGAAGATCCACTGGGATTTCTTAGCGAGGAAGTCTTTGTTCTTAACGATGTCTCTGCAAACGTCGCAGTCAGCGTCTTTGATTGCTTCTACAAGTTTCTCGGTTGCAGTTCCGTTGGTAGCGCCGCAGTCAAAGGTATCCAGATACTCTTTGCATGCTGCTTTTACTTCTTCCGGAGCTTTCTCGGAATTCATAACATCCTCAACTTTGGCTTTCAGGCCGCCGCGGATTGCTTTCTGAGCGAGAAGCATACCATAACCGAACTCTGCGTTATCCTCGAACAGGGAGTTGGACCATGCCGGGCCCTGTCCTTTCTCGTTTACAGTGTAAGGAGTGGACGGTGAGGAGTTACCCCAGATAGAGGAGCATCCTGTTGCGTTTGCGATGTACATTCTGTCACCGAACAGCTGGGTGATCAGTTTTGCGTAAGGAGTCTCGCCGCAGCCTGCGCATGCGCCGGAGAACTCAAGCAGCGGTTTCTTGAACTGGCTGCCCTTTACGGTATTCTCTTTGAATTTTGCTACAACGTCTGTCTTCTCTGGAAGAGCTGCTGCATAATCGAAGTATTTCTGCTCTGCTTCGTGTGCTGCAAGGCTTTCCATAGCCAGTGCTTTCACACCCTTCTTGCCCGGGCATACGTTTGCACAGGAACCACATCCGGTACAGTCAAGCTGGGAAATAGCCATTGTGAAGGTGTAGTCCGGCATACCGGTCATCGGCATGGTCTGGATGTCTTCTGGAGCTGCTGCTGCTTCTTCTGCGGTCATGGCAACCGGACGGATAACAGCGTGCGGGCAGACGAAGGAACATCTGTTACACTGGATACAGTTTTCCGGATTCCATACAGGTACGTTTACGGCGATACCACGTTTCTCGTATGCGGATGTGCCGGACGGAGTTGTTCCGTCTACGTAGTCTGCAAATGCGGATACAGGCAGGTTGTTTCCTTCCTGGGAAGTTACTTTTGCCTGGATGGTATTTACGAATTTAACAGCATCAGCGCGGCCGCTCTCTGCATGAGTTGTGGTCAGACCTTCATCTTCTGCATTTTTCCAGCTTTCCGGAACTGCAACTTCTTTGATCTGTTTTGCACCCTCATCGATAGCTGCCCAGTTCTTTGCTACGACATCATCACCTTTACGGCCATAGGTAGCTTTTGCTGCTGCTTTCATGAGTTCGATGGCTTTTTCTTCCGGAATGATCTTCGCAAGCTTGAAGAATGCAGACTGAAGAATGGTGTTGATACGGGTCGGTCCCATGCCGGTCTCGATACCGATCTTAACGCCGTCGATCACATAGAATTTGATGTTATGGTTTGCGATGAATGCTTTTACCTGACCTGGCAGATGCTCTTCCAGTCCTGCTTCATCCCATGGACAGTTCAGAAGGAAGGTTCCTCCGTCTACCAGCTCCTCTACCATGTGATATTTGTTCACATAGGAAGGATTGTGGCATGCAACAAAGTTTGCTTTGTGGATCAGGTAGGTGGATTTGATCGGTTTCTTTCCGAAACGCAGGTGAGACATCGTTACACCGCCGGACTTCTTGGAGTCATAATCGAAGTAAGCCTGAGCGTACATGTCTGTGTTGTCACCGATGATCTTGATGGAGTTCTTGTTTGCACCTACGGTACCGTCTGCGCCAAGTCCCCAGAATTTGCAGTTGATGGTTCCTTCCGGAGTTGTTACCAGAGGAGCGCCAACCGGCAGAGACAGATTGGTAACATCGTCTACGATACCAATGGTAAATCTCTGTTTCTCTGTATTTTCATATACAGCAACGATCTGAGCCGGTGTGGTGTCCTTGGAACCAAGTCCGTAACGGCCTGTGAATACTGGTGTGCTCTCGAATTTGCTGCCTTTTAATGCTGCTACTACGTCCAGGTACAGAGGCTCGCCAAGAGATCCCGGCTCTTTTGTTCTGTCCAGAACGGAAATCTGTTTTACAGTCTCCGGAATTGCATTGATGAGTGCTTCTGCGGAGAACGGACGGTACAGACGTACCTTTACAACGCCGACTTTCTTGCCTGCTGCTACGAGGTAATCGATGGTCTCCTCGATGGTATCGCAGACAGAACCCATAGCGATGATTACGTGCTCAGCGTCTGCTGCTCCATAATAGTTGAACAGTTTGTAATCGGTTCCGATTTTCTCGTTTACTTTGTCCATGTACTCCTGTACGATTGCCGGAAGAGCATCATAGTACGGGTTACATGCTTCTCTTGCCTGGAAGAAGATATCCGGGTTCTGTGCGGATCCTCTCTGGCACGGATGGTTCGGGTTCAGGGCATGTTTACGGAATGCATCTACTGCATCCATATCTACCATGTCTTTCAGATCTTCGTAATCCCATGTCTCGATTTTCTGAATCTCGTGGGAGGTACGGAATCCGTCGAAGAAGTTGATGAATGGAACTTTGCCTTTCAGTGCTGCACAGTGTGCAACCGGTGTCAGGTCCATAACCTCCTGTACGCTGGATTCGCAGAGCATTGCGACTCCGGTCTGACGACAGGCGTAAACGTCTGAATGATCTCCGAAGATGGAAAGTGCGTGGCTTGCAAGGGCACGAGCGGATACGTTGAATACGCCCGGGAGCTGCTCGCCGGCAATTTTATAAAGGTTCGGGATCATCAGAAGAAGTCCCTGGGATGCGGTGTAGGTTGTAGTAAGAGCTCCGGCTGCCAGTGATCCGTGTACTGCACCTGCTGCTCCTGCCTCAGACTGCATCTCAGTTACCTGAACTTCCTGTCCGAAAATGTTCTTTCTTCCCTGGGTTGCCCACTCATCGGTATGCTCCGCCATAACGGATGAAGGGGTAATTGGGTAAATAGCTGCTACGTCGGTATACGCATAAGACGCATGTGCTGCAGCCTGGTTACCATCCATGGTTTTCATCTTTCTAGCCATTTGATTTTATCCTCCTTAAAAAATGATGACCAAAAATTACTTTGGCTTTTCTCAGGTTGGTGTTCTGCCGGGTTTCGGTTGCCTCCGCGCTTCGAAAAACCCGGATAAGGGCATGGCAATGCCACTATGTCCAGTGTTTGAATTATAACACCGATTGGGCATTCTGTCCAGATTTTCTGTGGGTGTTCAGGGAAAAATACAAGTTTTTTACAACTTCTGGTAATTCCGCGTCGAATTTCTCGATAAAAAAAAGAAGGAACGGCCCGCATATTTTTTTCTCTTCTGCGGACAGTTCCTTTGCTTCTTTTATTTCTGATTCTGCGCCTCAATCTGTTCTGCGAGGTCGGTGAGATAAACCCATCTCTCGGTTTTTTCTTCCAGAGCAGCTTCGGTCTTCTCTTTTTCCGCCATCAGTTCGGCGAGCTTTGCAGAGTTGGTGGCGTTTTTGAGCATCTGATCGTCAAGCGATGCAATCTTTTCCTCGAGTACGGCGATATCGTCATCGATGGTCTCGTACTCGCGCTGTTCTTTGAACGTAAATTTCAGGCGGGTCGGACGGTTCTGCTTCCAGTCATTGTTCTTTGACTTTGCAGGTTCGTCCGCGGACGTTTTGGACGGCGCTGCTTTTGCCGTTTCTTCCGCACTTCCGCCGAAACGGCGTTCTTTTGCTTCGAGGTAATCGGTGTAGCCGCCCTCGTACTGCAGAAGATTTCCGTTTCCGTCGAATTCGAAGATGCGGTCCACGACGTTATCCAGGAAATAGCGGTCGTGGGAAACGGTGATGACGATGCCGACGAACGTGTTCAGGAAATCCTCAAGCACGGTCAGGGTCGGGATATCAACGTTGTTGGACGGCTCGTCGAGGATCAGAACATTGGCGCCGCTCACTAAGACGGATAAGAGATACAGTCTCCGTTTTTCGCCTCCGGAGAGTTTGGAAATCGGGGTGTACTGCATATCCGGTGTGAACAGGAAGCGTTCAAGCATCTGCGATGCGCTGATGCGGCCGTCACGGGTCTGGACATACTCAGCGATATCTTTCACGTAGTCGATCACGCGCTGATTCGTATCCATGTCCGGCTCTTCCTGTGCCAGATAGCCGATGCGGATCGTGTCGCCGATTTCGATGGTTCCCGCATCCGGCAGGACTTCTCCGGTGATCATCCGCAGCATTGTGGATTTTCCGCAGCCGTTCGAGCCAATGATGCCGACACTCTGGTTCCGCAGGAAGATATATTCGAAATCTTTCATCAGCGTTTTATCGCCGAAGGCTTTGCTGACGTTATGGAATTCAATCGTTTTCTTTCCCATGCGGGTCTCGACAGCATCCATCTCCACGACAGCGTCTGCGGTCGGTGCCGTGCCATTTTTGAGTACTTCGAGACGTTCGAGTCTGGCGCGCTGTTTTGTGCTTCTTGCGCGGCAGCCGCGTTTCGCCCATTCGAGTTCCATGCGCAGGATGCTCTGGCGTTTCCGTTCAGAGGCGAGTTCCATCTCCTCGCGCTCAGCTTTCAGTTCCAGAAAACGGGAATAGTTGGAATCGTAGCTGTACATTTTTCCGTGGCTGATTTCGAGGATGCGGTTCGACACTTTATCCAGGAAATAACGGTCATGGGTGACCATAAAGACGGTTCCGCGGTAATTTTTCAGGTAATCCTCGAGCCAGGAGAGCATCGCATTGTCGAGATGGTTTGTCGGCTCGTCGAGGATCAGGACGTCAAAATCGGACGCAAGCACTTTTGCCAGGGCAACCTTGCGGCGCTGGCCGCCCGAGAGGGTGTCGAGTTTTGCGTCGTATTCGGTGATACCGAGCTGTACAAGGTTGCTCTGCACCTGCCAGTCCTCCTCATCACCGGAAAGGGCGTAGGACAGCACGGTGGCATCCTTTGGAAATTCCGGTGTCTGCGGAAGATAGGCCATTTTGAGGTTGTTCTGGCGGATAATCTGGCCAGAATCCGGGGTCTCCTCTCCTGCTGCCATGCGCAGCAGCGTGGATTTTCCGGTTCCGTTGATTCCGACGATGCCGACCTTGTCGCCCTCCTGCAGGCCGAAGGAAGCATCGTCAAAAATCAGTTTATCGCCGAACAGTTTGCTGATGTGTTCGATGTTGATGATATTCATTTGCACAGTTCTGCAACGGTCTGGTTGATGACTTTTCCGTCTGCTTTACCTTTCATATCTGCCATAACGGCCTTCATGATGGCACCTTTGTTCTTGGTTGCCAGAACGTCTGCGAATTTCTCCTGGATGTAGGCTTTGACTTCGTCTGCACTCATCTGTTTCGGTGCATACTCGCTGATGACGTCATAGCGGAACTGATACTCTGCTTTTAAGTCCTCACGGGATGCCGGGCAGGTATCGATCTGCTCTTTTACGGTCTTCAGCTCTTTTAAGATGACGCGGTCTACCAGCTCCGGTTTGATGTCATCGCGGCAGCCCTCGTCGATGGCTACTTTCTTTGCTGCGGAGATCAGGGAAGAGATGGCCTCTTTTCTCGCTTTGTCTTTGGCTTTCATTGCTGCTATCATATCACTTCTTAAAGTTTCTAATTCCATGGTGTTGTTCCTCCTGTACTAAATTTTGTCCGGTTTCAAGTATAACACTTCTCTTTTTGCTTTTCCAGTCACTTTGTAGGATAGCTCCCTTATTTTCCCCACGGCAGACGGTGTTTCTTTACCTGGATTGCCTGATGCGGGCACATTTCCTGACAGCAGAAACAGCGGATGCACTTTTTATAATCGTAGACCGGCGGATTTCTGCGGCCGTTATCAAAACGGACGGCTTTCCCTTCCACCGGGCAGCTCTCGACGCAGACGCCGCATTTTTTACATTTTTCTTCTATGATATAGGGGCGGCTCTGGAAGACCCCGAGGATCTCGAGCAGGTCGAGGGCTCCTTTTTTGCGGGCTTTGCGGCGGTCGACGTTGAAGTTTGGATTTCCGTACTTTCTTTTCAGTTCTTTCTCGGATATGGTGCCATCCGCTGTCACGATTTCGATGCGGTCGTCGTGCCACGTTCCAAGGCCGAGCGTTTCCCCGTAGAGATTTGTCGGCACATACGACGGATCGAGGTTCACCAGATGGCAGAACACGGTATCCAGTGCAATCGGATCGGTGGACATAAGAAGAACTCCCATCGAAACCGGGTCGCCGGAAGTCGGACCATTGCCTTCCATTGTTACGATGCCGTCGCAGATATAGAGGCGCGGGGCGACTTTCTGGTTCAGCTCGATCAGCATGTGCGCGAAGCTCTCAGCGTTCGGATACTGCGTGTGGCCGAGTTTTTTGTAGACGCCGCTGATGCAGCCGTACTGGTTCTTGACAGCTCCGGTGATGCGTTCCAGCGCGTGGGTTTTCATTTTGCTGACACTGATGAGGGCGTCGCAGTCGAGTGCATCTTTCGCAATCATCAGAAATTTACCATCGGCGGTTTCTACGCGCTCGCTCGTAAGGAAATCTTTCAGCGGAACGTTGTGTTTTTCCAGCACCTCTTTCAGCCCGGCTTCCTTTGCAATGCCCTCCGGGGTGCCAAGGCCGCAGGAATCGCCGCAGGAAATATTCTCATAGCCATTTTCCTGCAAAATCGTGATCAGGGCATCCATAACTTCCGGGTCGGTCACGACGGCGCGTTCGCGTTTTGCGGAGCGGACGAGGTTCGGTTTTAATAAGATATTCTCTTCTTTTCCGACCAGAGATTCCAGGCCGCCAATTGCTTCCAATCCCTTTTGCAGGCTTTCCTTTACGCGCGCCGGCTCATAGTCGGGACAGGCAACCACTGCCACTTTGCTTTTTTCCATATTCACCTCATGTTTTTCTATATTTCAAAAGAAGCTGCGATCCCCTTACCGGTTCTCACAGCTTCTTCGTATATTCACACAGAATATGTTTTTACTTATGCTACTTTGCTTTTTGCAAGCTCAGCCAGTGTTGCAAATCCTTCTGCATCGTTAACTGCCATGTCAGCCAGAACTTTACGGTTCAGCTCAACGCCTGCCAGTTTCAGACCATACATAAATTTACTATAGGACAGACCGTTCATTCTTGCTGCTGCGTTGATACGAGCGATCCACAGCTGACGGAACTGACGTTTTTTCTGTTTTCTTCCTGCGTAGGAGCTGGTCAGTGCGCGCATTACGGACTGTTTTGCTACTCTATACTGTTTGCTTCTGGCTCCTCTGTAACCTTTAGCCAGTTTTAATACTCTGTTATGTTTTTTCTTAGCGTTCATGCCGCCTTTAATTCTTGCCATTTCTTATTTTCCTCCTTGATCTGTTGGGCGTAACTCTACCTTGCAAAAATTACATGTAAGGTAAGATTTTCTTCATGTTCTTTACGTTTGTTGCATCAACAGTAGTCTGTTTTCTCAGGTTTCTTTTTCTCTTCTGAGATTTCTTGGTTAAGATATGGCTCTTGTAAGCTTTATTTCTTACTAATTTTCCTGTTCCTGTTGTTTTAAAACGCTTTGCAGCTGCTCTGCTTGTTTTTACCTTTGGCATTTTAATTTCCTCCTTGATATTGATTCAAATGTATTTTAACGTTTAGCCGTCAAAAACATGGTCATGCTTCTGCCTTCCACCTTCGGCGCTTTGTCAACCGTTGCAATATCGGACAGACTCTCTGCAAATTCATCGAGGATGTATTTGCTGCTGTTCATATGTGCCATCTCACGGCCGCGGAAACGAAGTGTTACTTTTACTTTGTCTCCCTTTGTAATGAACTTGCGGGCTGCACCTACTTTGGTATTAAGATCATTGGTGTCAATGTTTGGAGAAAGGCGAACTTCCTTGATTTCAATTGTTTTCTGTTTTTTCTTTGCTTCTTTTTCCTTGCGGGCCAGTTCATATCTGTACTTTCCGTAGTCGATAATTTTGCAAACCGGCGGTTTCGCTGTCGGAGCAATTTTCACAAGATCCAGACCTGCTTCCTGTGCTTTCAGGTACGCATCTCTGGCAGACATAATTCCAAGCTGTTCTCCGTTCTGACCGATCAGACGAATTTCTCTGTCTCTGATCTGCTCATTAATCATTAATTCGCTAATTGTAGTGCACCTCCATCATTATAAAAGACTGTGTTCCCGCTTTTGCGGTGTAACGAAATCAAACTCGGCTCACCGGACCGGATTTGACTGATAACGCAAGAAAAGTGGATAGACAGACTATCCACTTAACATTGTACATAAATCTCTACACAAAGAGAACTTAAGATCAATATTGGACCGTAGTCGCGTGTTTGCGCTAGGGTGAGAGTGGATACTCTACTTTCTTTTTCTCAGACTATTGCAGTATAGCACTCTCCCATCCTGTTGTCAATACTGATTTTCGCATTTTTTCGTATTTATCTCCCGCAGCTACAGCGGAAGGAGCTGCACTCGGTTTCCTGGCAGCTGCATGCGCTGTCTCCGGCGATATGGATGTCTCCGGCTTCGCATTTACAGTTGTCGTTAAAGGTACAGTTCTGCGCCTTGCAGTCGACACCGATTTTCGTACAGCCGCAGCCGGTGGAGTTGGACATCGTGCCCTCACCGCGCTCCTTGAAGCTCTCGCAGCACGTTTCCATGGGGCTTTTGGCTTCGCTTCCGCCTACGCGGATATCTCCTTTGGAACAGAGCTCGTTCTGGTTGTAAACACAGGTCATAGCGGAACAACTTAATGCTGGCATAATAAATTACCTCCTGAAATTTAGTTTTCTGCGGTTTCGCCCGCATAGAAACCATTATTTCCAAGAGGTAATTTTTTATGCTTTATTTATTTGATAATACCAGTGTCCAAAGTTTGGAAATCCTCGTGCAAGCAAAGCTTGCACGAGGATTTTTAAATTTTGGACACGCCAAAACATGAGTAAGTAGCCATTTTTCGAAGAAAAATGAGCGGAGTACGAATGTTTTGAAGATTGCGGGAGTACGAAGTACGGAGCAATCTGGTATCATAGGTGTCAATTTTTTTGACACCTACCTTATTTATTTTCTTTTGTTTCAACAGTAACCGGGCGGTTAACGCGGCTTGCGATTTCTTCTTTGATATCTGCGATAAACTGCTCCAGGCTTCTCTGGCCTTCATCACCTGCAAAACGGCTTCTGACAGATACAAGACCTGCCTCTTCCTCTTTTGCTCCGGCGATCAGCATGTATGGAATCTTCTGTCCCTGTGCCTCACGGATCTTATATCCGATCTTCTCGGAACGGGTATCCATCTCTGCGCGGATGCCTGCCTCGTGAAGGGCGTCCAGAACCTTCTTGCCGTAATCTGCGTATTTGTCGGAGATTGGCAGAACCTTTACCTGTACCGGTGCAAGCCAGGTTGGGAATGCGCCTGCAAAGTGCTCGATCAGGATACCGATGAAACGCTCAACAGAACCGTAAACAACACGGTGGATCATAATCGGACGATGTTTCTCGCCGTCTGCTCCTGTGTATTCCAGTTCGAATCTCTGCGGCAGCTGGAAGTCAAGCTGGATCGTACCGCACTGCCACGTTCTTCCGATGGAGTCTTCCAGATGGAAGTCGATCTTCGGGCCATAGAATGCGCCGTCGCCTTCGTTGACTACATAGTCAAGGCCAAGGTCATCGAGTGCGCCGCGGAGGCCTTCGGTTGCAACCTCCCAGTCCTCATCGCTTCCCATGCTGTCTTCCGGACGGGTGGACAGCTCTACGTGATATTTGAATCCGAACAATTTGTAAACCTGGTCAATCAGGTTTGCAACGCCTTTGATTTCATCTTTGATCTGCTCCGGTGTCATGAAAATATGGGCATCGTCCTGGTTGAAACAGCGTACACGCATCAGGCCGTGCAGCTGGCCGGATTTCTCATGACGATGTACCAGACCAACCTCTGCCAGACGCAGCGGCAGATCACGGTAGGAACGAGGCTCGGACTTGTAAACGAGAACGCCGCCTGGGCAGTTCATAGGTTTGATTGCATAATCTTCCTCGTCGATGACGGTGGTATACATGTTTTCTTTGTAGTGATCCCAATGACCGGAGGTCTCCCACAGGCGACGGTTCAGGATGATCGGAGTGGAGATTTCTACGTATCCTGCTTTTCTGTGGATTTCACGCCAGTAATCCATCAGCGCATTTTTCAGATCCATTCCTTTTGGAAGGAAGAACGGGAATCCCGGGCCGTCCTCACTCATCATAAACAGGCCGAGCTCTTTTCCGAGTTTTCTGTGGTCACGCTTCTTTGCTTCCTCGATCATGTGGAGGTACTCTTCAAGCTCTGCTTTCTTTGTGAATGCAGTTCCGTAGATTCTCTGCAGCATCTTGTTTTTCTCGCTGCCTCTCCAGTATGCGCCTGCAAGGCTGGTCAGTTTGAAGGCTTTGACCGGCTTTGTGCTCATCAGATGAGGGCCTGCGCACAGGTCCGTGAATTCGCCCTGGCGATAGAAGCTGATGACTGCGTCTTCCGGCAGATCTTCGATCAGTTCTACTTTATATGGCTCTTCTTTTTCTTTCATGAAGGCGATGGCTTCTGCTCTCGGCAGTTCGAAGCGCTCCAGTTTCAGATCCTCTTTTACAATTTTCTTCATTTCTGCTTCGATTTTTTCAAGGTCTTCGCTGGTGAGTGGAGTATCTCTGTCTACATCGTAGTAGAATCCGTCTGCGATGGACGGTCCGATTGCAAGCTTGGTCTCCGGGTACAGTCTCTTGATTGCCTGTGCCATGATATGGGATGTGGTGTGACGGAATGCTGCTTTTCCGCCTTCATCGTTGAAGGTCAGAATGGAAAGATTGCAGTCCTTGTCGATGACGGTACGAAGATCTTCTACTTCACCGTTTACTTCACCTGCACAGGCCATTCTTGCAAGGCCTTCGCTGATGTCTGCTGCGATCTCAATGATGGATTTCGGTTCGGAGTACTCTTTGGTACTTCCATCTTTCAGTGTGATGATCATTTGCTTTACCTCTTTCTTTGTATATTTTTCGCAAGCGTGTTTCAGAATTTTTATACTTTTTACAGCAACAAAAAAGTCCCTTCTGACACGCTTATGCTGTCAAAAGGGACGATGTATTTTCATTCACCGCGGTTCCACCCATTTTGTTTTTTCAAACCACTTCATTTGACGATAACGGAATCACCGGGCCGGATTGGGGCCGCTCAGAGCTGGTCTTCGATCACGTTCCTGTTAAAACCCTTGCACCACAAAACGGGGTTTCTCTCTGTCACATTCACTATGATTTACTCGTCTCTTCTACGCTTTGTTTTTTGTGTTCGGTGCTTTTTGGCTCCCGATAGTTTTAGATTATATCACCCAATGCGTGGTTGTCAAGACCTGCATGGGCGAAAAATTTATTTTTCCGGCGATTTTTGTCCTGCTGTCTGCAGAGCAATTTTTTCTTTTGCTTTTTCCGGCATTTCCAGCAGGGCAAACTCGTAAAAGATGCCGTAAATATACGTGATTCCACGGATATCGCCCAGCGCTTTCGGGCGCTCGACAACCGGTCTTTCGCTCTCCTGCTGTAATTCCAGCACTTTCTGATATGCACTCCGGACGGAGCTCCAGACAAGACTTTTGCTTTTTTCTCTGCGGTTGATCCAGAGCTCTTTTGTATAGGTGCCGCTTCTGCCGTATTTCATATGGTAGGAATACGGCAGACCGGAATACGTATGGAACTCAAAATCCTGATACGCAGTAACACAGTCCCATAGGGCTTCTTCTGTCCGCTCCTTGCGGAGCCGCTGCAGGGCCTGTTCTCTTTTTCGCTGTAAGCTTTCCTGTGTTTCTTTCGTTTCTTCCATCTTGTTTGTCTTCTCCATCCTGTTTTTAATCCACCAGAAATTTATCCAGCTCCGCCGTCACGACCGGATTACGTTTTACCTGCGGATGGTCGATTCTTCCGGGACAATCGCCGTGATGTTTTCTCCCTCCGTCAGGATCGTAAGACCGGTCTGGACCTGCATCTCTTTCGTTCCGTTTAAAATTTTTCCGTTTTTGTAGGCATATTTCATACTCGATTCCCTCTTTCTGCCGAACGTATTATGGTTTATTTTATCACTCCTAAGAGAGATTCGCGATAGAAAATCTCAGATTTTTGAAATATTTTCCTCATCTGAGAGGCCAGGATATGCACAGATGGTTTCTGCATCCTTTTATTCCTCCTGCAATGCCGCCAGATATCCCAGAATTCGTTCCTTTTTTCTGTCGGGCAAATTACGAAAGCCTTCCAGAATCATTTTCTCCTCTGTGTTTGCCGCGCACATTTCGAGATCCACTGCTTTCCGTTCGATCTCATTTTCTCCTAAAAGCTCATACGGCGTAACCTTCAGCACTTCGCAGATTTTCAGTATCTTATCCGCCGACGGATTCGTCCCCTTTCTTTTCCAGTCGCTGATGGTGCTCTGTGAAATTCCGGTTTCTTCAGAGAATTCTTTCTGGGTCACCCCGTTTCGAAGAATTAATTCAAAAATTTTTTCACTGATCATTTTGTATTTCACCTTTTCACTCAGATTTTGTTTTACTATATCACAAAATTCCCTGTCCGTCACTTCCTCCAATGCTGAAAAAACGCCTCTTCCTGCCCTGTGCGGATTCCGTATTTTCTTCTTGCGATCTAACAAAAAAAGAAATGGTAATGCCTGGGAAAAGATGCGCCATGCAAAAAAACAGCCTGAGTTCCCGTTTTTACACCGAAACTCAGACTGTTTTTATGCGTTCTGTTCCGCTTCCACTTCCCGGTTGATCTCATCCTCGCTGTCGGCCATTGCCTGCAGGGTCATAGTCAGTAATTTTTCCAGCGGCCAGCCAAGCTGATCGGCGCCCCTCTCAATGACCTCTCTCGAACATCCTGCTGCAAAGCCTTTGCTCTTATATTTCTTCTTTAAGGATTTCAGTTCCATGTCTTTTGTGCTCTTCGAAGGCCGCATCAGCGCAGCTGCCCAGATCAGTCCCGTCAGCTCATCTGCTGCAAACAGAACTTTTTCCATCTCATGCACCGGCTCCACATCCAGTGTGATGCCGCACTCAATGGTAATGCCGCAGCCATGGGAAACGACACCATGAATGATATCTTCCGACACGCCGCCTTCCCGCAGAAGCTCTGGTGCTTTCAGGCAGTGCTCTGCCGGATACAGCTCAAAATCAATGTCATGCAGCAGTCCGACAATACCCCAGTGCTCCTCTTCTGCCCCATAGCCAAGCTCTCTTGCATACCATTTCATCACGGCCTCTACGGTAAGCGCATGCTGAATATGGAAGGGATCTTTGTTGTATTTTTTTAATAAAGCAAATGCCTCATCTCTTGTAATTTCACTCATGCTTGATTTTCTCCTTCCCTTTTCTCTTTCCAGAATCATCTTGATTGGATTTGAATTATAATTTCGTCCATTATAATCCTATATTCATAGCAATTCAATAGGTTTATCAAGACTTTTTTTGTACATCATATAAAAAGGCGCCGTTCCCTCACCTTTCAGAGAGAGGGCACAGCGCTTTTCTTATTTTTCAAATTCTACACTTTACAGCAGTTCCGGTTTCAGCCGCACATCGAAGCTGATTTCGGTTTCTTTCAGCTGATATTTTTCCAGCAGCATCGGTCCGCAGCTTGCCGATCCGATCCCGGCCTGGCGGTAGTCGATGCAGAAAACAGTGCTTCCGCACGGCCGAAGCTCATAGTTGTGGGCTTTCGCGGTCAGCTCCTCCTGCGTGTAAATAGATGCCTGGAATGAGAAGGTTTTCTCGCCCACTGCCGTCAATACCGCACGATCACTGGCAAGACTTGCATAATCGCAGTCGTAGTGGCTGCCGTTCTCCTGCGGGCGGATATAGTCTTCCTGCTGTTCTGCCGGTGTGCTGTGGAAAACGCCGTGATAGCTTGCCTGGTGCTTATCCACGTAGCTCTCCACCGGGCCGAGGCCGCAGTAGGTCAGTTCTGCAAACGATTCCGGCAGGAACAGGCGCAGGCCAAAACGCGGCAGAACCGGGAATACCGGGTCTTTCTTTGCTTCTACATGGACATCGGTCGTTCCGTCGCTGTAAATTGTCCATTTGATCACACCTGCAAGGATCCGCTGCAGAGCCGGAGACGAAATCGAATAGCTTGTCTCGATCTCCACGCAGCCGTTTTCTTCTTTTGCCGTTGTCTCATACGCCCGCGTCACGGTGCGGTCATACTGCGCACGCATCCAGGTATTCTTGATATTGCGGTCATTGTCTGTCGGCGCACGCCAGATGTTCAGCTCCATCGGGCGGTCGAGCAGATTCTGGTTGGCATAGCACATTTCCTCGAACAGGCCGGTGAACTTATTATAGGTATAGCTGAACTGTTCCGTCGATACCGTCAGATAATGATCGTCCTCTTTCCATCCAAACGAAGCCGTTCCCTCCGGGCGCTTCATCATCTCTTTTGCCTTCCGGTTCTGATTATCTTTCGTTTTCACCGGAACTTCTTCAAATCCCAGTTCGAACTGCTCCGGCAGCACCTCAGTGGCCTGTTTCTGATACCAGGTAACCTTCAGCGCACATTTTCCCTGCTCCGGCACGGAAATGGCAAGCGGAATCGTCTTCTCACAGCCTGCCGCAAGCTCCAGCAGTGCTTCATCTGTAATCTTGCCGCTCTCCGTCACTTCGCCGTCCACAAGCACCTCATAGCCGAGCACAGCGTAATCTTTCAGATTCACAAAATTCATATAGTTTTTGATGGTCAGTGTACCCTTTTCGGCATCATATCCCGTCACGCGCACCGGACGATACACGTTTTTAAATTCCATCAGCCCCGTATGCGGTGTGCGGTCCGGATAAACAAGTCCGTCCATGCAGAAGTTGCCGTCGTGCGGATACTCGTTGTGGTCGCCGCCGTACGCGTACATCTTCTTTCCCTCGATCGTTTTTCCCATATCAATCGCGTGGTCGCACCACTCCCAGATAAAGCCGCCGCACATCTTCTCCTCGCTGTGGATCAGTTCAAAGTAATCTTCAAGATCTCCCGGGCCGTTGCCCATCGCATGGCAGTATTCGCACATGATATACGGCTTATCCCCGTACTCCACCAGCTCTTTTTTGATCTCCTCGAGTGATGGATACATGCGGCTGTAGAGGTCGAGGTTGCTGTAATCGTATTTCTTCGGATCATCCACATACCGTGCCGACTCATAGTGCGTCAGACGCGTCGGATCAAATTCCTTCGTCCACTTTAAGGCCGCCTCGAAGGTACAGCCGTATGCGCACTCATTTCCCATCGACCAGATGACAACGCTCGGGCGGTTTTTATCGCGCTCTACGCAACGCTGTGTGCGGTCTACGGTTGCCTCGGTAAATACCGGATTGTTCGCAATTAGTTTATTCCAGTTCTTCGCATACTCTTCCCAGCTCGTGTAATTCGCATAAATTTCCTCTGTGCCGTGGCTCTCATTGTCCGCCTCATCGATGACATAAAAACCGAGACGGTCATAAAGCTGATAACAGTACGGCGCATTCGGGTAATGGCTGGTCCGGATCGCATTGATGTTGTGCTCTTTCATTACCTTCAGATCTTTTTTGATCTGTGCAAGGCTGATTGCAAATCCCGTCACCGGATCGCTGTCGTGGCGGTTTGTTCCGTGGAATTTGATCTTCACGCCGTTCAGGTACAGCACACCGTCCTTCGCGTGGATCTCACGGATGCCGACATGATCAGTGATCACCTCACCCGCCGTCTCCAGCACCAGCGTATACAGATACGGCTCCTCGGCATTCCACAGATGTGCATCTTTTACATGCATCTGAACCGTATCGCCGCCAAACGCTGCCTCTGCCACAAGATGATTTTCTGTATCAAACAGCTTTGCCGTTCCTTCCTGCGGTTCCCCGTCATTCCAGGTAATCGCAATCGAAACTTCTCCATTCTGGTACGATGCGTCCGGCGCTGCCTTTACAAAGTAATCGCGGATGCCTTTTTCTGGTCTTGCAAGCAGATAGACATCGCGGAAAATGCCGCTCATGCGGAATTTGTCCTGATCCTCGAGATAGCTTCCATCGCACCATTTCAGCACCAGTACGGCGATGGTGTTGGTGCCATCTTTTAAGAAGTCTGTTACATCAAATTCACTCGTAGAATGAGACACCTGGCTGTAGCCGACGAAGCTGCCGTTCATCCACACGTAGAAACAGGAATCCACGCCCTCAAAATTCAGGAATGCCCTCGGTGCTTCCTCCTGTTTTTTCCACTCGAACGTTCTCACGTACGCACCGCACGGGTTCTCATACGGCACATACGGCGGATCCACCGGGAACGGGTAGCGGACGTTCGTATACTGATGGTGGTCATGGCCATAATTCTGCCAGACGGACGGCACCGGAATCGTCTCGAATACAGAAGTGTCGTATCCTTCTGCGAAAAACTCCTCTTTTACATCGTAAACACTGGTAAAATAGCGGAATTTCCAGTCGCCGGAAAGCAGAAAAAAGCGGTCCGACGCCTCCCGGTTCTCCACCAGATCCTCCATGCGGCGGGATGCCGGAATGTAGTAGGCACGGTTCGGCATGGTATTCACATGCAGGTGATCGAAATCTTCGAAATATTTTGGAACAATCATCTCTTTTTAAGTCCTCCTTATTCTGTCTTTTGTTTCCAATATCGGCACCGAAACACACGCGGTCCCGGTGCCGATCAGGTTTTCTGTTATTCTTTTACTTTTTCCATGCAGGAAGAACGCCTTCGTAATTCATGCCATAACCGTAGTCATAGTTATGTCCTTCGCTGTCAATATAGGTTTCCATATCCAACGCACGGTCCTCGCTCTGCTCCTCAACCGCATCCATATCCTTCGGCATCTGGATCGGCAGACGGCCGGTCGGGTTGTAACCGCCGAAGACAACGTCGAGCACAGCGGCTCTCGAAACACCGAACTCTGCGACGATCGCATCGGCTTCGGCTTCAAATTCATGCATCACCATCGGGTTGTTGACGGTTGCGCAGACGATCACCGGCTTGTCGCCCATCGCGCGGCGGCATTCGAGAATATTGTCGAGATCAGCCTCGTTGTAGGCAGTGTTTGTCTTTCCAAGATAGCTGCGGTTCGTGAAATTCTCGCGGAAATCACCGCCGGCAATGCTCACCTCACGCGCTTTTTTCGCCGTATACGGGCGGTACTGCAGTGTAATCGGCAGATAGCCGTTGCCGCCGTTCGCAAGATCTTCGGTGGAATACGGGTTGCATGCCGGGCTTTCGATAAATACCAGCGCCACATCGGCCTCCTCCGGTGATGCCACGCGTGTACCGTACTTGGACGGCAGTCCATCCGGCAGCGGATCTTCGGTTTTTGCCGGCAGATCGATGCGGAAGAACGCTTTGGACGGTCCGATCTTTCTCTCCGGAATATAAACCTTCAAACCTTTCTTCAGCGGCAGCACACCCTTCTGTCCTTCCGGTGCGCGTTTCGCACTGTTTTTCAGCAGGACAATGGATTTCTGCTGTGCCTCATAGCCATGGCGGCAGAACTCTTCGCATCCTACAATCTTTGCGGATTCTTCCGGATCAAGATACGGATCCTCAAACAAGCCGCAGTGGAAAATGTTGATCAGAAGACGTTTGGCGGACAGCTCCATGCGCTCACGCATCGCTTTCTCGCCGTATTTCTCACAGCCGATCTTATACGCCTCGACAATCGGACCGGACTCGCTGTTTCCGCCGAACTGGTCAACGCCGTTTGTGATCGCCAGCAGACACCGTTCTGCCTCGGTCATATCCTGCACGCCGTAGCAGCGGCTTCCAAATCCCTCAATCGTCTTCTCCGGATCCTGGGTGATGCCCCAGTCGGTGCAGACAATGCCTTTAAATTCATATTTTCCGCGCAGCAGATCCTTGATCAGGTACTCGCTGTAGGAGTTTCCGACGTTCTTGCCGTTTTTCTTGTCCACGCCGTAGGATACGGTGTAGTACGGCATAACCGCGGATGCGCAGTCGGTCGGTCCGTCCAGGTGGAAGGCTGCCTCGGTAAACGGTTTTAAATGCTCCTCAAAATTTCCGGTCGGATAAACGGCAAACTGTCCGAATGCATAGTGTGCATCGCGTCCGGCCTCTCCGGTGCCGCCGCCCGGCCAGTGTTTGACCATCGTGTTGACGCTGTCTTTTCCCCAGCCGTCTGCTTCCCCTTCCGTTGTCTGCATACCGTCACAGTACGCTTTGGTAAGCTTTTTGGACATCTCCACTTCTTCGCCTAACGTATCGACAAAGCGCATCCATCTCGGCTCGGTGCAGAGGTCGATCTGCGGTCCGAGTGCCGTTGTGATGCCGAGTGCCCGGTATTCACGGGAGGCATCCTTTGCAAACTGTCCGGCTACTTCCGGGTCAAAGCATGCTGCAAAGCCGACACCCTCCGGCCATTTGCTGATCTCGCTTCCACCGCTCTTGAACTCTGCGCCGGAATCCTTTGCTCCGTTCCGCGGATCAGAGGAGAGGTTGATCGGAATACCATACGGCAGTGTCTCTGCCCGTTTCTGCAGCTCATTGCTCCATTTTGCGGAAATCTCCGGGCTTTCCACGTTCGTCAGCAGGATATGGCGGATATGCTCGTCCTCCAGAAATTCTTTCTGCTGATCAGAAATCGCATACGGTTCTTTGCCGGATTCCAGATACGTTTTTCCGTCAAACGTTCCCTGGAACGGACCGCCCGGCATCGGCGGTACGGCCTGATGCGGTGAGTACAGCATAAGGCCAGCGATCTCCTCGATGGAAAGACGGCCCGCAAGGTCTGCGGCTCTCTCCTCATCGGAGAGGCGCCAGTTCTCATACGGCAGCAGTTCGCCGGTTTTTGCCAGGTCTTTAAAGTAATACCCGTCTTTTTCCAGTACCTTAACTCCGGACTCTTCTGCCCAGGCGATCGTTTTTCCGCCCTCCTGGCGGATCCGGTGGATTCCGTTTTTCGTTGTTTTCTCCATAAGTTTCACCCTTCTTTTCCCAATTTATTTTAATGTAAATACCGCACTGTTTTCCGTCGTGCTGCTGTTGCCGATCATCACCGTAAAGGTACCCGGCTCGCTGCCGAAGGTTCCGTCGAGCCGGTAGTAGCGCAGATCCTCTTCGGTAATATAGAACGTAACCTCCTGCTCCTCACCCGGGGCAAGCTCTACTTTCCGGAAACCTTTCAGCTCTTTCACCGGACGAACCACATCGGAATAATCATCGCGGATGTACAGCTGAACAACCTCGCAGCCTGCAGCATCACCGGTATTCTTCACGGTTACTTTTGCTGCAATTCTGCCATTCTTATCCATCTCGTTCTGGTCAAGCACGACATCCGAAACGGCAAATGTCGTGTAGGAAAGACCATAGCCGAACGGATACAGCGGTGCATTCGGAATGTCAAGATATTTGGAGCGGAACCGCTCTTTCATGCCCGGCAGATTCGGTCTTCCGGTGGAATACTCGTTGTAGCTGACCGGTGCCTGGCCCACGCAGTATGGGAAGCTCATCGGCAGCTTGCCGGACGGATTTTTCTTTCCGGTCAGGACATCCACAACAGCGCTTCCGCCCTCGGTTCCCGGGAACCATACCTCGAGAATGGCTTTTGCTTTAGCGCTGATTTCCCGCAGATCCAGCGGGCGGCCGTTGAACAGAACGACAACCACATTCGGGTTAACAGCCAGCACTTTGTGGAACAGCTCCATCTGGATTTCCGGCACATCGATCATGGCACGGCTGGTCGCCTCGCCGCTCTGCAGATAATGCTCACCCATCGGCATTACCACAAGATCGGCCTCTTTTGCTGCCTGTAGTGCGCTCTGCTCCATGGCAGCAAGCTCTTCCTCACTGTATTTTTTCGGTGTCGTCTCGGTAAATCCGATCAGCTCCACATCGTTTCCGATAACCGGGCATCCTTCTGCATACGTGGTGCGTGATGCGTCGAAGACTTTCTCGGCTGCTTCCTGAATCGTCACGCAGTCCTTGCTGTCGCCGGTGAAGGACCAGCTGCTCTTGATTTCATGATTGTTGGTATACGGGCCGACAAATGCGATCTTTTTCGCAGTGTCGAGCGGCAGTACGCCGTCGTTTTTCAGCAGGACGAAGGATTCCTCCGCTGCTTTTTTCGCCAGTGCACGGTGCTCCGGGCAGAGGTTGTATGCTTTCTCTTTCTCGGCATCCGCATCTTTATATGGATTTTCAAACAGTCCCAGTTTGTTTTTCAGCTCCAGAATCCGCAGGCAGCACTCGTCAATCAGATGCTCGTCCACTTCACCTTCTTCTACGAGACGGCAGAGGTTTGCGGCGTAAACGGATGTCATCATATCAATATCCACGCCTGCCTCCAGCGCTTTTTTCGCTGCATCGGCGGCATCTTTCGAGCTTCTGTGGGCAACGGTTTCCAGAATGGCTGCAAAGTCAGAAATCAGCACGCCGTCAAATCCCATCTCGCCGCGCAGGATATCGCGCATCAGCCATTTGTTGGTGCTCGCCGGAACGCCGTTGATCGTGTTGAATGATGTCATCACCATCGCTGCGCCCGCATCGATGCCTGCTTTGTATGCCGGAAGATAGAATTCACGGAAGGTATGCTCTGAGAGCTCTACGGTGTTGTAATCTCTTCCTGCGACTGCTCCGCCGTAGCCTGCAAAGTGTTTGATGCAGGAGGCAACTTTTCCCGGTGTTTTTAAATCATCGCCCTGGAAGCCTTTTACGATCGCCTCGGAAAAGCGGCTGTTCAGGTACGGATCTTCGCCTGTGGATTCCACAACGCGGCCCCATCTCGCATCGCGCACAAGGTCAACCATCGGAGAAAAGGTAACGTGAAGTCCGGCCGCGGATGCTTCTTTTGCTGCTGCAGACGCGCACTCGCCGGAGAGCTCCGGATCAAAAGTGGCTCCCTGCGCCAGCGGCGCCGGGAAAATGGTCTTCATGCCGTGAATGACATCCATCATGAACAGCATCGGGATGTGATGCGGCTGTTTTGCCATGTAGTCATCCTGCAGTTTTTTCATCGTATCGGCACCGGCTGCACCGAGAATGGAACCGGCCATCTCCAGGTCCTCTTTTCCGATTCCCATGTCATTTGCCGGGCCGGTCAGGACGCTGTTTTCATCCCCGAGGTAAAATGCTCCGCTTAACTGAAGCATCTGATCTACTTTCTCTTTCAGCGACATATCCGCCAGCAGTTTTTCCAGATCTGTCTGTTTCATTGAAAAACCTCCCTGTTGTTATTTTCAGAATTTTCCTGTTTCTTATATCATTTGTTTCTATTTTACGGCATAACTCTGCATAAAACAATCACTTTTTTTGACCTTTTCCTCAACGATTTTAACAAAAGAAGCGGGTTCCGCCGTTTTTTGATTTTCGGCAGAACTCGCTCCCTTTTTATAATTTAATTCCTTTTAATGCTGCGGCAAACGCATTGTTCACCGGCTCTTCGGCCTCTTTTTTCTGTTTCTTCATATAAGCTGCCACATCGCGCTTCGTCACGCCGCCGCCCTCTTTTTTGCGGCGCTCTTGGAATTTTGTCATGCGCTCTTTGTGGCCGCAGGCGCAGACAAACGTCGCATCCTCGCCCTTTCCGATCATCTCCATGCGCTTATGGCAGACCGGGCATCTCGCATTCGTCGTGCGGGAAACCGTCTCGCGGTAGCCGCACTCTCTGTCCTGGCAGACGAGCAGTTTTGCGTTCTTTCCATTCACCGCAAGCAGCCGTTTTCCGCAGTTCGGGCACTTCTTGTTCGTCAGGTTGTCGTGGCGGAACGTTCCCTCTTCCGTCTTGATCTCATCGATCAGTTCCACCGTGTAGCTGCGGATCTCCTTCATAAACACATCGCGCCGCTTCTTTCCCTTTGCAATGTCGTTTAACTGCATCTCCCAGCTTGCCGTCAGCTCCGGCTTTTTCAAATCCGCCGGAACCAGCTTCAGAAGCTGGCGTGCTTTCGAGGTCAGATAGATCTCATTGCCTTTTTTCTCCAGCAGAAAGCTGCGGAACAGCTTCTCGATGATATCCGCACGGGTCGCAACCGTTCCAAGGCCGCCCGCCTCACCGATCGTTTTTACCAGGCTGCTATCGCGGTTTTCCATGTAGCGGACCGGATTTTCCATCGCGGAGAGCAGCGTGCCTTCCGTGAAGCGTGCCGGAGGTTTTGTCTTTCCTTCGCGGAGACTGATCTTCGGCTGCCCGATCTTCATGCCTGCCTCCAGAAGCGGCAGATTCTGCTCCCGCACCTCTTCTTTCGCCTCATCCTCTTCGTCGTACCGGTTATCCTCGTACGCCTCCTGCCAGCCTTTCTCGACCATGCGCTTTCCGCGCGCAGTAAAGCATTCCTTTTCGATGGAAGCCTGGATCACCGTCTCTTCATATACACACGGCGGCAGCAGTACCGCAAGAAAACGGCGCACAACAAGATCATAAATGCGGCGCTCCTCGTTCGAGAGTGCGGATAACTGCACGTACTGCTCCGTCGGGATAATGGCATGGTGATCGGAAACCTTCGCATCATTGACAAAGGAGAGCTTTCCGTTCAGCGGACTGCGCTTCGCCTGCTGGGCCAGTGCTTTGTACGGGCCGATGCTGACCGCATCCAGCCGCTCTTTTAACGTCGGCACGATATCTTTCGTCAGATACCGTGAATCTGTCCGCGGATACGTAAGGACTTTATGGGTCTCATAGAGGCTCTGCATCAGATTCAGCGTCTGTTTTGCCGAATAGCCGAACCGTGCGCTCGCATCGCGCTGCAGCTCCGTCAGATCGTAGAGCAATGGCGCTTCTTTCTGCTTTTTCTTCTTTTCTACGTTCTGTAAGACAAGCGGATACCGTTTTGCCTTCTCTGCGATCTGCTTTGCCTTTTCCGGATCAGAGATTCTTGTACCGCCCGATTTTTCATCTTTCCAGGTGTAGACCACACCGCCCGCCGCGGCCGTCACCGTGTAATACGGTTTCGGGACAAATTCACGGATTTCCTGCTCGCGCTGTGCGATCATGGCAAGTGTCGGCGTCTGCACACGGCCGCAGGAAAGCTGTGCATTGTATTTACAGGTCAGCGCCCGCGTCGCATTGATGCCGACGAGCCAGTCCGCCTCGGCACGGGAAACGGCAGCGCGGTAGAGATTGTCGTACTCTTTCGCATCCTTCAGATTGGCAAAACCCTCACGGATCGCCTTGTCCGTCACAGAGGAAATCCAGAGACGCTTACACGGCTTCTGGTTATGTGCCTTGTCGAGAATCCACCGCGCCACCAGCTCACCCTCGCGTCCGGCATCGGTTGCAATGACAATCTCATTCACGTCCTTCCGCGCAAGCTGTGTCGCCACCGCATGGTACTGTTTTCCCGTCTGCGGAATGACCTTGATCTGCAGTTTTTCCGGCATCATCGGCAGAACTGCCATATTCCATTCCTTATACTTTTTGTCATAGTCTTCCGGATCTTTTAACGTCACCAGATGGCCGAGCGCCCAGGTAACGATATACTTGTTTCCCGCCAGCGCTCCGTTTTCTTTTTTGCTGCACCCCAGTACGCGCGCAATGTCGCGTGCCACGGATGGTTTTTCTGCAATTACCAGAGTTTTCATAAAATGTCTGCTCCTTTTATAGCTCTTTATACTGTTTTACAATTTCCTCCCGGTCTTTTCCGAGAATGAAGTAATAATCAATCTGTCCGTCCCCTGCGGTGTGAAGATACGTTCCAAACGTCCGTACATTGCACAGCAGTGCCGTCCGGGACGCGGCGGCCGCAATGCCGTAGCCGCGGTTCGAAACAAGCAGCGGCATCCGCGCCTGCTTTCCGCCAAAAGAGACGTAGCGCGCCTTCGCGGTCAGATCCAGCCACTCGGTCGAAAGAATGCCTTTTGCTTTCAGCTTTTCGGAACCGCTCCAGTCGAAGAACGTCCATGTCATGCCGCCGTCGATCATGCGCGGCTCGTCACGCTTCTCGGAAAGGATTGGTTTGTTGTCCGGCGTCAGGAACTGCACCGCGCCGTCCTTTTTTTCTACCATGACGCGCAGCTTTTCCGTCTCGACCAGCACCGCCGTCTTCGATTCTTTCGCACTCCACGGAAACGCGGTATCTGCCTTCGGCTTCCAGTACGTGTCCTGCACTTTTGCGGTCACACCCTTTACGAAACTGATGCGGATCACCTCCGGCGTGATCGGGGTGATGCGTAAGATGCCGTACATGCTGGCAATCTCAACCGCCGATTTTCCTTTCTTCGCCCATTTCACCGCACACTTGATCTTCGAATGGCCCTTGATGCGCAGCAGCTCGTTTTCCGGGATTGCACCGAAAGCGTAAGGTGAGGTATTCAGGCGCTCCGTCTTCTCGGCTTCTCCTGGTACCATACCTGCTCCGCCCGGTCTTTTTGCACTCTGCACTCCGGCCGTGCCCGTTCCATATTGCATTTCTGTCTGTGTTCCTGCACTCCGTCTGCTTCCCGGCGCTTTGCCGCCTGCCTTTCCATGATAAGCCGCACCAGCAAAAATAGATGACACCCCTTCCGGTGCACGCTGCTGCATTGTCTTTGCGGCAATTTCTTCTCCCGTTTCTGCCGCACCCCTCCGCGTTGCCGTACTGCCTTTTGCCATCACCGCTGTTCCGGTCGTGCTTGTATTTCCAGGCGCCATTCCCGGCCTCTGCTCCGGCTTGATCACAATCCGTTTCGGTCCATGGCTGTTCCGCTCGTCCATCTCCTGAATGCCGATCGCGCGGTTCTCCTCACGCGCCTCCTTCTGCGTCAGCGAAACCTTCTCATACTCTTTCGCCTTCGTCAGCGTCTCCATGGCAAATTCCTGATTGTGTCGGCCCTTCGGCGCTTCCTTTGCAAGAATTCCCGTCAGTTCTCCGGTATACAGTACGGCCAGCTCATGCAATGCACGCGTCGCCGCCACGTAAAGCAGCTTTACCTGTCCGTCATTTTCAGGATATTTTTCTTCCGTCGGATCAAGAAGCAGCACCGCATCGAACTCAAGACCTTTCGTATATGCCACCGGGAGCACCATCACGCCCTCGCCGAACTCTGCCGTCTCGAGATCCTCCTCCACAACCGGCACGTATTGTTTCAGCTTCCGCGCCGTATCCGCCGCTTCTGCCTCATCCCGGCATACAACGGCAATCGTCTCATATCCCTGCGCCTGCCATGTCTTGATTGTCTGAACACCCGCGGCGAGCAGCGCCGCTTCATCGTCAAATGCTTCTTTCCGCACCGCCGTTCCGTGCCGCAGCACCGGCTCCACCGGATAGATCGCAAAGTCCCCATGCCGCAGAATCTCGTTTGCAAAATCGGAGATCTCCACCGTATTCCGGTAACTCTTCCGCAGAACGCCGAACGCATCGTACGTGCCGGTCAGAATCAGCTTTTTCAGCTCCTCCCAGTCGTTCAGGCCGTAGGAAAAATGGATATTCTGCGACGTATCTCCCATAATGGTATACGTACAGTCACGCAGACAGTAATGAAGCACCTGGTACGCCATCATCCCGAAATCCTGCGCCTCGTCGATGACCACATGGCTCGCCTCGCGCACGGGATCGTTTTCCTTGATCCTCTTATAGAGGTATGCCAGCGCCGCCAGATCATAGACATCAAAGGAGTTTTCCGGCACTTCCACCGCTTTTCCTTTCTCCTCCTGCTGCTCCAGAAACTGTAAATAGAGATCAAAAATGGATCCCCGCCATTTTCCATCTCCAAAATATTTCTCGTATTTCCGCTTCAGCGCCTTTTTTTCGCGCGCCGGAAACGTCACTTCTTTTCCCGAAACCTCATTCTCAAATTTTGCCAGCAGGATCTCGTTCAGCATGCACATCTTTCCTTCCATGGAAAGTGTGGACTGCTCCCTGCAATAGTTATCAATATACTCGGCGTCCAGAAGCAATGTTCCCGTTTTTTCCAGCCGCACCGGCTCCCGCGGAATCTGCTCTGCCTCGTACGTACGGCAGAAATTTTCCAGATCGAAAAACCAGCCGCTTCCGCCCTTTATGCTGTTTTTCTCATCCGCGCGGTCGATGGTGTGTACCGTGTACTTTTCTTCGTCCCAGTCCTCGTACAGAAGCCGGATGAAAAGCTTCTCCATCGTCATCTGACGGATGCCGTACACATCGAGTTCCGGCAGAACGCTGGTAATGTAGTTCAGCAGAATGCGGTTACTTCCAATGATATAGAAATCCTCCGGCCGGAAGTCCTCCTCGTAATTATAGAGGATGTACGAAATCCGGTGCATCGCCACCGTCGTCTTTCCGGAACCAGCCACGCCCTGTACGATCAGATTCGTCTTCGGGGATCTGCGGATAATGAGGTTCTGCTCCTGCTGGATCGTCGCAATGATCTCACCGAGCACCGCTTTTTTGTTCTTCGCCAGATACTTTGTCAGCAGCTCATCGTTCGCTACCACATCGGAATCAAAAAAGTCTCTCAGATGGTCATTTTCAATCTCATACGTCCGCTTTCTTTTCAGATCAATCGAAAAAGTACCCTCTGAACTCACCGTATAGCTGCACGGCCCGGTGCTGTTCTCATAATAGACGGAGGAAATCGGCGCCCGCCAGTCCAGCACAACCGGTTCCGCCTTCTCATCGGAAATGCCGACGCGCCCGATGTAATAGGACTCTAAAAACGAAAGCCGCGGATCCTGAAAATCAATCCGCCCGAAATACGGCTTCTTTCTCGCTTTTTCCAGCCGCGCCATGCCGTGCTGGTACGCATTCAGCTTCGCCGTCGCGTTGTTCCAGAGCGCCAGGCCTTCCGCCTCTTTTGCGTCGTACGTCTCCATCAGATCCGCCAGATCCTCATTCGCCAGCCGGATATCCGCCTTCGCCTGTTCCAGATTCTGCTCGGCAATCCCGATCACCTTCGCAAGCTGTGCTTCCTCCTCTTCCCTCGTAAGTCCGGGAATCTCTGATTTTCTGATGCTTCTTTCCAGTTTCTCTTCTTCCACTTTGTACCTCCTTTTTTACGAAAAACTTCTTCTACATCAGCCCGTTCTTTTGATTCTCTTATTTCCATCCCAATAGACTTTATTTTACCATGCACACGTCTCCCCGGCAAGATACTTCACCCGCTTTTTCGTGCATCAAAAAAGACACCATGCATCTTACACACAGTGCCTTTCCGACTTTTTTTCTTACTGAAGGTAATCCTTAAATTTCTTTTTAAATGCTTCGATATCGTTCGTATGGGCTTCCACAACCGCATCCGGGTTTCCGGCGATCATCAGGACACTCATCAGGGATTTCGCATCAAAGACGCATCGTCCTATTTTTACGTCAACGTCGTAATCCAGGCGTTTCACCATATTTACAAATTCTTCTACACTCTCTACTTCATCAAACTTTAACGGTAACGAAATCATATTTTCTGCATCCTTTCTGCTTTTTGGTCTTTTTTTCATGATTTTGAATTCTTTCTTTTATTTCCTTCAAAATCGGTCAAAAGCTTACACGATATTCCTTTTTTGCTGTTTTTTCTGAAAGTAGTAATGAAATCGCCTTCATTTTCGACTGACACTAAAATAGCATACATCTGTCTCACTGCAAATATCCGTTTTAGACAAAATTCGACGTAGTTTTACAGCAATTTGCTCATATGTTCCGTCTGATTCGTTAAGTTGTTTCTTTTCCGGCACTTTTTTCGTCTGATCTGACGGGCCGGAAGGCCTTACTTGAGAATCACTCTCATGAAAAGTTATTCGCTGAAAATAATATTTCGGATCTTCCGGGACAGGGTGTACGTTCCGGCATCTTTTTTCTGGGTCATCATCAGAAATGTCATATTCTGCTCCGGCACGACTTCCATGTAGCATCCAAGCCAGCCGTCCCAGCCGAACTCGCCCTTGCTTCCCAGCGTTACCGCACGCGTCGGATCTACCAGAACACGCATCAGATTTCCGTAGGAAAATCCTTCCAGACCGATCCAGTTATCAAAGCCTGCCTGCTGTACCGCGCTTAATGTGTGGCCTCCCAGAAATTTTACCGTCGCCGGACGGAGAATCTGTACACCGTTGTAGATGCCGCCGTTCAGCAGCATCTGTGTAAATTTCGCATAATCGTCGATGGTAGATGCAAGGCCTGCTCCGCCTGCCTCATATGCCGGGCGGTACGCCATATCGTTCTGAATGCCAAGGTTATTGTCCAGATAACGGACAGACGGCTGTCCCTCCCTGCAGTCATACACCTTCGCCAGACGATCCTGCTTTTCTGCCGGAACCCAGAAATCGGTATCGTTCATGCCGAGCGGCTCGAAAATTTCTTTTTTCAGAAAATCCCCAAAGCGCATGCCGCTTGCCACCTCAATCACCGCACCTACGACATCCGCCGACGTTCCATAACTCCAGGACTGGCCCGGCTGATACAGAAGCGGGACTTTTCCAAGACGGTTTGCAAATTCTACTGTACTGATCGTTCCGCCGTTTTCTTCCTTAAGTCCGTGGATCACCTCCTGAAAAAGTGCATCGGTCTGCCGTCCCGTCTCATCCGTTCCGCCGTACGTCAGCCCGGATGTCATATTCATAATATCCTCCAGAAGGATCTCCCGCTCCGCTTTTTCTATCTTCCCATCCGCTGTACATACAACCGGGTTCCGGAAGCCCGGCAGATACTTGCTGACCGGATCCGCCAGATCGACGATTCCGCGCTCTACCAGAATCATCATGGCCGTCGCGGTAATCGGCTTGCTCATGGAGTAGAGACGGAAAATATTATCGCGGGAAACCGGCTTTTTCGCTTCGATATCCGCATATCCGCTCTCCAGATAAACCTGCTCCTCTCCGTCTTTGATCACCATCAGAAGACAGCCCGGTGTCTCTCCTTTTGCAACAGACGCATCCATCACCTGCTGCAGTCTTTTCTTTATCACCTGTTCCATGGTATGTCCTAACCTCCATCTAAATTTCATTGTTTTTTCCTATTTTACCTCTCTTTTTGCCCCCTGTCATCTTTTCTCTTGCTTTTCTTCTTCTATCCTCATTGTCTTTTTTTTCTGAAATCTTACAACTTTTCTGAAATTAAGAAAAACCATCAAAAACCATCATTGCCCTATTCCGAAAAATATGCTATTCTATATGTATATATATTTATGAATCTTCAGCTATTTAGAAAAACGAGGTGAACATCTTGCTGAAAACGAATGAATCCGCAGAAAATTATTTGGAAACCATTTTAGTCTTAAGTCAGAAAAAACCCGTTGTACGCGGTGTTGATATTGCAGAAGAACTTGGCTTTAAAAAATCAAGTGTCAGCGTTGCCATGAAAAACTTAAGAGAAAAAGAGCAGATCCGCGTAACGCCGGAAGGCTACATCTACCTGACCGACAGCGGACGCGCGATCGCAGAGATGATCTATGAGCGCCATCAGCTCCTCTCCCGCGGCCTGATGAGCCTTGGTGTTGATGAGCAGACCGCCACGGAAGATGCCTGCCGCATCGAGCATGTCATCAGCCAGGAAAGCTTTGAAGCGATCAAACGTCATCTGCACATGACTGCCGAAAAATAAGCATGACAAAGAAAACGCTGCCGGAGTTCTCTTCTCTCCGACAGCGTTTCTCTTTCCGCCCGAAAGTCTCCCATTTCTTTGCCGGAGCCTTTCGGGTTTTCTTTTTACAGCATAAAAGTATACGTTCCGCTTCCCAGTTCCACGGTATCCGCCGGATCCTCCGTGTTTTTAAACAGGGTTGCCGTTGTATTGACCGGAATCGTAACCTGATACTCTATTTTGTCACCTTTCCGCTCCCATCCGGCAGAAATCACGCCGTACGGGCTGTCTACGGAACCTTTCATAAACTCGAGCGGGCCCGGCTGCGGTTTCAGCAGAATGTGCTGATAACCCGGTTTTGTCTCGTCTCTCTGGATACCAAGTCCCGTGTGATACAGCCAGGAAAGAACGCTTCCGAGCGAATAATGATTGAACGAGTTCATCGCATTCTGTCCGCCGAAGCCTTTTTCCTTCGTGTAAGAATCCCAGTGCTCCCAGATCGTCGTCGCTCCCTGGGTCACCGGATACAGCCACGACGGGAATGCCGTCTGCAGCATCATCTTCCAGGCATCCTCCACAGCGCCCTGCTCGGTCAGCATCTGGTTCAGAATACCCGTTCCAAAGAATCCCGTTCCGACCGTATAGCCGATCGCTCTCGTCTTTCGGATCAGATGCTCTCCTATTCTCTTTCTGTCTTCTGCCACACCATAAGACAGTGCAATTGCATACGAGCACTGCGTATCACACAGCGTTCCGTCCGCATTGCAGGTCTTTCCGGAATCCGGAAGTACAAATGTCTCATTCCAGAATTTCTTCACCTTCGCAGCAAGCGCCTCATACTGATGCTGCTCCTCTGTTCTTCCGAGCGCACCGGCAATCCGGCTCATCAGATCGGCTTCTTTATAATAGAATGCATTCCATAAAAGCAGCAGATCCGTCTCTTCCGGTGCCAGCCAGTCGCCAAGCGGTCCGATCGCCGGATTTACCTTCGTTCCCGGCAGACCCTTATCCTTCATATAGTCCATATATTTCTGCATGCCAGGATAAAATTTCTCCAGTGTGCGGATATCCCCATACTGCTCATACAGTTCCCACGCCATAAAAATACTCGCACACTCATACGTAATGCCGCCGAATCCGCCGCCCACCGGTGCAATCTCCGGGTACTGGCCTTCCGGTGTCTGCAGATCACACATCGCCTGCAGGTTCCGCTCATAGAATTTCTTCAGGCTGCTGTTGTTGAGCGCCGTATGGCAGAAAATATGCGTATCGCCCGCCCAGCCCATGCGCTCATTTCTCTGCGGGCAGTCGGTCGGAATGTTGATAAAGTTGCATTTCTGTGACCAGGAAACATTCTCGGCAAACCGGTTCAGCAGTTTATGGCTACTCGTAAGGCTTCCATGGAATCCCGTCACAGAAGAATACTGAAGACTCTCTACTTCTTCCAGCTCCGGCGCATGCTCCACACCGCTGATCTCAATATAGCGGTAGCCGTGGAAGGTAAACTTCGGCTGGAACACCTCTTCCCCGCCGCGGCAGATATAAACATCCGTACTCGTCGCATCCCGGTAATTTTCCAGCATCATCGTGCCTTCTTTTCCGGCATACTCCGGCAGATCCGGATAAAGCACCTCCGCATAGCGGATGATGATCTTTGTGCCCGCCTTCTCATGCAGTGTAATCCGCGGTACACCGGCCATCTCCTGTTCCAGATCGTAGAGATACACACCCGGGAACAGCTCTTTTCTCGTCTTTGCCGTTCTCCGGTCCACAATCCGCACCGGCGCATCGTACTCACCGATATATTCCGGCTTCTGCTCATGAACCGCCGGCCAGGACCGTCCAAAGCCCGGCATCGTGCAGAACTCTTCGATCATGACGGTATCCACAACAACTGGCTTTTCCCAGGTGCTGTCATCAAACTCCGGCAGAGAATAAGTTTCGTAAACCTCGGCCCGGCGCGCATCGTACTGCTCTCCGGCAAAGTAGCTGGAAAACAGGTAAGGACCTTCTCCGAAATACTTCCAATCCTCGGTATTTGTTCCAAAGACCTCGCGGCTGCCGTCCTCGTACTTCATGACAACCTTGGCAAGCAGACTCTCCTTGTCTCCAAAGTAATTGAAGTTCTTCACCACAAAGGTCTGTGCCTCGCTCCACCAGCCCGATGCCAGCGTCACGCCGATTCCGTTTCGGCCCGGTTTCATCAGCCCTGTGATATCGTATGTCTGATAGTTCATTCTGTGGTCATACTGTGTCAGACCCGGACGCAGCAGATCTTCCGTGATCTCCTGTCCGTTGATCCGGCAGTCGTAGATACCGCGCGCAGTAATATAAAGGCGTGCCGATGCCAGTTTTTTCTCTTTCTGGCAGGAAATACACGACCGCAGCATTGGAATTGAATGATGGGACGGATCTGCCGTAATCTGGCTGTCTTCTACTTTAAAGTATCCGTTTTCCACCGGAATCTGATCCGCAAAGATACTTTTTCCCCCATCCAGCCGTCCTTCCGGCGTCTCACGAACAATTTCCGCGGATGGTTTTCTTACGTTTCTTACGGTCAGATTCTTAAAATATCCTGTCGTCCCTTTTCCTGCATAAAATCCGATCTCATTCAGTCTCGGATACGGCAGCACATCGTTATTTCCTCTCGGATTCAGCTGGCGGCCTGATACTTTCGTTCCAAAAAATCCATGCTCTTCAATGGCATCCACGAGGATGCCGTCGACATAGGCGTATGCCACATTGCCGTCAACCTCTACGGTCAGCTTATGAAAGGCATCGGCATTCTCTGGTGTCAGGATTTCCTGTGTTTTCTCTTTCCAGTTGACCAGTTTCGTAACGGCAAACGGTTTTTCCGCTGTATCCTCCGGCGCATAGCCCACGCGGTAAATTTCGAGGCGTGCATCTCCCTCCTCAAGGCACACAGCATAACGGATATAGTTCTCCCCTTCCATGCCAAGCTCATTTTTCGTATGATCGTTCAGACGGAAGTCATTGGCTCCAAAGACGATACCCGCTTCTCCCTTCCCGCCTTCCATCCGAAATTCACTCTCGATCGTAAAAACACCGCGGTTTTCCGCGCATACCGTCGCATGCGGTGCGCCGATCCACTCAGCTCCCTCCCATGCTGCATACAAAGAATCCATAAGGCCTGTCTCGAAGGAACTTTCTGCTTCTGCTTTTCCGCCGTGGTTATCCCACACCTCTGCTTTTACCTCATATTTGGTACAGGGCTGCAGTGCTTCTCCTTCATAACCAATCCCTGTTGATACGCCGGTTTCCATTTTTCCGCTGTCCCACACAGTATCTTCTCCGGTGCGCACAACGATCCGGCATGCGCTCTGCATCAGATTCTGTTCTCCTTCTTCTGCCGTCAGCAGCCAGGAAAATGCCGGTTTTTTCTCATCCAGCCCGATCGGTGCCATCTGATCTTCAATCAGAATTCTCTCTATCTTCATTTGGTAACCTCCCATTGCAAGTTTTGCCTTCTTTGCTGATTGTATTATACCGTCCAGCAGCTATTTCTGTTAAGATCAGTTTTTGCCCAAAAAAGCGTCTTTATTTGCATCTTTTCCGGTGTTATAATAAAGAAAATTACGAAAGAGAGGTACCATCAAATGAAAGTATTATTAATCAACGGAAGTCCTCACGCAAAAGGCAGCACTTATACTGCCCTGCACGAAATGGAAAAAGTCTTTACAGAAAATGGTATTGAGGCGGAAATCGTACATATCGGAAATAAAGATATCCGCGGCTGTGTTGCCTGCGGTGCCTGTTCCAAGCTCGGAAAATGTGCTTTTTCCGATATGGTAAATGAGGTTGCTCCGAAATTTGAAGAGGCTGACGGCCTTGTTGTCGGAAGTCCGGTTTATTATGCATCTGCAAATGCAACACTTATTGCTTTTCTTGACCGGCTGTTCTACAGCACACACTTTGACAAGACCATGAAAGTCGGCGCTTCGGTTGTCTCTGCACGCCGCGGCGGTCTTTCCGCTACCTTTGATGAGCTGAACAAATACTTCACCATCTCCGGCATGCCGGTTGCTTCCGGCCAGTATTGGAACAGTATCCATGGAAATAATGCGGACGAGGCACAGCAAGATCTCGAAGGCCTGCAGATCATGCGTACCCTTGCACGGAATATGAGTTTTCTGATGAAGAGCATCCAGCTCGGAAAAGAATCCTTTGGTCTTCCGGAAAAGGAACCGCGCGTCGGCACAAACTTTATCCGTTAATTTATCTGTTAAGCAAGATGCCGTCTTTCAGACTTTTTTCTATGTCTGGAATACGGCATCTTTTATAGCTGGAAGAAATTTTATACACGAAAAAAGCCTGCTTCCGCAGACTTTTTAAAGCGACCCGGATCGGGATCGAACCGACGACCTCCGCCGTGACAGGGCGGCGCTCTAACCAGCTGAGCCACCGGGCCAGACATATACAGAATATAAAATATGGAACTAAAGTGGACCTTCAGGGACTCGAACCCGGGACCGACCGGTTATGAGCCGGTTGCTCTAACCAACTGAGCTAAAGGTCCAAAGAGCCGATGATCGGACTCGAACCGATAACCTGCTGATTACAAATCAGCTGCTCTGCCAATTGAGCCACATCGGCATACATAACAAATATTTTATATTCAGTGACTCCGACGGGAATCGAACCCGTGTTACCGCCGTGAAAGGGCGATGTCTTAACCGCTTGACCACGGAGCCATATTTACTTTTTGAAAGAACTGACCTGTAAGAAACTCTTACAGGTCGCATTCACTCCCCGAGTTGGGCTCGAACCAACAACCCTTCGG
>NZ_QUHK01000030.1:0-8697 GCF_003479665.1 Blautia sp. AF14-40
CTGCCAGCCCACAAGTTTGTACTGTGTACCGACTTCTAAGCTCTCTAAGGTTACGGTATCAATGATTGTTACCTTTTTTCCTGCTTCAATCTCTTTGTTGCCGTCCTTATCGGTAGCGGTAGTATGTATCTTGATGATACGCTCTGTGATAAGTACCGTCTGCCCGTCGTCCTCAATGTCTTTGTGTTCTGCAACTTTTACGGGTTCGTCTGGATTGCTGAAGTCATACAATTCTTCAAAGGTAACAAGGTTCTTGCCACCTAAAGCAGACGCATTTAATGTATAGGAAATTTCCACTTTCATTTCTTCATCATCAGCGACAAAGGTATAATCGTTTTCTACACGTTTCCCGTCAATGATAAGCTCGGCGTTTTCTTCCTTTAACATCTGCCAGCCTTTTAACTGATACTTTGTGCCTTTTGTAAGTCCGTCTAATTTGACAGTATCAACGATTGTTACCTCTTTTCCTGCAAGGATAGTCTTTTCGCCGTCCTTGCTGGTCGCTGTGGTATGGATAGAGATTTCTTTTTCGTATTCATCAGTCAAAGTCCCTAAATCAACCACAAGGTTATTTCTTGATACCACGATTTCAAAAGGTGGGATAAGCTCAAAACCCTTGTTGCTTTCAGAGCGTAATTCTTCAATGATGTAAGTATCATAAGGTAACGCCCCCTTGCTGTCGTCTGGTTCAGAAGTTCCAAACCACACACCGTCCTCACTGGTCTTTCCTGCGTTTGTATTGTGCTTATGAGAAGCCCATTCAGCAGAAGTGGAGAATTGCCCGTTATCATCAGTTACCACTACATGATTTTCACCCGTCGTCTTGCTTGTGATCCTAAAGGGAACATTAGCAAGACGCTTGTGTGTACCTGCACCGATTTTTACACCCTCAATATCTCCACGCTTAATCTGATTATAGATAGAATGAGCTTCGTCGGTTAAGTCCACGATTTTTCCATGTTCTGTGATTGTAAAATCAATCGGCTTTGCACCGTCAGTTAAGTAACCGTCGGGAGCTTCACTTTCAACGATACGAAATTTTCCATAAGGTAAAAGGTCAGAAGAAGTAGAAGCGACACCCTCAATATCTGTACGAATTGTCTTTACCACTTCATTTTTCTTGTATAGCTTGCCCTCAACCAAAACAGAATTATCATTTAAGGAAATGATGTCAAAGGCAGTATCTTTCAAAGTGGCACTTCCTTGTGGCTTTGTATCGCCCGTTTCTAAATCTCGTTTCTGAATTTTGATACCGCCACGGATAACCTTGTCTGATACGAAAAACTGGTTACTTCCAGATAATACGGCAAGGTCGCCGTCCTCGGTAATCTGTGTTACATATAAGCCCTTAATCTGTTCGGACTTATCACCAGCCTGCATATATGCACCCTCTAACAAGTAGCCGTTTGGAGCTTTCGTTTCCTCAACGGTTAGCGTTCCAAGTGGAAGAACCGCCTTGCCGTCCTGCATATAGAAGCTATCGCCAGATACCTTGTATGCGTCCGCTAATTTTGTGATGTAGTGAGTTGTCCCGTCGCTGTCTGTTTCAGCGATTGTCTTTGTAACCCATGTACGAGTAGCTTCGGCAGGGAGATTGTCTTTATTATAGAAGCCTGCATAATACTTCCATGTAAAT
This sequence comes from Blautia sp. AF14-40, assembly GCF_003479665.1. NCBI lineage: Bacteria > Bacillati > Bacillota > Clostridia > Lachnospirales > Lachnospiraceae > Blautia > Blautia sp. AF14-40. The sequence goes on from NZ_QUHK01000030.1 coordinate 1,637, forward strand.
TCCGCACCTGCTAAAGAAGCGCTCCCTTGCGGATTGTCTTTCTGTGTTTCCATATCAATCTTGAAAAGCTCAATCAAAGTGTCCGTTACTTTTGGCGTATCAGATACTTTCAATGTTGCTGTCTTTCCAGCTTCAACCTTTAAGGAATATACAGTTTTATCCACTTTATATCCTGCTGGTGCGGATAATTCCTTGATATAGACTGTGCCTGCTTTTACCTCTACAATATCTGTATTTCCGTTTTCATCAGTCGTAAGGGGAGCAAGCTGTTTCGTGCAGTCCTTATCAGAAAAGACACCATAGGTTGCACCTGCAATAGAGTAATTCCCGTTACCGTCTGTAATGCTAGTATTACTGGAAGTCTTTTGTAATTTCGCATTTCCGACATTCAGCTTCGCCCAGAATTGTCCCAATTCCTGCCCCTCGCCAGAGTAGATATAACCGCCACATTCATAGCGTCCTTTATTTTCTTTGACAAAGGCTCTTGCACCAGAGAAAACTTCGTCCTGCGTTGCCTTTGGAATTTCATCATAAGAAGCTCGCACGTTATCACATTGCCAGCCAAGATGTACGCTCAATCTCTGCCAGACGACACATTGTTCCAACAGATAGACTTGCTTGTAGTTCAGTTCCTTGTGAGCTTCGCCATACTGTTTGACATACTCTAAGGATAACGCCACATCTGAAATCTGGTCGGCACTCATGCGTGAGCTTGCGTCAGCTCTGGTCTTGTAGCCGTTCTTAAAATCTGTATTGATGTCAATACAATAAGCAGTTTCGCCCTCGACTTTCATATAGCCCTCATTGAATGTCGAACCGATAGAACTGTCATTCATTACTTTTTCAATGATACCGACACGCTCTGCACTTTCCGTCCAGTATTGCTTGCTTTCTGCATGAACGGGTGTAGTCGGTAAAGCAGTAACGACAGTTGCAAGAGCTAAGAAGCCCGTACACAATCGTTTTAACATCTTTTTCATAAATCTAATGCTCCTTTCATTTTGGGTATAAAAATAGACGCTCATTTCTGAACGTCTACATTATTAAAAGGCTTGTCCTCTCACACATATTCTATTTTAATAGGTACAACAGTTGCCTTTCTCCTTGTATTTTCGTTGTTTTCATCACTTGCGTTATCTACAACCCCCATGTCCGGCATCAATTACGATAGTATAGGGCATAAGATCAAAGCTCCTGAAAATACGGTTCTACTTACGATATGAAGAAAGGACGAAAAAGGTTATACTTTTTTTAGTTTTATTTCATTGTATCGTATACGGGCGGTGTGTTAGAATAGGAGATAACATTAGGAAAGTGTGTCAAAAAATCTGCGGAGGATACAAAAGACACACAGATGAGAGTGAGGATTTCATGAGAATTACAATATTCAGTCTGGGGGGACTGCTTGGGCAGTATGTGACCAACACGGCGCTTCTTCACGGCGCACAGGTGACCGCCTACGTGCCGGATGCAAAAGCGATCTGGCCGAGAAAAAATATGACCGTGATTGAGGGAAGCCTTCAGAACCGGGAACGCGTGCTGGAGGCACTGCTGGAAGCGGATGCAGTCATCAGCGTGCTGACTCCGATGCGTGTGAAACATGTAAAAGAAGAGGAGACACCGCTGGCTGACGGAAACGCAATGATTCTCTCGGCCATGAAGCAGCTTGGAAAAACGCGGTTTGTGACGGTAGGCCATGTCTGCATTCATGCGTTTGGAGACTGCGAGGACAAATACCAGAGAATGAGTACGAAATTCATGCAGATTTTCTGGCCAGGTGTCTATAAAGATATGCAGAAGATGGGACAGGTTCTGGCACGGAGCGATCTGAACTGGACACTGGTGCGGACGTGTCCGGGAAGAGACGGGAAAGTGAAAAAGGTAGGGCAGAACTGCAGTATTTCGCTGGACGGCAGCCAGTTCCGGCCTGGATACTCGAGAGAGGCCCTGGCGGAATTTCTGTACGAGGCGGCCGCCGATCAGCAGATGTACAGCAGAAAAATGCCCATTTTTTACAGAGAGGGGTAAGAATGGATTTTTCAATTTTATATGCACTGCAGCATCTTCACAATGCAGTGCTCGATCGGGTGATGGTGGGAATCACTTCACTTGGAAATGCGGGATGGATCTGGATTGCGCTGACCGCCGTTTTCTTAATCCTTCCGAAATACCGGAAATGCGGTGTAAGAATGGCGATCGCGCTGATTTTAGATTTGATTTTATGTAATCTGGTGTTAAAGCCGCTGGCAGCGCGCCCGCGTCCGTGCTGGATTGACGAGCAGGTAAAGCTGCTGGTTGCCGCTCCGAAGGACTATTCCTTCCCATCGGGCCATTCGGCAGCCTCGTTTGCGGCGGCAGTCTCTATTTTTGTGATGCACAAAAAAGAAGGAGCTGCCGCACTGATTCTGGCCTGCCTGATTGCATTTTCCAGACTGTATCTGTTTGTGCATTTCCCGACCGATGTCCTAGCGGGAATTGCGGTTGGTTTTATCTGTGCTTTTCTGGCTGCGAAGATCCAGAACGGTTTTCTTCTTCATTCTCGAGGTCGATAAAACGGAACGAAAGCATCAGATACAGAATTTCATCCGGGCTGGAAAGATCAGATTCTAAAATTTCCTTGATCTTTTCCAGGCGGTAGAGCAGGGTACTGCGGTGGATAAAAAGCTCACGCGCCGTCTGGACGACATTGCAGTGGTTGTCCAGATAGCAGCGGAGCGTCCGCATATAGTCACTGCCGGAGCTGTCGTCGTGCTCCTGCAGAAAGAGAAGTCTCTCATGGCACAGCATGTAGCCTGGGAGCTTTTTTGTTGCCTGATCGAGGATGTAGTCAAACGAGATATCGTTGAACGGATGCATCCGTTTGTCGGGATATTTTCGCGTACCGAACTGCAGGGCGATTTTTGCCTGGATATACTGGCGGCGCAGATTCATGTGGCCGTTCATGCAGCGCGAAAAGCCGGCATTTAAGGAACTGTCCTCCACAAAGTGCACCATGCGTTCCATCAGATCGGTCATGGAAAAATCGGACAGCGTGAGGTTAAAGAACGCAACGATACCGCCGCCGTGCGGAAACGCGGAGCAGCCGGTCAGAATGTTTTCCAGATAGGCGCAGACCGAGTTTGCCGTCAGGTTTTTCTGATCCATATCGGAGAGCTGCAGATAGAGGCAGCAGTAGGTGTGGCGGGAATGCCAGCCGAGCGCATCGAGAGCCTGGCTGACCGCAATATAGTCGGCCATCCGGTCGTCGAGGGCACGGAGCAGCACGGTGTGAAGCGACTGCGCCGGCGAGGTTTTCTGCATCACATTGTGCAGGAAGGCGTGATGGATCATTTCTGCAAGAAATTCAAGAAGAAAGCCTTCGGAATCAGAAAGATCCTTTTTCGTGTCGAGGAGCAGCAGGCGGTAGGCGCTCTGACCATGCTGCGTGATGTTGACGCAGAGGGAACCAAGTCCCGTTACGTGATCCGGAAAGCGGAACCATCCATCGAGATCGCGGACGGACGCGTATTCGCTGCTTTCTGTCAAGGAGAGCAGAAGCGGGCGCGTTGCATCGAGGGAGCCAAACACCTTTTCGGGAAAAAAGGAAGGTTCTTCGGACGCTGCGGCGATGATGGAAAAATCCATGCCGACCACCATCAGCGGGTGGGCAAAAACAGGCAGGGAGAGATTTAAAAGATGCTGGATCGATTTTCCGTCGAGCCGTGCCTGCATCAGCTCCTTCTGCCAGGAATCGTACGTCCAGAAAAGCTCCTGCAGGAACGAAAAAACAGCGGATACGCTGCTTTTAACGGCGATCGAAACCGGAGCCGGAAGTTCCTCCGGCAGTTCTTCGGTACAGAGAAGAAAAAGGGAGCTGCTTTCTTCAGGGAGGGAGGAAAGAGAGCCGATCTGTTCTTCTGTGCAGAGAAAGACCCGGTGCGCAGTGGCTGCGGAGCTTGTCTGATAAAGAACAGGCAGTTCCAGTGTGCCGGAGAGCGGCAGGTTTTCCGGTGCAAGAACCGAAAAAGCGCTGCTTAGTTTATAAGCGAGAAATGCGGGGGAGAGCTTCATCGTATCATCCTCCCTGCGCGTGTCATATCGTAAAAATTCATAAAAACCTCCTCAGAAATGAGTGACGTTCTGCGGACGAAACCGCGGTACTTTTTATTTTAGCAGAACAAAAAGGTCTGTCAAGAAAGAAAAGACAGGGGTGCGGGAATTTTTACGGCGGCAACAAGTTAAGATTTTGTGAAGATAGTTGTGGTTTGCGGGGAAAACTGCTACAATATGGCTGATTTGGTTACTGTTCACTCAGCAGTGAAACACTTGCTGTTTCGCTGCGTAAGAATATGATTCAGGTGATTTGAAGTGGTTTTTTACAGAAGAAAAAGGAAGGTATGACTTTAATGTATCATATTATAGTAAATAAAAAATCGCGGTCGGGGCGCGGCGAGAAGCTGTGGCCGGTGATTGAGGGCGAGCTTGAGCGGCGCAGGACGGAATTTCGTGTATATCCGACAAAGTATCACGGAAGCGCACGGGAGACGGCAGCACGGCTGACCGCGAAAGGGGTATGGAATCCCGATGATGTCCTTCTGGCGATCGGCGGAGACGGTACGGCGAATGAGGCGGTCGATGGAATCACCAGCCTGTCGGATGTAAAGTTCGGTTATATTCCAACGGGAAGCGGCAACGATTTTGCGCGCGGTGCCGGAATTCCCTCCGATCCGCTGCAGGCGCTGGAAGCTGTGCTGAAAGGGGAGGAAAAGGAGATCAACATTGGAACGGCGCTTCTTGGCAGCCAAAAGCGGAGATTTCTCGTCAGCACCGGCATCGGTTTTGATGCAGGCATCTGCCACGAGGCGCTGGCATCAAAAATCAAGAATACGCTGAACCGGCTGCATCTGGGAAAACTTACGTATGTGATGATTGCACTGCGGCAGCTCTTTTATCTCGAACCGTTCACACTGGATGCAGCGCTGGAAAACGGAGAACACCGTTCGTTTGAAAATGTTCTTTTTGCAGTGACAATGAATTTTCCGTACGAGGGCGGCGGCTTTTGCTTCTGCCCGGAGGCGGACGGGACAGATGATCTGCTCGACGTGATGGTGGTTTCCAATCTTGCCAAATGGAAAGTCAGCTATCTTCTGCCGATGGCGCTGTTTGGACGCCACACGGGATTTCCTGAGGTACATATGGAGCGGTGCAGCAGCCTTTCCTTTCAGACAGACCGCGCGGAACCGGTCCACCTGGACGGAGAATCGGGCGGACACCGCACGGAGGAAAGGATCGGACTGGAAACGGAGCGTCTCCGCCTTTTGGGCGACTGGGTGAAAGAAGGGATGGAAAGATGATGTTCTGGATCATATTTTTTGCAGTGCTTGCCGTCCTGGCAGCAGGTTATTTCTTTTCCATTCTGCCGGCTACATCGAGACGGCAGGAATGTCTGAAATTTGCGGAATGGAATTATGCGCACCGCGGTCTGTGGAACGCGGCGGAGGGAGTTCCGGAGAATTCTCTTCCGGCTTTTGCCCGCGCGGCGGAGCAGGGATATGCCATCGAGCTGGATATTCAGATAACAAAGGATGGACGGATTGTGGTGTTCCACGATGACACGATGAAGCGGATGTGTGGAAACGAGGGAAAAATCAGCGATTATACGTATGAGGAACTCCAGCAGTTCCATCTGGGCGACAGCACGGAAAAGATTCCGCTGCTTCGTGAGGTACTGCAGACGGTAGACGGCCGCGTGCCGCTTTTAATCGAAATCAAGATGCCGGGACTTTCCACGGCGGTCTGTGCGGGATTTCAGAAGGAGATGGAGGGGTACACCGGTATGTTCTGCATGGAATCCTTCAACAGCCTGGCCCTCCGCTGGTGCCGCCGCCACATGCCGCAGACGCTGCGCGGCCAGCTTTCCGGCCGTTTTTCAAAGGATGATAAGGTGCATCTGATCCTGCGGATAATGGCGCGTCATCTGATGCTGAATTTTATCGGGAAACCGGATTTTATCGCCTACGACCACCGCTACGCCGACTGCCCGGGCTTCCTGATCGACCGTATGCTGTTTCGGACACCGGCATTTGCATGGACGGTAAAAGATGAGCATGTATATAACCGGACACGGAAAAAATTCGACGCGGCGATCTTTGAACATTTCCATCCCAAGGACGGCTTTCAGAAACCGAAACGGCATCACCGCAGCGGAAAAATGCAGGCGCAGAAGGTTATTGTAAAAAAAGAAAAGAACAGGTTAGAAACCGATGAATTGTTTCTTAAAAAATAATAAAGCTTATTGACTTCGGTTTTCGGTGTGCTATAATTTCAGCAGGTTGAAGAGAAAAACCTCGTCAGAAAAGTGGAGGGAAACTATGAAGACAATAAAAAAATATAAGCATTTTCTTCCGGTAGTGGTTTATGGTATTTTCTATCTGAAATGTTTTCAATATCTGGAAACGCACATTACGAAAGGTTATCATCTGATTCATACTCCGTTTGATGATATGATTCCGTTCTGTGAGTTTTTTGTGATTCCTTATTTTATGTGGTTTGGATATATTGCATGGTCTGTCCTTTATTTCGGCTTCTGCAACAAGAACCGCAGAGAATATTATCAGCTGATTATCAACCTGGGAATCGGAATGACGGCGTTCCTCGTGATCTCCTATCTGTACCCGAACGGCCAGAACCTGCGCCCGACGGTATTCCCACGGGAGAACATTTTCACGGATCTGGTCAGAGGCCTTTACCTGACAGACACACCGACCAACGTATTCCCAAGTATTCACGTATATAATTCCGTAGCCGTAGCTGTTGCCGTAGAACACAGCGAGCAGCTCAAAAACCGCCCGGTATTCCGAAACGTCTGCCTGGGCCTGACGGTGCTGATTGTGTTTTCGACCATGTTTTTAAAACAGCACTCCGTATCGGATGTGTGCTGTGCGCTTGTTATGAATGCGGGAACCTGTATGCTGCTGTACCGGCCGGCAAAGGCGGGGAATGCACTGCGGACACGGGAGAAAAAAGCGAAATATAGAATGTAAAAACGGAAACGGACGGCCCGCGCACCAGAAGGTGCGCGG
>NZ_QUHK01000030.1:8734-33376 GCF_003479665.1 Blautia sp. AF14-40
TTAGGACGGGAGAGAATGGGTGATGAGTGGGATGGTAGTGCAGGAAAAATGGAATGCGTCCGTCTATTAAGAAACAAAACTTATAAAACATATAAGATATATTAATTTCATTTATAAAGATAAATATGCTATTCTGTAAGTAACGAAAGATTGTCCCGTTTTTGGGGGACTATGATTCAGACAAATGGAGGATAAAAATGAGTACAGTCAGACGCGTTTATGTGGAGAAAAAGCCGGAATTTGCGATTAAGGCGAAAGATCTGAAGCATGAAATCAAGCACTATCTGAACATCCAGACCGTAACCAACGTACGGGAGCTGATCCGGTACGATGTAGAAAATATCAGTGATGAGACATATGAGAAAGCATGTAAAGTAGTCTTTGCAGAGCCGCCGGTTGATATCTGCTATCAGGAAGATTTCCCGCGTGCAGAAGGTGCGAGAGTATTTTCCGTAGAATTCCTTCCGGGACAGTTTGATCAGAGAGCCGATTCTGCCGTACAGTGCGTGCAGTTCTTAAAAGAAGACGAGCAGCCGATCATCCGCTCCGCCGTTACGTATGTTATCGAAGGAGAGATGACTGATGAGCAGTTTGACGCAGTCAAAGCACACTGCATCAATCCGGTAGACTCCAGAGAGACAGGACTTGAAAAACCGGAAACCCTCGTGACAAAATTTGAAGAGCCGGCAGACGTCAAAATCTTCGACGGATTCATCGACATGCCGGAGGCAGAATTAAAAGCCCTGTATGATTCCCTCGGCCTTGCCATGACCTTCAAAGACTTCCTGCATATCCAGAACTACTTCCGCGGCGAAGAAAAACGAAATCCATCCATGACCGAGATCCGCGTACTCGATACCTACTGGTCCGATCACTGCCGCCATACCACCTTCTCCACCGAGCTTACCAACGTGACCTTCGGCGAAGGCGACTACTACGAGCCGATGAAAAAAAGCTACGACCGCTACTTAAGCGACCGTGAGGTACTCTACAAAGGCCGTGACGACAAATTCATCTGCCTTATGGACCTTGCCCTTCTGGCAATGAAAAAACTGAAATCCGAAGGAAAACTCGCAGATCAGGAAGAGTCTGATGAAATCAACGCATGCTCCATCGTCGTACCGGTAGATGTAGACGGAAAAGACGAAGAGTGGCTGATCAACTTCAAAAACGAGACCCACAACCACCCGACCGAGATCGAGCCGTTCGGTGGTGCAGCAACCTGCCTTGGCGGTGCAATCCGTGACCCGCTTTCCGGCAGAACCTATGTATATCAGGCAATGCGTGTGACCGGAGCCGCAGATCCGACCCGTCCGCAGAGCGAGACACTCGAAGGAAAACTTCCGCAGAAAAAACTCGTAAGAGAAGCAGCACACGGCTACAGCTCCTATGGAAACCAGATCGGTCTTGCAACCGGCTATGTCAAAGAAGTTTACCATCCGGACTACGTGGCAAAACGTATGGAGATCGGAGCCGTCCTTGGAGCAGCACCGCGCCGTGCCGTTGTCCGTGAAAATTCCGATCCGGGCGATATCATCATCCTGCTCGGCGGCCGTACTGGAAGAGACGGCTGCGGCGGTGCAACCGGTTCCTCCAAAGTACATACGACAGAATCCATCGAGACCTGCGGTGCAGAGGTACAGAAAGGAAACGCACCGACTGAGCGTAAACTGCAGAGACTGTTCCGCCGCGAGGAAGTCAGCCTTCTGATTAAAAAATGCAACGACTTCGGTGCAGGCGGAGTTTCCGTTGCCATCGGCGAGCTGGCACCGGGCCTTAAGATCAATCTGGACAAAGTACCGAAAAAATATGCCGGCCTCGACGGAACCGAGATCGCCATCTCCGAGTCCCAGGAGCGTATGGCCGTTGTCATCGACCCGAAAGACCGTGAGCAGTTCCTGAAATATGCCGCAGAAGAGAACCTGGAGGCAACCGAAGTTGCAGTCGTAACCGAGGACCCGCGTCTGGTACTCTCCTGGAGAGGAAAAGAGATCGTCAATATTTCCCGTGCATTCCTGGATACCAACGGAGCACATCAGGAGAATGATGTCTTCGTAGAGATTCCAAAAGCAGAGGACACCCCGTTAAAAAGAAGCGGTGACATTGCCGACGTGAAAGAAAAATGGCTGTCCACCCTGTCAGACCTCAACGCATGCTCCCAGAAAGGTCTTGTCGAGATGTTTGACTCCTCCATCGGAGCAGCCAGCGTGCTGATGCCGTACGGTGGAAAATATCAGCTGACTGAAACTCAGGCCATGGTTGCAAAAGTGCCGGTTCCGGATGGAAAAACCAACACCGTTACCATGATGAGCTACGGCTTTGATCCATACGTATCGAGCTGGAGCCCGTATCACGGAGCAGTCTATGCCGTAACCGAGTCCCTGTCCCGCATCGTGGCAGTCGGCGGCGATTACAGCAAAGTCCGCTTCACCTTCCAGGAATATTTCCGCAGAATGACTGAGGATCCGCACCGCTGGAGCCAGCCGTTCGCAGCACTTCTTGGTGCATACGACGCACAGATGGGCTACGGCCTGCCGTCTATCGGAGGAAAAGACAGTATGTCCGGTACCTTCAACCATATCGATGTACCGCCGACACTCGTATCCTTCGCGGTTGACGTTGCAAAATTAAAAGATGTAGTATCTCCGGAGCTGAAAAACACAGGAGACAAACTCGTGTGGATCCACCTTCCAGTCGACGCACATCTGCTTCCAGAGTACGAAGGCGTCATGGAAACCTACAGAAAACTGCATGAGGATATGCAGAACGGCCGTGTGAAAGCCGCTTATGTCGTAGACCGTCAGGGTATCGCAGCAGCCGTATCCAAGATGGCATTCGGTAATGCTCTCGGCGTAACCATCGAGCACAATGTAGACGAGAGAGATCTCTTTACTCCATATATTGCAGATCTGATCTGCGAAGTTCCGGCTGAAAAAGTCGGAGAGCTGGCAAGCACCTACACCGTCATCGGTGAAGTGACAGACAAACCGGTTCTTTCCTATAAAGACACCGAAATCACCATCCGCGAGGCCGTTTCCGCATGGAACAAACCGCTGGAAAAAGTATTCAAGACCGTATCCGGTGCAGAGCTTCCGGAGGTAGATGCCCTGAATGTGGCAGCAGCAGACGAAAACGGAATTGTTGCAGACAGCTGCTATCAGGCAAAGAGCATCCACGTATGCTCCCACAAGCTGGCACAGCCGACCGTATTCATTCCGGTCTTCCCGGGAACGAACTGTGAGTATGACAGCACCAGAGCTTTCGAGCGTGCCGGTGCAAAAGTTATCACTCAGGTATTCAGCAATCTTTCCGCAGAAGACATCCGCGGTTCTGTCGATGCCTTTGAAAAAGTCATCAACCAGGCGCAGATCATCATGTTCCCTGGCGGATTCTCCGCAGGTGATGAGCCGGATGGATCAGCAAAATTCTTTGCAACCGCATTCCAGAATGCGAAGATCAAAGAAGCTGTTACCAAACTGCTGAATGAGAGAGACGGACTTGCCCTTGGTATCTGCAACGGATTCCAGGCACTGATCAAACTGGGACTCGTTCCGTACGGTGAGATTCTCGGACAGACGGAGGATTCCCCGACTCTGACCTTCAACACTATCGGACGCCATATTTCCAAGATGGTTTACACGAAGGTTGTGACCAACAAATCCCCATGGCTGGCAGGCGCCGAGCTTGGCGGTGTTTACACCAACCCGGCATCCCACGGAGAGGGACGTTTCGTAGCATCGAAAGAGTGGATCGACAAGCTGATGGCAAACGGCCAGATTGCAACCCGCTACTGCGATGTCAACGGAAACCTGACCAACGACGAGTACTGGAATGTCAACGGTTCCTACTGCGGAATCGAGGGTATCACCAGCCCGGACGGCCGTGTCTTTGGTAAGATGGCACACGCAGAGCGCCGCGACAACGGCGTAGCAGTCAACATCTACGGAGAGCAGGATCTGAAGATCTTTGAGTCCGGTGTTGCTTACTTTAAATAAAATAAAACCAAAATAGAAGATTCCCGCAGAGAGGAAGAAAGCTCCTTTCTGCGGGAATTTTTTGTCAGAAACAGTAATTTCTGATTTCGAAAGAAAAAATTTGATTATGCGCCGCGGTGCAGTTATAACGCAATATTTTGCTTTATTAACAAAAGTAATAAGGTCAAATAGTAGAAATATTCTGAAAAAACGAAAGATTTCGATAGTCTCAACACATTACATATATGACGGGCCCGGAAGAGAAGGACAGCGAAATAACAGGAGGGAGAAAGAAGTGTATGAGACAAGAGAAGGAACGATTTTTTCAGATCATATTCGAGGAAAACAGTCATGTGCTGTTCCGTTATATCTGCGGTCAGTTGAACAATGACCGGGAGACGGCGAAGGATGTGCTGAACGATGTATGGGAGGTATTGGTGGTAAAATTTGAAACCGTTGCCGATCTCGAAGGAGAAGAGATGACGAAATGGCTGTTCTGTGTGGCAAAAAACAAGATCAAGAATCAGCGCAGAAAACATTATTATCAGAATGAAGTTTCCTATACACAGTATCAGAAAGAGAACAGAAATGAAGGGGAGGCGGCCGCGACAGCCGAGATTGAGGAACGAATGGTGATGCAGAACTGCATCCAGAACCTGAATCCGATGGATCAGCGCATTTTCTGGGGGAGAGCATATGGATTCAGCTACAAAGAGCTCAGCGGATTCTGCAAGAAAAGCGAGCAGGCGCTGCAGTGCCAGTACAGCCGCGCAATCAAGAAACTGCAGGGAATGATGAGTCAGGAAATCAGTCTGACGAGAGCGTAGAAAATGGAAATGGTATGCAGCGGAAACCTCAACTCTTACAATCCAAAAACAATAGAAATATCTAAAAAATTCTCTGCAGGAGAATATCCTGTGTCTAAAAATAAAGTGTTACCGTTTACATATCAAAAATCCGTTTTCCTCGTTGTCGTGGCGCGGAAATTGTGTTAAAATATTTTTAGAAAATTCACACGATGTGCGAGAAGGCAGAAAGGATGAAAACAACATGAAGGATGAGTACGTAGCCTATGTAGGCACTTATACCCATGGAAGCAGCATTGGTATTCATTTATATGATGTAAATGTAGAAGAAGGCACTCTGACAGAGCGAAAAGTCATACCGGTCAACAACTCTTCCCACATTGCCCGTTCCTTAAACGGCAAATACCTGTATTCGATTGCAGATGAAGGCGTTGCAGTGTTTGCAGTGGAGGATGACGGAGACCTGACCCCGATCAACAAAGTAGACATCGACGGCATGCGCGGCTGCTATCTGTCGGTGGACAAAACCGGAAGATACCTGTTCGTGGCAGGCTATCATGACGGAAAAGTAACCGTTGTACATACCCATAAGGACGGCCGCCTCGGAAGTCTGATGGACGGCGTGTTCCACAAGGGCCTTGGCAGTGTGGCAGAGCGTAACTTCCGCCCGCATGTCAGCTGTGTCGTTCCTACACCGGACAACAAATATGTCTGCGCAGTCGACAACGGCATTGACCAGATCAAAATGTACAAGCTGAACACACAGCGTGACCGCCTGAAACTGGTGGATATCCTGCGCTGTGAGCGTGAATCCGGTCCGAGAGAGATCGTTTTCAGTGAATCCGGAAAATACGCGTATGTCATTTACGAGCTGATGAACAAAGTCGATGTATTCAGCTACCGTGATACGGGAAACGGACCGGAATTTGAAAAACTGCAGTCGATCAGCACCACATCCGCGAACGTGGACCAGGCGCACGACGCTGCATCCGGCATGTGCCTTTCCCCGGATCACCACTACCTGTTTACTTCTACAGCCGGAGACAATACCGTAGCAATGTTCCATATCGACCCGGAGACCGGCTGCATGGAGAAGAAGTTTGCACTTCCGATCAGCGGCGAATATCCAAAGGATATTGCAATGTTCCCGGACGGAAAACATATCGCAGTGGCAAACCATGAGTCCAACACGATCACAACATTTACCGTTGATTATGAGAAAAACGTGCTGGTTCAGAAAGGCCGCCCGATGAAAGTGGAGACGCCGAACTGTATTCTGATTACGAAAAAAGGCGTTCACTAAAAAATAACGCAAAAATGCCTGCAGGAAGAACTGTATCCCGCAGGCATTTTTTGTGTTGAAGCCAGAAAGAAGCAGTCCGGCCTTTATTTCTCGTCCAGAGCCCAGACTTTCTTTACATTGTCCAGTTTGGCGCTCATGCCGACGAGCAGTGCGTCCGCCAGGACAAGAGCGGTCATGCATTCCACGACAACAACGGCGCGTGCAACGATGATCGGGTCGTGGCGGCCTTTGATTTCGATGGCAATATTTTCGCCGTCTTTGTTGATGGTCTGCTGGGAAGCAGCAACGGACGGGGTCGGTTTGAAACCAGCCCGGACAACGATATCGCTTCCGTCGCTGATACCGCCTAAAATACCGCCGGCGTGGTTGGTCAGCTTGACAATGGAGCCGTCCGCATTTACATGGAAGGCATCGTTATTGGTAAGCCCGGTAGCTGTGCAGACCGAGAAACCGTCTCCGATTTCCACGCCTTTTACGGCGCCGATGGAGACGAGTGCTTTTGCAAGGTTGGCATCGAGCTTTTCAAACACCGGATCGCCGACACCGGCCGGCATATGGTGAACGACACATTCGACCACACCGCCGACGGAATTTTTTTCCGCCATGGCTTTTGTTAAAAGCTCGGAAGCCTTTTCGGCAGCCTCTGCATCCGGCATATTCAGGGCGTTATTCGCGATTTCAGCGGTATCAAAAGACTGGATTTCCACGTCACCGATGGAGCGGGTGTAGGCGGAAACGGTGATGCCAAGCTCAGAGAGCATTTTTAAGGCAATGGCACCTGCAGCCACGCGTGCGATCGTCTCGCGTCCTGAGGAGCGTCCGCCGCCGCGGTAGTCGCGGAAACCGTATTTTGCATCAAACGTATAGTCGGCGTGGCCCGGTCTGTAATAGGAAGCAATGTCGCTGTAATCTTTGGAATGCTGATCCTCATTCCATACCACCATGGAAATCGGGGTACCGGTCGTTTTTCCTTCGAAAGTGCCGGATAAAATCTGAACGGTATCGGATTCTTTCCGTTTTGTGGTAAAGCGGTTCTGTCCCGGCTTCCTGCGGTCGAGGTAAAACTGAATATCCTCCTCGGAAAGCGAAAGGCCGGCCGGCACTCCGTCCACAACAACGCCCACGCCTTTTCCATGAGACTCTCCCCAGGTGGTCAGTCTGAAGATGGTACCAAATGATGATCCTGCCATATATAAAGTCCTCCTGAATTTTTTCGTATATTTATAAAATAACTGGAAAAGATTTCTAATAAATTATACCGGAAAGTAAAACATTCGTAAAGCTCTTTTTCGGAGACGAAATTCACCGTTATACCGTTTGACAAACGAAAAGGCAGCACGTATAATGAGAATGTATTTTCGGGCAGTGAAAGCCGGTAAAATAAAACAAACAAAAAGGAAGAGTGTGCATGAATTTTTTAGACAAAATGGAGCGAAAATATGGGAGATACGCGTTAAGCCATCTGACGATGTACATTATCGTAACGTACATTGCGGGATATATCATTGCGCTTGCGGCTCCCATCATGAGACAGTATCTGACGCTGGAACCATATTATATTCTGCACGGACAGATCTGGCGTCTGGTGAGCTGGATTCTGATTCCGCCGAGCAGCCTTGATATCTTTACGATCATCATGCTGTTTTTCTATTACTCAATCGGAACAAGCCTTGAGAGAGCCTGGGGAGATTTCAAGTATAATGTTTACATCTTTTCCGGCATTCTGATGACCATTATCGGTTCCTTCCTGCTGTATGGAATCTTATATGCAGTCAACGGATATCCGTCGCTGATGGGAACGGCATTCAGCACTTACTACATCAGCCTCTCGATTTTCCTTGGCTTTGCGATCAGCTTCCCGGATATGCAGGTACTGCTGTATTTCATTATTCCGATCAAAATCAAATGGCTGGCATACCTTGACGTAGCGCTTCTCGCCTACAGCATGATTACCAGCATCATGAGCGGAAACTGGGCAGGATGTGTTGTTATTCTTTGTTCCCTTGCAAACGTCCTTGTGTTCTTCCTGATGACAAGAAAAGGAAAACGCGGCTCTTTCCAGCAGAACAGACGCCGGAAGGAATTTAAAAAGGCCGTTTCAAGAGGCGAAGCCGAATACCGCAATCCGAACGGGATCACAAAACACAAATGTGCGATCTGTGGCCGGACCGAAAAAGATGATCCGAATCTGGAGTTCCGTTTCTGTTCCCGATGCAACGGAAACTATGAATACTGTCAGGATCACCTGTTTACGCATGAACATGTAAAATAAAGAAGGAGAGAAAGTATGAGAAGAACGAAAATTGTCTGCACCATGGGACCAAATACCAACTCCCGTGACCTGATGAAAAAACTGATTGAAACCGGAATGGATGTTGCTCGTTTTAATTTTTCTCATGGAGACCACGATGAGCAGAAAATGCGTATGGATATGCTGAAAGAGCTTCGAAAAGAGCTGAAAACTCCTGTGGCAATCCTTCTGGACACCAAAGGACCGGAAATTCGTACCGGCGTTTTAAAAGATGGAAAAAAAGTGAATCTGGTAACCGGACAGACTTTTACCCTGACAACCGTTCAGGAGACCGGAGATGAAAATCACTGTTCTGTCAGCTACACCGGCCTTACGGAAGATATCAAAGAGGGAGATACGATTTTGATCGATGATGGTCTGATCGGTCTGCGCGTAGAAAAAGTAAATGCACCGGAAATTGTCTGTACCGTAGTAAACGGCGGCGAGCTCGGAGAAAAAAAGGGCGTGAATGTACCAAACGTTTCGATCAATCTTCCGAACCTCACGGAGAAAGACAAAGGAGATCTTCTTTTTGGTATTGAACAGGATATTGATTTTGTTGCAGCTTCCTTTATCCGGAATGCAGAGGCAATTAACGAAATCCGTGAGTTCCTTGTGGCAAACGGAGGAGAGCATATTGATATCATTGCCAAGATCGAAAATGCGGAGGGTGTGCAGAACATCGACAGCATCATCGATGCGGCAGATGGTGTGATGGTTGCAAGGGGAGATCTTGGTGTAGAGATTCCGGCGTGCCAAGTACCGCATGTACAGAAAATCATCATTGAAAAATGCAATCATAAATACAAACCGGTTATCACAGCAACCCAGATGCTGGATTCCATGATCCGGAACCCGCGTCCGACCCGTGCAGAGGTAGCCGATGTTGCGAATGCAATTTATGATGGAACGGATGCGATCATGCTCTCCGGCGAAACAGCAGCCGGAAAATATCCGATCGAGGCAGTTACCATGATGGGAGAGATTGCCGAGCAGACGGAGCGTTATCTGAAATTCGAAGACTACCGCGATGGAAAAGCGCTGGAAGGAAAGCTAAATGTTTCCGCAGCAGTCGGAAGTGCAGCCGTTTCTATGGTAGAACACATCAAAGCAGCCTGCATTGTGACTCCGACGATGTCCGGTCAGACTGCAAGACTGATTTCCAACCTTCGTCCGAGCGTACCGATTTACGGCGTTACCCCATATGAATGGGCAAGAAGAAAAATGCAGCTCTACTGGGGCGTTCGTCCGGTGACCGGATACGAGGAAGATTCTACGGAGAACATCATTTCCCATGCTATGTATATGGTGCGCCGTGAGGAGCTTGTAGAACGTGGCGATATGGTTATTTTTACGGCCGGAGACCCTGCTACTAACGAGGTGACGGGTGAAGGATATATGACAAACATGCTTCACATTATTCAGGCAAAATAAGCAGAAGAAGGAGACAAAAGAGAATGACGAAGAAGCCTTTTGTAACAAAAGAAAAACTGGAAGAAATCGCAGCAGCAGTACCAACTCCGTTTCACATTTACGATGAAAAAGGAATTCGTGAGAATGCGAAAGCGGTAAAGGAAGCTTTTTCCTGGAATCCGGGATTTCGTGAGTATTTTGCTGTGAAAGCGAACCCAAACCCGACACTGATCAAAATGCTGGGGGAATATGACTGCGGATGCGACTGCTCTTCTTACACGGAGCTGATGCTTTCCGATGCGATGGGATTTGAGAAAGATAAAATCATGTTTTCATCCAACGTAACACCGGCTGCAGAGTATCAACTGGCTGCAGAGCTTGGTGCGATCATTAACCTTGATGATATTACACATATTGATTTTCTTGAGAAAACATTAGGCTACATTCCGAAGAAAATCTGCTGCCGTTATAACCCGGGCGGACTGTTTAAAATCAGCACCGACATCATGGATAATCCGGGAGATGCCAAATACGGTATGACAACCGAGCAGATTTTTGAGGCATTCCGCATTCTGAAGGCAAAAGGGGCAGAAGAGTTCGGCATCCATTCCTTCCTTGCAAGTAATACCGTAACCAACGATTACTACCCGGTTCTGGCAAAAACACTGTTTGAGCTGGCTGTAAAGCTGCAGGAAGAGACGGGCGTGAAGATTAAATTCATCAATCTTTCCGGCGGCGTCGGAATTCCGTACAAACCGGATCAGGAAGGCAATGACATCCGCGTGATTGGCGAGGGTGTACATAAAGTGTACGATGAAGTTCTTGTTCCGGCCGGCATGGGCGATGTTGCAATTTACACGGAAATGGGCCGTTTTATGATGGGACCGTACGGCGGACTCGTTACCCGCGCCATCCATCAGAAACACATCTACAAAGAGTACATCGGCTGCGACGCCTGCGCGGTCAACCTGATGCGGCCGGCAATGTACGGCGCTTACCACCACATCACGGTGATGGGAAAAGAAGATCAGCCGTGCGACCACAAATATGACGTAACAGGCTCCCTGTGCGAAAACAACGATAAATTCGCGATCGACCGCATGCTTCCGGAAGTGGAAGTCGGAGACCTCCTCTTCATCCACGACACCGGCGCACATGGATTTTCCATGGGATACAACTACAACGGAAAATTAAAATCTGCAGAGGTTCTGTTAAAAGAGGACGGCAGCTTTGAAGTCATCCGCCGCGCAGAAACCCCGAAAGACTATTTCGCTACACTGGATGGAACACCGGAGTATGAGAAGATGTTTGGAAATAAATAAGAGATAACAACAGTAAAACCCCTTTCAAAAAGAACCATGCGGCAGATGGCCGGTTCTTCGAAAGGGGTTTTCTTTCTTTCAAAAGCTGTTTTTTTGAAGGGAAGACAATAAAAAAAGATCTGCATCAACGTTCGTTTTTGCAGATCTTTTTTAGCTATGCCGCTGGCCGGACTCGAACCGGCACGGTTATTCACCGCTTGATTTTGAGTCAAGTGCGTCTACCAATTCCGCCACAGCGGCAGTGTTCGTAATCAGAACAAGATATATTTTACCATAAAAACAAGAAGGACGCAAGAGAAAAAAATGGAATAATTATCATAAAAACTTTCTAAAAAAGATTGACGAAAGGAAAAAATAGAAGTATAGTGTAAATAGTTTAGTACCATACTAAATTTTACATCATAAGTTCAAATAACGATTTATCGAAAACGCCATCGTTAGATGGTCCACAGTGTGTGGAACGAAAACTGTTGTCTTCATAGACAGCAGTTTTTTTGTTGTCTAAAATTAGAAATGAAACATGGTTATGATTCAGTACTGTGGGAACAGCAAGAACCAGGAAGTAGAATTGTTGAAAATAGGAAAGAAAAGATGTAAAAAATCAAAATATATGGTAAAATTAGATAAAATGTAGAAAATGGAGGAAAGAATAGATGAAAGGGGAATATTATCTCGGACTTGATATGGGAAGCAGTTCGGTTGGATGGGCTGTGACAAATGAGAAGTACGAAATTTTGCGCGCACATGGAAAAACACTTTGGGGTGTACGGCTATTTGACAGTGCACAGACTGCAGAAGAGAGAAGAGGGTTTCGGACAGCAAAACGAAGATTGGATCGTCGTAATTGGAGAATAGAATTGCTGCAGAAAATTTTTGCGGAAGAAGTAGAAAAGATAGATGATGGATTTTTTCGCAGAATGAAAGAGAGTCGTTACTGGCCAGAGGATAAGCGTGACAGGCGGGGAAAGTGTCCAGAACTTCCCTATGCATTGTTTGCGGATGATGATTACACAGACAAAGAATATCATAAACAGTTTCCAACCATCTATCATCTGAGAAAATGGTTAATGGAAACTGACGAAACGCCTGATATTCGCCTGATATATCTTGCTCTGCATCATATGATGAAACACAGAGGCCATTTTCTATTAAACGGAAATATCGAACAGGTAAGAGAATTTCAGACAACATTTGAACAGTTCCTTGAAGCAGTGCGGGCAGAAGAACTTGGCTTTTCTTCCGAGATTGGAGTGGAAAGAAGCAAGGAAATAGAGGCAATTTTAAAAGACCGGACATTGACCAAATCTGCGAAAAAGACAAAAGCAGTAAAAGCAATGCGGGCAGAAACATCCTGTGAAAAAGAGTGGCTGGGATTGATTACCGGTGGAACAGCAAAACTGGGAAATCTGTTTGGGGAAAAACAGATGGATACACTGGAACGGCCAAAACTTTGCTTCGCAGATGCAGGTTATGAAGAATACGCTGGAGAGATCGAAGCAGAGCTGGGAGAAAAATATGTATTAATTGAACACGCAAAAGCAGTGTACGATTGGGCTGTTCTGGCTGATATTTTGCAGAACTATTCTTCTCTTTCAGAGGCAAAAGTGGCACTTTATGAAAAGCATAAAAAAGATCTGAAAGATCTGAAAAAGCTGGTCAGAGAGAATCTTTCAAGGGAAGAATATCAGAGACTGTTTGCAAAAAAGGATGAAAAAGCTAATTATTATGCGTATATCAAGGCACCAAAACAATGTAGTCAGGAAGACTTTTACGGTTATCTGAAAAAGAATATTCTGGGCAAGATATCAGATGTGACGAAAGTATCCTGTATGCAGAAGGAAATGGAAATGGGAACGTTTCTTCCGAAACAGACTGTAAAAGACAACAGTGTCATTCCGTATCAGATTCATTTATATGAATTAAATGCAATCCTGAAAAATCTGGAAGATAAAGTTCCGCTACTGAAAGAGAATGGAGAGAAGATTCAAAAGATTTTCACATTCCGCATTCCGTACTACGTAGGACCCTTAAACGGAATTCGAAAAAAAGGGGAGAAGAGTAACTGGGCGGTACGAAAAGAAGGCAAAATATATCCATGGAACTTCGATGAGATGGTAGATTTGGAAGCAAGTGCAGAGCAGTTTATTCGAAGAATGACGAATAAATGTACTTATCTGCCAAGTGAAGATGTTTTACCAAAGTATTCTCTGCTGTATAGCAAATACGAAGTTTTAAATGAATTAAATAATCTGCGTTTGGATGGAGAAAAGATATCTGTAGAGCAGAAACAGAAAATATATGAAGAAGTATTCCAGAAAAGCAGAAAAGTTACACAGAAAAAACTGAAAAACTATTTAGTGAAAGAAGGAATTACCGGAAAAGAAGTTGAAATTACCGGAATTGATGGTGATTTCAAGAGTTCTCTTACGGCATACCATGACTTTAAAGAGAAATTAACAAATCTGTCACTGAACCAGGCGGAAAAAGAATGCATCATCCTGAACGTAACGCTGTTTGGAGATGATAAAGCGATACTGAAACAGAGATTAAAGAAACTGTTTCCGGAGTTGACAGAAAAACAAAGAGACAGCATAAGTAAACTGCCGTATCGTGGTTGGGGAAGACTCTCAAAAGTGTTTTTGGAAGAGACGGAAGCACCGGCACCGGAAACGGGAGAGGCATGGTCTATTATTCGGGCTTTGTGGGAGACGAATGACAATCTGATGCAACTGCTTAGCGAAAAATATTTGTTTGCATCGGCAATCGAAGAAAAGAATGGAAACGAACAGAAAAAACGGGATATTTCGTATGAATTAGTCGAGGAACTTTACGTATCACCGGCAGTGAAGCGGCAGATTTGGCAGAGCCTTTTGATTGTAAAGGAAATCTGTAAAGTAATGGGAAACCCACCGAAACGTGTTTTTATAGAAATGGCAAGAGAAAAAACCGATCAGGGAAGAACCTCTTCAAGAAAAAAGAAACTGCTGGAACTCTATAAAAAATGTAAAGCGGAAGAAAAAGACTGGATAGATGAGATTGAAAAACGTTCCGATGCGGAAATGAGAAGAGACAAGCTGTATTTGTATTATACGCAAAAAGGAAAATGCATGTATTCCGGTGAAACAATTGAACTGGAGGAATTGTGGGATAATCAGAAGTATGACATTGATCATATTTTTCCACAGTCCAAAGTGATGGATGATAGCCTGGATAACCGGGTACTTGTAAAGAAAAAGTGTAATCAGATGAAAGAGGATAAATATCCGATCGATGAAACAGTTCGGAAAAAAATGCAGCCATTCTGGAAATCTTTAGTGGATGCCGGATTGATCAGTGAAGAAAAATATAAACGGCTGATAAGAAGAAACGGATTTGAACCGTCTGAATTGGCTGGATTTATTTCCAGGCAGCTGGTGGAAACTCGTCAGAGTACAAAAGCGGCAGCAAGTATTCTGCAGCAGGTGATCCCGGATACACAGATTGTTTATGTGAAAGCGCCAACCGTTTCAAAGTTCCGTAAGGATTTTAAATTTCTGAAGGTACGGGAGATGAATGATTATCATCATGCGAAGGATGCTTATTTGAATATTGTCGTTGGCAACGCATATTTTGTAAAATTCACATCAAATCCGATTCACTTCATTAAGGAAAATCCGGGAAGAAGTTATAATCTGAAGAAGATGTTTGAACAGGAAAGAATTGAACGAAACGGAGAAATTGCCTGGGAAGGCGGGAACGGAACCATTGTGACAGTTCGAAAGTTTATGGAAAAGAACAACATTCTTGTGACGCGAAGATCGTATGAGGCAACAGGTGCATTGTTTGACCAGCAGATTGTCAAAAAAGGAAAAGGTCAGGTTCCGATCAAGAGCAGTGATGAACGGCTTTGTGATATACAGAAGTATGGAGGATATAACAAAGAGGCGGGAGCTTACTTTGTACTGGCAGAATCGGAGGGCAAAAAGGGAAAGAAAATACGAACAATCGAGTATGTGCCGATTCGTCTGAAAAAGGAAATTCAGAAGTCAGAAGAAAATATAATTCGGTATCTGGAAGAGGAAAGACAGTTAAAGAATCCGCGAGTGCTGGTGCCGGAAATCAAAATAGATACTCTGTTTTGTGTGGACGGATTTTATATGTGGGTTTCCGGAAGATCAGGAGATCAGCTATTGATGCAAGGTGCAAATCAGCTGGTACTTTCCCAGGAAGAAATGGAAATACTGAAAAAAATAGTACAGTACGTGGAACGTAAAAAACAGAATAAAGAACTGAAAATTTACGATTCCGACCATTTAGAAGAAAAGAAGGTGGTGATGCAGTATGAAACCTTTTTAAATAAATTAACAAATACGGTATATGCAAAAAAACTTGGAGCACAGGCAAAGACATTAACGGAAAAAAGAGAAAAATTTAAAGAATTATGCATAGAAGAAAAGTGTATCGTTTTGTATGAAATTTTACATTTTTTCCAGTGCCAGAGTGTTACCGCTGATTTGAAATTAATTGGAGGATCTGGAAGAGCAGGAATTTTGTATCTCAACAAAAATATAACCGATTGCAGTCGAATCGAAATGATTCATCAATCGCCAACCGGTATTTACGAGCAGGCAGTAGACCTGAATGCATTATGAGCTGGCGGATTGTGGTTATTTCCAAACGGGCAAAGCTGGACTATCAGCTTGGTTATCTTGTGGTGCGAAATGAGGAAGTAACAAAAATACATTTAAGTGAAATATCAACCATTCTGATTGAGTCAACAGCAGCAACAGTCACAACAAGTCTGCTGGCAGAGCTGACAAAAAAGAAAATAAAAGTGATTTTTTGCGATGAAAAGAGAAATCCATCGTCGGAACTGGTTGGGTATTACGGAAGTCATGATACCAGCAATAAGGTCAGAAAGCAGATTCAGTGGAGCCGGCACAGTAAAGAAGCGATCTGGACAGAGATTGTGACGGAAAAAATACGAAAACAGAAGGAACTGTTAAAAAATCTGGGAAAGGAAGAAGCGGGTCTGTTAGAAGCATATTTACAGGAGATTGGCTGGAACGATGAGACAAACCGGGAAGGGCATGCGGCAAAGGTATATTTTAATGCGTTGTTCGGTATGACATTTACCAGAACTGCGGATTGTCCGGAAAATGCAGCGCTGAATTACGGATATAGCATTTTGTTGTCTGCGTTTGCGAGAGAAATTGTAGCGAGCGGTTATATTACACAGCTCGGACTCTTTCATGATAATATGTTTAATCAGTTTAATCTGGCGTCCGATTTGATGGAACCGTTCCGTGTCCTGATTGACCGGGAAGTAATCCAAATGCAGAGGAAAGAATTTACGCATGAGGAAAAAATACAATTGGTCAATGTATTAAACAACGAAGTCATGATAGACGGGAAAACACAGTATGTGAATAATGCCATAAAAATTTACTGTAAAAGTGTATTTGATGCCTTAAATGAGAATGACAGTGCATTGATCCGGTTTTACGGCCTATGAGTTATCGTTTTATGAGAGTATTGGTACTGTTTGATCTTCCGGTGCTGACGGGCGATCAGAGAAGAGAATATGCGAGATTTCAAAAGTTTTTATTGAAAAGCGGATTCCTGATGCTCCAGGAATCCGTATACTGTAAGCTTGCGTTAAATACAACTGCAGTGAATGGAATCGTGGATCAGATTCATAAAAATAAGCCGGAAGAAGGCCTGCTACAGCTTTTAACGGTGACTGAGAAGCAGTATGCGAAAATGGATCTGATTGTTGGGAACGTAAAGAGCGAAGTGTTGAATACGGATGAAAGGCTGGTGATTTTATGAAACTGGTACATGTGGACTTGGAAAAACCTATTGCGATTCATCGGAACTGTCCCACGGAATGGATTATAGAATCACCGGAGCTGTTTTTAAAATATGTGGAGCAGCTGCAAAAACAAAATCAGGGAGAGGAGGGAAATTTCGTACTTTCTAAAGCTGACACAGAGCTGAATATGAAAAGAGATGTGGAATTGGTATTAACGCCCTTTTCTCTTGATTTTGCGGATCACAGAATACAAAAACGGTTATTTACAGAGCTGGTCAAAAGTGCGCAAAATGAAGAAATGTTTCTGGAAACACAGAGAATTATTGCGGAACTGAAGAAATACATCTATCAATTGGAAGCTGTCAGTGGGTACGAATTGGAACAAAATGAGGAAATCGATTTGAGCGCACTCCTAAAATTGATGGGAGTTCAGACAGAAACCGAAAAAGAGATGGGACTTCTGGAAAAATTAACGCAATATATCAAAGTTATGGCCGAACTTCTCCAAAAAGAACTGGTGATTTTAGTCAATATTCGATCCTATCTGAACGAAACACAAATAAACAAACTCTCCCAAATGGCATGCTACTATGAAATATCCTTGCTTTTCATAGAAAATATACAAAGGGACTTTTCGAATCAGAGAGAATATTATATAATTGACAAAGATGGATGTGATGTCTATTAATATCCATCGGATGTTTGAGTACCTGTTTTGTGCAGATGAAAGCAGTTCATTTTTAAATTTGAGGTTTGAGAATGATGTAAAAATGTATGGTACTCAAACAAATGCCGTCAGAGTCCCAATTTGCCGCCTGTTTGAGAATGATGTAAAAATGTATGGTACTCAAACAAGGAGTAGTGAGCAATGAGAACAGAAAGCGTTTGAGAATGATGTAAAAATGTATGGTACTCAAACCTTCCATGAGGGCGACTGTCTTGCAACGCTGTTTGAGAATGATGTAAAAATGTATGGTACTCAAACTTCAGTGTCACGGCGTCGTGTGTCTGCTGGGTTTGAGAATGATGTAAAAATGTATGGTACTCAAACCTTGTACATCGGCTGTCCGTCAACTTCCATGTTTGAGAATGATGTAAAAATGTATGGTACTCAAACTATTTTGTGCGCTTTTGGGCATCCCGGATCAGTTTGAGAATGATGTAAAAATGTATGGTACTCAAACAGAAATCTGGCCGATCTGGTGAAGATCTCGGTTTGAGAATGATGTAAAAAATGTATGGTACTCAAACAGGACGCAAGCGTCGCCATTCATCAGCCAGGTTTGAGAATGATGTAAAAATGTATGGTACTCAAACAGTATTACGAAGAGGGTTATATTTATATTAGTTTGAGAATGATGTAAAAATGTATGGTACTCAAACTTTTTCTTGTTGTTGTCCAGTCGTGTTGTCGTTTGAGAATGATGTAAAAATGTATGGTACTCAAACGCTAATTGCTATCTCATCATCATCGCAGTCGTTTGAGAATGATGTAAAAATGTATGGTACTCAAACACATTGTTTTCATGCACAGGTATAAGCCTAGTTTGAGAATGATGTAAAAATGTATGGTACTCAAACTGACGATATGCCACCCGCCGAATGGGAAGAGTTTGAGAATGATGTAAAAATGTATGGTACTCAAACTTTCCACCTCCCCTAAATCTGTAAGTAATGGTTTGAGAATGATGTAAAAATGTATAGTACTCAAACATTTTCAGGGCAAATTCTGCTAAATCGTACGTTTGAGAATGATGTAAAATTTATTTTTGTGAACAACAAGAATAGATAATTCAAAATGAAATATTCAGAAGACAGTATGAAATCGACTTAATTGTCTTTTTCTTGCTGTCTTTTTCCTTGTCTCAAAGCGCCGCACCATGTATAATAAAACCACAAGAATTTCATTTCATAGTTTTTACAGGAGGAACCTGAATCATGATCCTTGCAATAGACATCGGCAACACGAACATCGTCCTTGGGTGTGTGGAAGGGAAAAAAACATACTTCATCGAAAGACTCTCCACGGACAAGGCAAAAACAGAGCTGGAATACGCAGTCAGCCTGAAAAATGTACTGGAACTGTATGAGATTCCGGTGGAGCAGATCGAAGGAGGTATCATCTCTTCCGTTGTTCCGCAGGTGACAGAGCTCTGCCGGAGTGCGGCAGAAAAAGTGATTAAAAAGCCGGTCAAAGTTGTCGGCCCCGGTGTGAAGACCGGACTTAATATCAAACTGGACGACCCCGCAACGGCAGGAAGCGATCTTGTTGTTGTAGCAGTAGCAGCGCTGAATGAATACACATGTCCGCAGATTCTTATCGATATGGGAACTGCCACGACGATGAGTGTACTTGATCAGAAAGGAAGCTTCATCGGAGGCGTGATTCTTCCGGGACTTCGTACTTCGCTGGATGCTCTCGTATCAAATGCCGCGCAGCTTAGCCAGACCAGTCTGACAGCACCGAAAAAAGTCATTGGCAAAAATACGCTGGACTGTATGAAAGGCGGTATGATTTATGGAAACGCTGCCAGCATCGACGGCATGATCGAACGGATGGAAGAAGAACTTGGCTGCAAATGCACGATTGTGGCTACCGGAGGTCTGGCGAAAGCTGTGATTCCGCACTGCAGACATGACATCATCATCGATGAGAATCTGCTCCTGAAAGGTCTTCAGATCATCTACGAGAAAAACAGGTAGGGAAACCGTTTGTTGACAAAGTTTGCGAATTGTTATAACATATGTATAACAAAACGATACGAGAAAGCAGGGTGTAACTATGTATTATGAGACAATACAGATCGATTTCAACAGCGATGAAGCGATCTATATCCAGCTGAGAAATCAGATTATTCTGGGTATTGCCACTTCCAGAATTCAGGAAGGAGATACTCTACCTTCGGTAAGACAGCTCGCAGACAATATCGGTATCAACATGCATACCGTAAATAAGGCCTACAGCGTACTCCGGCAGGAGGGGCTTCTTTCGATTGACCGAAGAAAAGGAGCCGTTATCTCTATCGATGCGGATAAACTGTATGCCATGCAGGAACTGCGCGAAGATCTGCAGGTGATTCTTGCAAAAGCCGTCTGCAAAAATATATCAAAAGAAGAAGTACATCAGCTTGTAGATGAAATTTACAGCAATTACGCAGACGAAACATGAAGGAGACAATAGTATTATGAGAGAAGGATATACCAGTCAGGCAAAAAAAGCACTGGCATATGCGGTTAGGACAGCTGAAAAATGTGGACATAATTACGTAGGAACCGAACACCTTCTGATCGGACTTCTGAACGTGGAGGATGGCACAGCAGGCATGGTGCTTTCTGAGTTTCACGTAGATGCCGGACAGCTTACCGAACTGATTGACCGTCTGATTGCACCAGGCGGAAACACCGTGACCGAATCCCGACCGGGCTATACTCCGCGGGTACGCAGAGTGCTTGAAAATGCAGAAGCGGAGGCAGCGCGTTTTAAGAGCAGAGCTGTGGGAACCGAGCATCTGCTGATCGCAATCTTAAAAGAAAGTGACTGTGTTGCTACCCGTTTGCTTTTTACCATGGGGATCAACATTCAGAAACTATATGGAGCAATCCTTACTGCCATGGGCGAGGCACCGCTGCAGGGCGGTGCAAGCGGAAATGCAAATACCGGCCGCGGACCGCAGACAAGAGGTGGAGCGCAGACCAGCGAAACGCCGGCACTGGACCAGTACAGCCGGGATCTAACTGAGCTTGCGCGCGAAGGAAAACTCGATCCGGTTGTCGGCCGTGGGCAGGAAATTGAGCGTGTCATTCAGATCTTAAGTCGCCGGACAAAAAACAACCCGTGTCTGATCGGAGAGCCGGGTGTCGGAAAAACGGCGATTGCGGAAGGTCTGGCGCAGCGGATTGCCCTTGGCATTGTGCCGGAAACGATCCGCGATAAGCGAGTTGTTGTCCTTGACCTTTCCGGAATGGTAGCCGGAAGCAAATACCGCGGTGAGTTCGAAGAACGTATCAAACGTGTCGTCAAGGAAGTGACGGACAATGAAAATATTCTGCTGTTCATCGATGAACTTCACACCATCATCGGGGCCGGCGGTGCAGAGGGAGCACTCGATGCATCCAATATCTTAAAACCGTCCCTTTCCCGCGGAGAAATTCAGCTCATCGGTGCAACCACGCTCGAAGAATACCGTAAATACATCGAAAAAGATGCCGCATTGGAGCGCCGTTTCCAGCCGGTGAAAGTAGAAGAACCGACAGAAAGCGAAGCACTTGATATCTTAAAAGGCCTGCGCCCATACTACGAACGCCACCACGGCGTGGAAATCACCGATGAAGCACTGGAAGCAGCCGTAAAAATGAGCGTCCGCTACATCAACGACCGTTTCCTGCCGGATAAAGCCATCGATCTGATCGATGAGGCATCCGCAGGCGTACAGCTCGCCGGCTACCAGGTGCCGGACAACATGGCAAAAGAGGAGCAGACACTGTTCGAAGTACAGAAAGAAAAAGAATCCGCGATCAGTACCGGCGATTTTGAGCAGGCAAAAGAACTGCAGGCGCGCCAGCAGGAGCTCGAAAAAGATCTGGAGCAGATCCGAAAACGCTTTGAACGCCGTTGCAAAAACAAAAAACTGCAGGTAACAGAAGAAGAAATCGCAAAAACCGTATCCACCTGGACGAAAATTCCGGTACAGCGTCTCGCGGAAGGAGAATCGAAACGTCTGGCAAGACTGGAGCAGACACTCCATAAACGCGTTGTCGGCCAGGAAGAAGCCGTGACAGCTGTGGCAAAAGCCGTAAAACGAGGCAGAGTCGGATTAAAAGACCCGAACCGTCCGACAGGATCCTTCCTGTTTCTTGGACCGACCGGTGTCGGAAAAACAGAACTTTCCAAAGCACTCGCCGAGGCAGTTTTCGGTACAGAGCAGGCCCTGATCCGCGTTGATATGTCGGAATACATGGAGAAACACAGCGTTTCCAAGCTGATCGGTTCCCCTCCGGGATACGTTGGCTACGAGGAAGGCGGCCAGCTCTCTGAAAAAGTGCGCCGCAACCCGTACAGTGTGATCCTGTTCGATGAGATCGAGAAAGCTCACCCGGATGTGTTCAACATTCTGCTGCAGGTACTTGATGATGGCCATATCACCGACGCGCAGGGCAGAAAAGTTGATTTCAAACAGACCTGCATTATCATGACATCCAATGCCGGAGCACAGAACATTGTAGCGCCGAAACGCCTTGGATTCCTTTCGACAGAAGATGAGCGGAAAGACTACGAATACATGAAGGGCCAGGTGATGGAAGAAGTCAAACGGATGTTTAAGCCGGAATTCCTGAACCGAATCGACGAGATTATTGTATTCCATCAGCTTACCAAGGCGGATATGAAGAAGATTCTGCAGATTCTGCTCAAAGATCTGGAGCGCCGCTGCAAGGAGCAGATGGACATTGAATTGAAAGTCCGTGACACCGTGAAAGAATATCTCGTGGAAAACAGCTTCGACAGCAAGTACGGTGCCCGCCCGTTAAAACGCGCGATCCAGAGCAAAATTGAGGATCCGCTCGCAGAAGCCATCCTGAACGGAGAAGTGAAAAAAGGCGATACCGTTGCGGCTGGAATGAATAAGAAAGAGATTACATTTAAGGTTCTTGAGAAAAAATAATATAAAATTCCATAAATTATATGGTAAAATCTTTTCGATTATGGTATGATTTTCACAAACAAACGAAACACCACAAAAGACAAGACCAGGAGGGCATTTACAAATGTCAGTAGTAAAAGAATTAATCCGCACAGAGGCAGACGGAGGCATCAGCTTCGGAGATTATGAGCTTGCGGCAAAGGCAAAAAAATCTGATTTTGAGCACAGAGGAGATCTGTATAAAGTAAAAACCTTTAAGGAAATCACAAAGCTGGAGAGAAACGGACTGTTCGTATACGAATCTGTTCCGGGAACCGCAGTTACCGATCTGAACGTATTCGACGGCGGCATGACCTTCAAAGTAGAAGGACCGGAGGATGCACAGATCACCGTTGAAATGGAAGCAGAGACCGAATACAAGGTGCTGCTCGACGGTGTAAACGTTGGCCACATGACCACAAACCTCGGCGGAAAACTTTCCTTCAGCGTAGAGCTGGAAAAAGCAGAGAATGTAGCAGTAGAAATCGTAAAAGCATGATGAAATAAGAAAAGAAGGCTGTCGCAGAACGTGTGCGGCAGCTTTTTTTGACAATTATAAGGGAGACACAACTATGGCAAAAGCAAAAAAAACAGCCTTTTTCTGCCAGAACTGCGGATATGAGTCAGCAAAATGGATGGGCCAGTGTCCGGCGTGCAGAGAATGGAATACGTTTGTGGAGGAACCGACGGCGGCCAAAACACCGGCGGGAAACCAGGGGCTCGGAAGCCACAGCGCAGCGGGCAGAAAGCCGGTGCATCTGACGGAAATTTCAACAGGAAAAGAAGAGCGTATCCCGACGGGAATCGGAGAACTCGACCGGGTGCTCGGCGGAGGAATCGTGCCGGGTTCCCTGACACTGGTCGGCGGCGATCCGGGAATTGGAAAATCCACACTCCTTCTGCAGGTGTGCCGCATGCTGTCCACAGCAGGACATCAGGTTTTATACATTTCCGGCGAGGAGTCCCTGCGCCAGATCAAACTGCGCGCCGTGCGGATCGGAGAATTTAATGAAAATCTGTCCCTGCTCTGTGAGACGAATCTTGACATCATCCGCGCCGTCATGGAAAAAGAGAAGCCGGAGATTGCCGTCATCGACTCGATCCAGACCATGTACAACGAGGAGGTCAGCTCCGCGCCGGGCAGTGTATCCCAGGTCCGGGAATCGACGAATGTGCTGATGCAGATTGCAAAGGGAATGGGAATTTCGATCTTTATCGTCGGTCATGTGACAAAAGACGGTAATGTGGCCGGCCCACGTGTGCTGGAACACATGGTAGATACCGTGCTGTACTTCGAGGGCGACCGTCATGCGTCCTACCGGATTCTACGCGGCGTCAAAAACCGTTTTGGTTCTACAAATGAGATCGGCGTCTTCGAAATGCAGACAGAGGGACTCGTGGAAGTGAAAAATCCATCGGAGTACATGCTGAACGGACGGCCGGAGGGAGCTTCCGGTTCGGTTGTCGCATGCTCCATGGAGGGAACGCGCCCGATCCTGATCGAGATTCAGGCACTGGTCTGCCACAGTAATTTCGGAATCCCGCGCCGCACCGCAGCAGGATGCGATTTCAACCGTGTGAACCTGCTGATGGCAGTGCTGGAAAAACGCGCAAGAGTCAATCTTTCGACAAGCGATGCCTACGTCAACATCGCAGGCGGAATCAAGATGAATGAGCCGGCGATCGATCTTGGCATCGCACTTGCCGTCGTATCGAGCTACAAAGATCAGGTGATCGATGAGAAAACGGTCGTATTTGGCGAGGTCGGCTTAAGCGGTGAGGTCCGCGCCGTCAGCATGGCGGAACAGCGTGTACTGGAAGCAAAAAAACTGGGCTTCGAGCGGGTGATTTTACCTGCTGTCTGCATGAAGTCCGTGGAGAAAATCGGTGGAATCGCACTGATTCCGGTGGAAAATATTCAGGATGCGATTCTGCGCGTGGGGAAAAATTAGAAGGAAGTTGTGGAAAAAGGACCGGCGTGTGATGCGTACGGTCTTTTTTAAAAAATTCAGATAAAATATAAAATATGCAGAATTAACTATATTTTTCTAAAAATAAGAAA
>NZ_QUHK01000031.1:0-27357 GCF_003479665.1 Blautia sp. AF14-40
GATAAGTTTGTGCAAAATTCGATATTTGCTCATTTATAGTTAGAAATATTAATTGCACAATAAAAACCTTTGCCCTGCAGAGAAGGTAAAAAATAAGAAGTTAAAAATAAGGTCCAGACATTCCTTGGAGTATTTGGACCTCATATGCTTTATTTCACTTTAAAATAGATCTGATATGGTTCGTTACCAATCTCATTCAGCTTTTTGAAACTAATACCCGGATCCTGATTTTCTGTCCGGTAAAAGGTACGGAACTCTCCCCACTGCCGTTCGGTATCAGCAGAAAGCTCATCTTCCGGTTTCTCCGTCTCCAACTTTAAGATACGTTCTTTCTCTGTAATACCTGCCAGTACATCGGCTCCATACCGATAGGCTCCCATGGACGCATCATCCGGCAGAGGGATAAATTTTAATCCGATCGGAAGCAGTACGGTCACTTTGTCATCGTTCCTCCAAACCCTGTTTATCGCGACAAATTTCGCGGTATTATTGGTCTTTACATACAGATCATCGTTTATGTAAACCATTGCGTCTTCCCTGATCCAGTCTGGTATGCGAAGCATCAAATGAAATGGGGTGTCTTCCTGTGTATGTATTGTAAAAACATATTTTCTGAAATCAGGTTTATTCGCATAAGCACTGACTGTTTCATTTATGGTCTGTTTGGCATTGTTTTCCGAACAGGTCATCAGACTTCCGTTCATATAATCCTGATTCTGTGTAAGGCAAATCTTCCGGCCCTGCATTTCAAAAGACACTTGCGAATCGGCATACATAGTCACATACAAGTGATCATCTTCCTGATAATACAAACGATGGTTCCATGCAGCATTCGCCTGTACCATAGTTCCATGACAACAGAAGAAACTGTCTCTTTCTCCGGCCCATTCCTTCCTGCTTGCAGCTTTCATCGGCAAAAAATAAGTTAACAGACCGCCTTCCGGGCAATACGTTTGAGCCATAATACCATTCTGAACATTGTATTCAATGTAATGCATATAGGCAGGATCCTTCGTCTGCCGAAACAAAAATTCTGCCAAACGTATCATGTTATAAACGGTACAATGTTCCTGATTTTTATCACCAAGTCTTGCTTTCAGTTTTTTCATAGGTGTCCAGATTTCTCCCTGCGTCTGGCCACCTGTAGCAAAACATCCCCTGTCTATAACCGCACACTTCCAATATTGTTCAACAATATGCAGCCATTTTTCTTCTCCTGTGACCTCATACGCTTTGGCACAGCCAAGGACTTCCGGAATCGTAGTATTGGCATGCATATTTGTCAATACATCTTTTCCCTCCAATAGTGGTTCAAACAATCTGCTCCTATAATACCGCTGCATCAGAATCTTATATTTTTCCTGACCCGTAATTTCATATAAGTCTGCCCAAACCTCAAGCATACCGCCGGTTTCCATATCCAGAATATCGTCAAACTCTTCCCTGGTATATCTGCCGCTCCATCGATAAAACCAATCCGCCAGTTTATCTGCTATGGAAAGCGCCTTTGGCTGTTCCATCATTCGATATACATCGATCAGCCCCATAAAAAGCTTATGAATATTGTATTGCGGCGCCCAGATGTTCCTTCCCTTTCCTATCCAGTACAAATATTTTTCCGGAATCGGGCATACCCATTCTCCGCCGTTATCTTTTTGGCAAAGCTCCAGTTCTTTCAGAATGACTTCTGTTTTTGCTTTTAACTCTACATCTTCCGTTTCCTGATAATGCAGCGCCGCTGCCGACAACCAATGTCCCAGGAAATGTCCTCTTAGCTGGCAGCTGAGATCTTCCCAGCCTCCAAAGGCTTCTGCATCAGGTCCTCTCCCGGAATATCTGCCTGCCTCATGTAAATAGCTGCGTAATAAATAAGGAGTCTCAAGCTTCATCAAATAACGTTTGTTTGCTTCTTCACGACGGAGAAACTCACCCTCTGTCAGTATTACTTTTTTCCCTGCGATTTCTTTCATTACACACCTCCCGTTTACGTAACCACGACACATCCAGCGCGTCTCATCTGTTTCAGGGCTTACCGCACGACGACACACGTCTCTACCTGTGCAAACGCTTCTGACAGATCCAATTCTTCCGTCACATCCAGCATCGGCGCTCCGTCGATATCAAAATGCACTCTGCGGATGCCGCTGCTTCTTACTCCTTCCACTCCCGGGCGTGCATGATAGGTATTCCAAACGGTGCCATCCTCGTCGGTCACATAAGCATTATGTCCGGTACCATACTCGCTTTCTACACTTCTTGCAGTCAGGATCGGATAATTTCCCTGCTTCCAGTTTTCAGGCTGTAACAAATCCTTTCCTTTTTCGATACTTAATAATCCTACTACATAAGAAGTATCGATTGCCGCTCCTGAGAAGGTCACATACAGTTTATTCTCCCGCGGAAGCGCAAAAGGTCCTTCCACTACAAAGGTATGATTGTTGGACCATCCGTAATCCGGCTTCAATAACACCACCGGGTCTGTCAATAATTTCCAGGGTTCCTGTGGATTCAGCTTTGCAATATAGAGCCACGCCCCTAAATCTTTCGGCAGAAATTGTCTCTGGGACCAGATTACATAATAATCTCCTTCCCATTCAAAACAAGTCATATCCAACGTAATTTCTTTACCCGCTCCACAAAGATCACTGCCGTCCGGACATACGACTCTCTTCGGCTCAGACCAATCTTCCTTACAGGAAGGATTTCCGCCTTCACGCAATTCCATTACATGGCTTTCTTCTTTGAAAAATTCATCCGGAGTAGCTGCATGGAAAATATAAAGCTTACCATTTATCTCATGAAACTCCGGTGCCCAGAGCAGATTTCCAACATGAGGGTAAGTCGTGGAATCCAAAATCAGTTTTTCTTCTGCATTTACCAGCTCCGGAATCGTATCCGCTTCTCTGATATAAAGCGTATGATTATCGTCCGCATCATTCGTTGCAATAAAATAATATTTATTCTTCCACTTCGCCACACAAGGATCGGCACGATAAAACGCAATCGGAAATTCAAAATGTTCCTGATGCACGTTTCCCTTTATCTTATACGTTCCCGGCACTGCAAAATCCACGGTACTCAAGTCCCAATCCACTCTTTTCGCTACCTTTGTACCATCTGTATAGAAAGCCATGGCCCGATATTTTTCCAGTTCTTCTGCACTGGATGCCTCTACCTGCTCAGGGAACTCCATACCACAGTTTACCGGCGTCAGAAGTTTTTTACGCAGTCTGTCCGCCACGCTTTCTGAAATCTCAAGGACATTCTGCGGAACAACCCCTTGAATTTCCAATTTTTCTGCTGCAGGTACTTTCATACGGTCTGCATTGCCTTCTCTTTTCTTTTCTTCCGCTTCTTCTTTCGACAGAAATCCTACTTCTGTATAATCCAAAAAGTCTTTTGTGGTAAAATAAAGAAACTTTCCTGCGCTTTCCGTATCCTCTTCTCCATCGGCGCCGATTCTTTCGGCTACTACTCCAAAACCTCCATCTTTCAATTCCAGGATCACAGGATTTTTCAAACTCCATGGTGTCAAAGAACCATCTTCATTCTCGGTTGCCTTCACAAACAGTACACCGGAATTGTGATTCAGCGCCTGGTAATTTTCACCGTCCTCACTGATCGCCAGGTGCATACTGTATGCCAGTCTCGGATCATAAATTACACTGTCGACAGGTAAACGAGTATAACTTAGTAAATACGCCATAACTTTCCCTCTCCTTACAATTAATCCCTATTTATTTTTCAAACTGCCAGGATAACACCTCATATTCCTCTCCATAGAAAATCATA
The DNA here is from genome assembly GCF_003479665.1 of Blautia sp. AF14-40. NCBI lineage: Bacteria > Bacillati > Bacillota > Clostridia > Lachnospirales > Lachnospiraceae > Blautia > Blautia sp. AF14-40. Next base: position 3,793 of record NZ_QUHK01000031.1, read on the forward strand.
TACACATCATGTACACCTGTAATACCGGTATTCAAATTTGTCTCAAATTCTGCATAATTTGTACCGGTATTGGCATCGATGGTCAGATAGCCCAGTATATCTCCATTTAATCCATCTGCACGAAGCTGTATCACTCCAACTTCTCCATTTGCATTCTTAATCTCTGCGATCCATTTGGAAGGTGCTCCTTCCCCGAAATCCACACCCTGTACCTTAACAAAAGAACCTGTTTGGATTTTTCCGAGCGCCATGGTTCCCGAACCATAGAAATCAGTAACTGCATCTCCTGCTACTGTACTCATACCGCTCATCACTGCCACTTCCGTTGCACTATGACGCTGATAGGCATCCACATAAGATAACTGTTCTCTGCCCTGAAGGGTCTGATCTATCAGACCAATACTGCCATCCTTCTGCATGGTAAAAGAATCAATATGAGTACAGCGATACCCCTTTTCAATCCCCATATTTCCTTCCAATACTCTGGTGTGATAGGTAATATACCAATGATCCTTAAAAGAAAACACACAATGATGATTGTTTCCGCCTAATCCGAAATATTTCCCCGGATTCTCTAAAATGGTTTCTTTTATGGTGAACGGTCCCAATGGACTTTCGCTTTCCATGCACACAATTTCTCCGCTTTCGAACCCGTATTGATCTGTTCCCGCCTGATCCACATCCCAGTTGGAGCAATAGGTGTAATAATACTTATTATTGTATTTATGTATACCGGAATCCTCAAATACATAAGGCGCATCTATGATTACCGGCTCACCTGCAATGCTGATCATATCTTCTCCCAGTTCCACCACTCTGGCTGTCCCAGGATTGGCAGCCTGCCCCTCAGGAACACCTCCGCCAAAATAAAGATATGCTCTTCCGTCATCATCCACCAGAACTGCAGGATCAAAAATCCATATGACATCTGCACAATTCGGTGTATGATTGTTGATCAACGCTTCTCCTAACGGATCCTCAAAGGGTCCTGTCGGACTATCCGAAGTCAATACGCCAATCCCTCCGCCGGAATTTGCAAAATACAGGAAAAATTTTACTTCTCCATCGATTTCTTTCCATGCCGCTGCCGGAGCCCAAGAATTAGCTGCCCATTTAGCAGCTCCTTTGGAACCCGCTGCATATACTGTACCATGATCTTCAAAGTTCACCATATCCGTTGTTGAAACTACGCTGATGGTATTGATCTTTCCATAAGTATTCTCCGTTACACTTCCATCTGCATCATATTCAAAAGTATCTCCGGTCATATAGAAATAAACCCGATCCTTATAAACCATAGCGTATGGATCTGCACCAAATCTCTGAGTCATGATCGGATTGGTATTGCTCAATGATTTGTACGGCGTAATCGCCTCAATTTCATCAAACAAAGCTTCATATTCTGCTGCTTTGCTCTCTTCCATTACTTTACGGTCCGATGAATCCTCGGCAACATTTCCGCAGGCACATAAAGACCATGCACAGATCATACAACTCGCAATCCCTTTTAACGCATTGCTGGTCCTTTTTTTTCGCATATCTGCTCCTTCCTGACAGTAATTAAATGAAACGATAGAATTTGCAAAATCAAAGTTATCGCTTAAATCATACCAGATTTTGCTCTGTCCAATTCTATCTGTTTTTCTAAATCTTCTTTTCTCATGTATTTCCGGAAAATCCGTTCTAAAATTTTGTTATCCACCCACATGTAAAAGGCTGGCACAAAAATTGCAGCCGGCGGAACCAGAAGAAACAGCGCTGCCGCTGCCACAAAAATCACGAGAAGCAATAATGACCATGATTTATTCATGACCATAACCGCTATACTGTTTTTTATGATCACTTTCGTAGTATTTTCGAAACGCGCCAGATACGGAAACACGTAGATTCCCCATATCGTTATTAAGGCAATCACGATCATGATCATCAGCAGCAAAAACAATGCGTGATCCATGGTTTCCAATGACGTATACAAAATATAACAATCCATTCCGGTCACAAGATACAGGCCCAAAATAATAAGCCAAATGATGATAGCAGATTTAAAGTTTGATTTAAAGGCGCTGAAAAACTCTTTCCAGGCATATCCCCTTCTCTGCCGAACTGCCTTGTGATATGCATAGTAAAACGCAGCGGACGATGCTCCAACTGTAACGATCGGGAGACAGCATGCAATCCAAAGAATACCTAAAAGGATTGCATCGCTGGCCTTTGACATTGCAGTCATGAATTTATTATCCCAATTAAAAAAATCACTCACAATTGTTTCTCCTTTTTAAAAAACAGATCACCAAAAAGAAAAATATCCCGGATGTCTGTTACGATATAAGACTCAGAGTACATCGACCACAAAATAACTGCCACATTCACTTGCCTTCTCTTTCCTCATAAGAAAGGCTCTTAAACATGGCATATCCATCTGCCTCTTCTCCTTCAGCCACTGCATAGATACCTGCTGTACATCCTACAAACCCGCCTGCTACTTCTGTTGATAATGCGCGAATATCCACATCTTCTGCCAGAATAATCTCCCTCTTACTGTCTTTCATTCCCACAGTCGCTTTCAACTCATCTATGGCAATAGAAAGCACCACTTCTTTGTCTTCCACAACCGCGGAGCCAACACATTGATCCATTCCTTTTTCGCACAGAATTACGTCCGCTTTGCTGTCACCTACTTCAACGCGTAACTGATATTCATCACTCTGTACGACTGCAATCCCGGCTCTTCTTGCCGAAGTAAGACCATCTGTTTTCAAGCATGCTTCTACTTTACACCTGTGATGTTGCTGTCTGATGGCAATGTAAGACGGGCTCGCTTTCTCTTTCAGTGTAACAGGACTGAAATGCAGATTCAGACCTTTTTCTGTTAATTGATACATATTTTCTTCCGGATTTCTAAGGAACAAAAATTCATCTCCAAGAACTTTCATATTGGTAAAATCATATTCCCTGCTGCTTCCCGGTACACAGGTCTTAGCACCTGTTCTGTATGTGTAGGAATTTACATCCGTTTCCGGTCTCCACTCCGGCAGTTCGATCTCTACGGTATCTGTCAACATTCCTGCACCTGGATTTACAACGGGCCAGTCATTCTCCCAAACCACTTTCGCAAGGAATGTTTCCCGTCCCATCGTGGTATACCCTTCCTTGGGTCTTACTGCCAGCATAGTCATATACCACTCACCTGCAGGTGTTTCAATCAGATCTGCATGTCCTACATATTTAACAGGATAGTCACGCCCAAGATGTCTATGTGTCAAAATAGGATTGCAGAAATTATTTTCATAAGGTCCCCAGATATTTTTGCTTCTGCAAACCGTTACCGCATGATCAGGTCCTGTACCGCCTTCTGCGTGCATGATATAGTAATACTCGCCTTTTTTATACAGATGAGGACCTTCCGGCCATACGATATTTTTCATGGCGCCATTCCACACATTTTTGTGTTCACCCACCAGTTTCATGGTTTTTACATCAAGTTCCTGGATCCATATATACCAGTCACCATCATATTTACAGCCTTCCGGATTGGGATGAGTACCAATATAATAACATTTTCCATCCTCATCAAAGAACAGACTTGGATCGATGCCGTCTGCTCCCTCAATATAATATGGCTCAGACCATGGTCCTTCCGGATTTGATGCTGTTACGATATAATTGCCGCCATAAGACACATTCGTACAGATTACATAAAAAACGCCTTCATGATACCGGATCGTGGGCGCAAACAATCCTGCGGAGTGCCCTGCCTCTTTCAAAGGCAATTGAGATTTTCTGTCCATCACATTGCCAATCTGTTCCCAATGTACAAGGTCTTTGCTGTGCATGAGAGAAAGCCCGGGAAAATAAGCAAACGTTGAATTGATCAAATAATAATCTTCTCCCACTGCACAAATGGAAGGATCCGGATAAAATCCTGGCATAATAGGGTTTTTTGCAATTACTGTCATGAAAATTTCTCCTTAACTTCAAGAAAAGGGGCTCCCAGAAACACCCCCTTTCAATTTATTTATTTGCTTCTTCCAGATAAGACGCCCAGGTATTTCTGATTGCCTCAGCCGCCTGTGCCGGAGTATTATCTTTGCTGATACCCCAGAGTAAATCTGCACCAAGATCCAGATTCGGGATCATATTATTGTAGGTGACTCTTCCGTTTTCCATCAATCTTGTGATCGTCAAGTCAACAGACTCTGTATCTCTGAAAGAATCATAATATCCTGACAACGCATCGTTATAATCTTCATATCCAGGAACCGGATCTGTATAAAGATCATAAGCAAATGCAATCTTCCATGCTTTCTCGGCATCATAGCAAGCCGGGATTACATACACGTTGTCGCTGCGGATGTTGGTATAGTCATCTGCTGCAGGTCCTTTCGGGAAGCACACAAAACCGAAATCGTCTTCCATGTTCGCCCAGTCACCGCTTGCCTGATAAGCTTCACCGGCGATAAAGGCGCCTTTGCCATTCTGGAATGCTTCTACCCAGTAATCCCATTCGCTTCCCTCAGGCTGCGGATAGTCATAGGTGTCCAGCATTCTAAGAGCCCAGTTTAATGCATCTAGCGTCTCATTGGATTCCAGATCATTGTAATATTTTCCATTTTCATCCATAGCGATGTAATCGCCATAATTGGATGCAACAGCTTCATTATAGAAGGTGGAACGAAAATTAACCATTGCATAACGGTCAATCACACCATCGTTATCGGTATCCGCCTGAACCTGTGAACAGAGTTCTTCGAATTTATCCCAGGTCCATTCTCCATTTTCCTGTAATTCGTAGATGGAATCTGCTGTAATTCCGGCTTCCTCCAATAATCTCTTATTAAAGTATATGCCGCCTTTCGGTTCTGGAGCAATACCTCTCATACCATAAATCGCATCACCCTTAGACATCACTTCATGAACACCGTTTGCCTGCCATTTCTCTTCAGAGAAATCCAGACAGTCCAGCGTAGACAAGTCATACATTAAACCGCTGTTCAGTGCAGCTACTAATTCGCTGCCCGGGCGAAGCGCAAATACATAATATTCATCTCCACCGCTGGTCGCATAATTTAAGAAATCTTCAGGAGTTGAACCCCAGTCGGAAATAGCCATTTCTTTGATCGTAAAGTTATACGTTTCCTGAATCCAGTCGCGATATTCTTGACGTGCCTCTTCATAAGCGTTGTTCGGTTCTTCTTCTTCGCTTGGAGTCCACCAGTCACGGATGACAACTTCAATTCCTCCCAAATCAATAGGATTTCCTTCATCATCAGTAATGACCGTATACTTTTCAGAATCATCTGACTCTTCCGAAGATGTACTGCTCTGAGGAGCATCATCGGTGTTCTCTCCGCAGGCAACCATAGATACTGACATTGCAGTTACAAGCGATGCTGCGATTAATTTCTTTACAAATCTGCTTTTCATTTTTTTCCTCCTTTTTTCTTTATATGATTCCTTTTTCATTCACCTGCACTTTCTGGGACAGCAAGTTCCTTTCAGGAATAATATACAAAATAGTTCTTTGCGTTTTACATCTTAATACCCGAAGTGCTTAAGCTTTCCACAAAACCTTTCTGTGCAAAGAGATATAAAATCAGCAACGGTACAATTACCATCAAAGTACCTGTAGATGTAATACAGTTTGTATATCCGATAGATGCTCCTGCCGGATTTCCCAAGGTATTTACAATATAAAAATCCAGCCGGTCCGCGATCATCGCTAACTGCGTTGAAAGAAGTTTTATATTGCCCAGGAACATCTTGGAATAAAATTTATCTGTCCACTGCCATACGAACGCAAACAGGAAACAGGATGTTAAAATCGGTTTGGCATCCGGAAGCATAATTCTTACGAATGTCTTCAAGGTGCCGCATCCGTCCACGTATGCCGCCTCTTCCAATTCCTTAGGAATATTGCGGAAGTACTGGCGAATCATAAATATGTACAACCCGTTTTTCAATCCCATACACCCTGCACTCATCAGATAATATGGCAACACCGAATCTCTCAAATTCAAACTCGATCCTGTCACGGCCTCTATAATTCCAAACAGATCAAAATATCTGAAATGCAGATATAAGGATGTTGAAATAGTCTGAGGCGGTACGACAATGACCAGCATAACACATAAGAACCAGAACTTCTTCAGCGGAAAATCAAATCTGGCAAAACCATAACCTACCAGTGTACATACTGCGATCTGCAGAACAGCTATTGTCAGCGAGACCACAATCGTGTTTATGATCGAAGTCCCATAGGACATAAACTGTGCAGCCAGTTCATAATTTGCTTTCGTAAAATGTTCCGGTATCGCAATGATCATAGGATTATACAAATCTTCCTCTGCCATAAAACTGATAGAAATTTTATTCAGTATAGGCTGTAAGATCATAAAACACATACCGAATAACAAAGCTGCTCTTGCAATTTTATAGACAATATTTCGCACAGTCTTTTTTAATAAATACCCCTGAGATCTTCGATTTCTTTCCCAGAAACCTATTGTTTGATATGCTGTTTTTGTCTTCTTACTCATAGTAGTAAACCCCCTTTGAGATAATGAGTGAGCTTATGCCTATGATGACCATAACGATCAGGAAATACACCCACGCCAGGGCCGATGAATATCCATAGTTGATCTGAACGATCATTTCATCACTTATCTTTTCCATTACCGCATTATCTGACCTCATACAGAAATCTATGATGGTATAAATCCAATTTACCAAAAACAGAGAACTGATCATTGGGAACGTGATCTTCCACAGACTTTCCCATTTCGTACATCCTTCAATTGCAGCCGCTTCATACATACTTTCTGAAATTGTCTGCAATCCTGACAGGAAAATAATAATCTGAATACCCGAAGCAATAGCTACATCATAGATACCATCCACAATATCGAAGACAACCTCAAAGATTTTGGAACCCATACCGGAAGTCATCAGTATATCCTGAATGGCTACCGTAATACTGTTGCTGGAGCCATTTTCCTGGATCATATCCTGCACACTGGACAATAATGCATTATTGGATTCCACCCCGAGTATAACGCCGGAAGAAAGGATCACAGGCAGGAAGAAGATTGCTCTTACAAAAGCACGTCCCTTGAATTTCTCATTTAAGATCATTGCCACAAAGAAACTAAATACCATAACAGCCAGTGCATTGATACACATGCTTCCAATTTCTTCTACCAGCATCTGATTAAATTCCGGATCCACAGTAAACGCTCTGATATAATTTGATAATCCTGCAAAAATATTTTTAAAACCACCCGAATCTACTTCCACATTACAAAAGCTCATGTAAAGCGACTGAAAAAAAGGCTTTACCATAAACATTGAAAATCCCAGAACAAACGGCATGATAAACAAGTATCCGGATATTGCCTTACGCCTTTGAAGACCCCTCAATTTCTTCTGTTTCTTCATAGTCAAATCCTTTCTAATCTTCCAATAAATCTTGTTTCGGTTTATCGAACCACAACATAATCTCTTGCAGGAACCACAGTTCCATCGTCTGCCTGCAGCTCATCATAACTGTAATTTACATAAACCTTCGTGCCGTCCTCGTAAATCGTACAAGTCAGTTCACTCGTTACATACTCATGTCCCACCATCTTCTGGTTAAATGTGTGACCCAATTCCTCATTGTATCGAGTATATATCTCCAGCATTTCATCATGCCATGCGGAATAATCTGCACCAAAATACTCTGTATATAGCGTATTCTGTAACTCAAATGCTGATTCTTTCATAAAAGTAAAAGCTAAACCGGCTCCATACTCCGCAGAATTCAAAAGCTCGTTCTGTGTATTCTGTGTCAAATTGAGCGCTTCTCCGGTATAATTGACATAGCCATGAATTGCCAGCTGATAAAATGGAATTTTCTTATCAATGATCGAATATTCGGTACCTTCCAGATCCATATTTGTGACCATATCCGCATAAGCAACTGCATAATCATTGCCCATATTGATCATTATATCCGTTCCATTATCATCAAGGCTCTTCAGCTTTTCTGCCTGCTCTTCCATTGCCATCTGTCTGCTGGTAGGATCTTTCTGGTAAAAATCAGAGGATAATTCATAGCCTATATCACTAAAAGAAACACCTGCGTGATAACCATTTGCGGCATCTGCCAGATTATCCATCATTTCATATACCAGATCAGCCTTTAACAGATAGAACGGATCTCTGTCTTCTTCTGCCTTTTCGTAAGTGACTGTGTCATACACATTCAATTTCGCGCTCTCTTGGCTTACAAATTTCGCTGCATCTGTATAAACAAAGAATCCATCCGTGATACCACTGTCCATCGCATAATTTGTAATGCCATTGAGATAAACGGCAATGCCCTTTTCTTCTGCTGAATCGATCATGTTCTGCAAATCCTTTTTGCTTCCCAGATCAGAGATCAGATTCACCGAATCCAGCATTTTCTGCTGTACTCCGCCATTCATCCAGCCGGACAGCTTCACAGACATATTACTTAAACCTTCCCCATAAAGTTCTTCCACCATCTCCTGGGCTTCTTTGTATGTGGTCAGTTCCAACGGACTGGACACCGGAACACCAAATACCTGTTTGACTTTATCTACCGCTCCGATAATTTCTAAAGCTACCGGAGTTTCTGTATCGTCATTCACCGTAAGGTAATCGCCATACTTATCTTTCAGATAACTGCGATAGTCCTCCGCCATATCTACATAGTCCCCGGAATCAATAAAGCTGTATCTCTGTACGATTCCTTCCCCCTCGGCAGTTCCATCTTCGTATACGAACATGGACTGCGTACTTCTGTCTGAAACATCGTACTGTTCCCTGTGCAATACAGAATATACTGCATTCACATAATTGTAACTGTGGCTTCTTCCACTGATATCCGCCTGAATGGATGCATACGGCACCCCATCTTCAAGCATACAGATAAAAGAGGAATCATTTTTCGACTCGCCAAAAACATTGAAATAGGTTCGCGTATCATGAACAACGGCGTCTCTGTCCTGTCCCATATCCCAGCCATATACATTTGAATAATAACTGTTTTGGCTGGTCTTACCGTTATTAAATTCGATCAGTGCGCCACCGCCTTCGGGCACAAATAAGAAACCTTCATCTGTTGTTCCGGACGCTCCAAAATAAGGAAGCACGCTCAAATAATAGATGGGATAATCCTCTTTATATTCCAGATCGTCAAATGGGACCTCCACGATCAGATCATCTCCGTCCAAACGGTAAATCACACTTACATTAAATACCGATTTTTCTGAGACTTTTTCCTGCTTGTCTTTTTCCTTGTCTTCCACATACTCTTCATAGGTATACCCAGCTTCTTCAAAATACTGCTGCAGTTTTGTTTGAATACTGGCTTTTACATTATCACGCAGGACATAGATCACCGTAGTCTCCATCGATGGATAACGTGCTGTCAATTCATCTTTTGCAGCCTTATCACTCTTGCTAAGATCGTTGATGTCCAATTTCTTATAATATTCGCCAATCATAAGGCTTTCTCTCTGCCCCATTTTGCTCAAATATTCTTCCATACGATCCTCTTCCATAACAAGAGGAACCACATATTCCTGTTCCAGATCACCGATAGAATAATTCACCTTGATATAGCCATCGCCGGTTTCAATCTCATAAATACCTTTTGCAATACTGTATTCATAGTTATCAAGAAGGGCATCTACACCATTCTGAGTGCTATAAGTTAAAAGCACTGTGGACTGCAGTTTATTTTTTTCAATCTCAAGGGCCGCACTGTCTTCTGCAGCTCCCTCCGGATTGGAAGTCCATGTTTCTCCGGTCTCTTTCATCGTAACAGAAAACTGAGTAGTAAGAGAATTCATGGAAAACAGCAATTTATCATTTTCCAGAGTAATCTCCGTTTCCTCCCCTTCATATCCGTTTACTCTGACAACCTCTTCCGGTTCTGCTTCTCCCTGCGAAAAACTGATGACCAAAACACCTATCAGGATAATAGCAAGGATAATGAACGGAACGATCAGACTCTTTAACTGCCTGAAAAGCGCAGCCTGAAATTCTGCCTTTCTAACTGATTTTTCTTTCTTCATGTCTCTTCTTCCTCCAACCTGCTACATTCTGAATAGAATCTCACGTATCAAAGATATGAAATATGACACGCCCTGGCTAATCATACTGAAAAAAATCAACAGAATAAAAACCATTACAAGCATTGCAAAGATGGTTGCTATGGTAAAAAGCACTGTTTTACTCACCGAATATTCATGGATCTGCATCATGGCTGATATAATCAGCAAGGCTGCCCATACAATTGATAATCCGCTCAGTACCGTGTAGAACGCACCTTCATCCACAGTTACCATATTGCTTAAAATAATCAGTGGAAATTGAATGAGCGGATATGGCGTTAATGCATAACAAGTTGCCATATATATCTGATTCAGACGTCCCTTACCATTAAACAACGTTGTCAATGCCCAGTTTCCCACACACCAGAGAGCAAGAGGAAAAACGATACTCGCTATATGGATCAGCAGATTTTCCTCCGGCCAATATACCTGATTAAACAGGAAACTTGTATACTGCAACTTAAATAGATTAGCAAGCAATGTTAAAAGCAATATGGTATTTGCCGCTGCTATGGATCCTCTCTTTTCATGAGTCAAATCCCAAAATCCATCCAACGGATGTGTAATGCAATATAGGGCAAACTTCAATGTTTCCAAATAATGTTCATACGTTTCCTTTTTTTTCAGTGAAGCTAACATGCCTGCCTCCGTTCTGTTTTTCATATCCTATTGCTTATAATCTCTAAAGATATCTGCCTGATCAATTTCATGCTTGATCGCTTTTATTTTACCCACCAATAACGGGATACAAAGCACTGCGAATACTATGATAAAAATAACACCGATATGCTCTTCTACCCATTCCTTACGATACTGCTTAAATGCCTTTGAATAGTTTTCATCGTCCCATTTCAGTCTGAAATAATCCAATGCTTCTTCATATTCTTCCTGGCGAAGCAGAGAACGTCCGATACCGATGTATGCACGATCATAGTTACCATTCAACTCCAGAACTTTCTGCCAGCTGTCACCGGACTCAGCATACTCACCTGCCTGAAACTGATCGATCGCCTGATAAATATACTTACCAAATTCCGTAGGTGTAAATATCGCCAGACTGTTGTCCTGTTGATCCAAGACCAGTAAATCATATCCCATATGATCAATGGCGCTTGGAAGTTTGAAATACCCGTCCATATTACCGTTTCCGCCGAACGCAAACAACATACGCCCCTGATCGTCATAAGCAAATAAACGGCCTCTTACTTTATCTAATCCCACATATACATCATTATCAAACGCTGTGATATCTGTGATCAAAGAAGGACCGGAATATCCGCCGCCATCCCCCCAATAGATATCACCAATAATATGCCATTCACCATTTCGGATCAGAATATCGCTTCCCATCATATTCAGGCGGCGAATTGGATCTGCAGTCCCATCCTCCAATGTTGACTTTGTAACATGAGTCGTACATGCATAAATAAATCCTTCATAATCCATATAAATGTTGTCGTATTCGGTTGGTACAAAAGATTCCATCTGTTCTCTCTGTGCCTGTGTAGCAAAGCGCTTCCAGATGTAATCCGTCCAATCATAGGTGACTTCCGTAGCTCCTATAAAACCGGAAAATTCCCCGTCTGCTTCGAATTTGATCAAGCCCTTATTCACATTGGTTGCCACACAATATACACGGCCCGCAGTATCGATCGCAAGCTTGCAAGGCAGGAAACTTAAATCCTGGTCAAAAGTAGCATCCACAGGCTTTGTAAATTCCATGACGTAATTCAGATCCATATCCAGCTTCAATATCCGGCTATTATTCGTGTCAGCAATAAATATGTAACCATCATCTGTAACCGCCACATCCTGCGGAGAGGAAAAGGTTTCCGGTCCCTCACCGCCCTTAAAGCTGTCAATCACACGAATCAATTCCAGAGTCTGGGAGCCGGTTCTTTGAATTTCCAGAATTCTGTTATTACCGGTATCGCAGATATAAATCATATCTTCATACACAAACAAACCGGATGGGGTTTTCAATCCTGTCTCCAGACCAAAATCTACGGCTGAATATACACCAGACACTTCATATGCATCCGGAGAATACTGTATATCTCCCCAGTAATCATAGTTGTACGTATAACCCTCATCTGCATAAACTGCCATAGCGGAGCTTAGTGCTATCATCATACCGATCAGCAGTGCGCTAAGTCTTTTCATTGTTTTTTTCATAACCTGCACCAACCTCCTTAATCTTTCAAACCGGAACTTGCCATTGTCTCCAGGATCTGACTTTCTGACAATATGAAAATAAGGATCGGTACTGCCATAACTACTACCGTAACTGCCGCTGCCTGACCGGTTCTTGCAATACCACCGCTCTGAATCTGCTGCAAAGCATAGACCAGGGTTTTTTTCTCCTCGGAATAAATGAAAGTCGCCGCCTGATTATTCCAAAGTCCCTGTACAGAGAAAATAATCATTGTCAGCCACGCCGGTTTTACATTCGGCATTACGATACTGATAAATACCTTCCACTCATTTGCACCATCAATCTTGGCCGCCTCGATCAGAGACATTGGTAATCCTTCCATAAACTGTTTCATAAGAAACAATCCCATGGGAGACGCAAACGCCGGAATAATAATTGCCCAGTATGTATCAATCCATCCCAATTCGTTGATGATCAAATAGTTGGGAATTGCCGTTATATAACCACTGAACATCAACGCGACTGTAACGAGTTTGAAAAAGGTCTTTCCCCCGGGAAAGTCATACTTCGCCAACACGAAGGCAGCCATGGATGCCAGGATCAGGTGTCCCGCTGTACCTACAACCGTAATAAATACCGTATTGAACACATATCTGGGAAATGTAACCCAACTCTTTCCCATGGTTACAAATAAATCTGAAAAGTTATCCAGTGTAGGATTCTGAGCAAAAACCTTTGGCGGAAACATAAACAACTCATCCAGCGGCTTCAATGCATTGTTAATAGCAAACACTAATGGAAATACCATCATTAATGCTACCAGTATCAAAAAGAAGTAGATGATAAAATCTCCAATCCTGGAACGATTCGGCTGTCTTCTTTTTAATTTTACTAAATTCTTTTTTGTCACATTTGCTTCTTTTTTCTGTTTCTTCATATCAGGTTCCCACTCTTCTTAACATGCTTTGAATTGCCTTATTACACAAAATCATAATCAAAAACAACAAAGTTGCAATTGCAGATGCATAACCCATTTCAAATCGGGAATAGCCGTAGTCAAACAAATGGGTGACAACTGTTCGCGCTGCATAATCTGTACTCGGATAGCCGCAAAGCGCCATGGTTACATCGCAAACACCAAAGGACTGAGTAATGGACATTACCGCGCCAAATAACAACATCGGTTTCATATTCGGCAGTGTGATGTACCATAATTCCTGCCAACGATTTCGAATACCGTCCACATAACCTGCTTCATACTGAGCACGGTCAACCCCCTGCAGACCTGCTACAAAGGAAAGGAAGCCGGTACCCAAACTCATCCATAAAATAACCAGCATACAAATCGGAAGCATGTAATCCGGATCCGTCAGCCAGAGGATCGGCGAATTAATAATACCCATATTCATCAAAGCTGCATTTACATATCCGTATGCGTCGCCTCTGAAGAAGATAGAAAAAATAACGTACGCGTTGCCCGCAATGGAAGGAGCATAGAACACAACAACAGCAATCGTTCGAACCCATCGTGGCAATTCGTTGATCAGCCATGCAAACAGGAAAGAGGCGATATAGCCCAACGGTCCTGTGATAACAGCAATGACAAACGTATTTTTTACACCGATCAGAAATACATCATCCTGTAAAATTAAGTTGATATAATTCTGCAGCCCGACAAACTTGGGAGATTCCAGAATGTTGTAATAAGTAAAACTGTAAAAAATAGAGGTTATAACCGGCAATATGTAAAACAAGGCAAATATTATTGCATACGGCGCCAGAAACGCATAACACATTTTACTCATTTTGGCCTTTTTTATCGCAACCTTCATATTATGCCTGCGCAACATGAAATATCTGCGGATATATTCTTTCATTTCTTACTTACCTCCTATTCCAACGGCAGACCAAACTCTGAACGTTTCTTGGCAATTTCTTCATTAATGGTAATGGTATAATCAATAATTGTCTCTCTCGGATCTTCCTGGTCATTAATAACCTTTCGAACCGCATTTGTTATATGCCGTCCCGTATAGTATCCGCCAGGGATTTCACGAATTCCTACCGTTTGACGCCACTGCTCTGTTAATACTTCAATATCATCTGCAGTCCATGCCAGCTGGCTGAACGCATTTATATTTGCGGTTGCATATCTTGCAGAAGATCCGAGCAACGCTTCAATTTCACGGCCAAAACGTACCTGCGTGTCCGAACTTGCCCACCATTTCATGAATTCCCACGCTCTCTGTTTTGTATCCTCATCATCAGAAGCAATCATCATTGTCCCACTGCCGGTAATAAAGTCGGAACGATCGATGTAAGTATTACCATTTTCATCTGTTTTTTCAGTACCAGGAATTAATGTAAAGTCCCATAAGCCTTTAATCTCCGGCGCAGATACCATCAAGGTATTGTACGTCGAATAGCTCGCAATACCGATAGGCATTTCACCAGAACGGAACCGGCTGACAAAATCAAAATAGGTAGGAATTCCATAATCCGTAAAGAATCTGGTATATACATCAAACGCTTCAACACCCGCTTCATCGTTGATCTCAGCTTTGGTTCCTGCTTCGTTGTACAAATCTCCGCCGTACTGGTATAGCAAACTGAAATATAAGGACAGGTCTGCTGCGTTGGATGCAATCGTTGTGCTGGCGCTTGCGCTGCCGCTGCTGCCTGCCGCCGATGGAATGCCGATGGACATATTGTTGCCCTGAATGGTAGGAAGCATTTCAATCAAATCCTGCCAGGTCTGGGGAACTTCCAGTTCCAATTGTTCCAAAACATCGGTTCTATAGAACATCACATTAAATGTCTGCGTTTCAGGAATCGCATAAATTGCACCGTCGAGGCAATACTGTTGATATGAACTTTCTGTATAGCTACTCAAAACCTCTTGATAATCTTCAAACTGAGTAAGATCTTCAGCTGCTCCACGAAGCGCATAGTTCACAGGCTGGTCAGCTCCGACGGAAAGAACCACATCCGGTCCTCTTCCTGCCATAACTGCACTCAGCAAAGCATTAGCCGCTACAACTTCCACATTGACCTTAATTCCCGTATCAGGAGTAAAGGTATCGTCCACCATGGATTTCAAAATAGTGCCCTGGTCACGACCGCTCAGGATCCAAACCGTAACTACTTCTTCATCATTCTCCTCATAGACATCACCAACCGCATCATAGTCAACGTAGAAAGTTGCCGCAAATGCTTTGATCTCATGCCACATTTTAGAGAAGAAGTTCGCTTCGTCTTTTTCCGGTTCTGTATCTGTGCTGGTAATTACCAGATAATCGATATCCAGTTTCGTTTCACCCATATTCAGAACCGCAGTACCGAGAGAAGTAATATTGTCTTTAAATGTTGTAAACTCTTCCGTAATCTTGTTCGGCTTTTCTACAAATCGCTCCAGCTGCTGCGCAAGAGTCTGCGCCGTCGCAATCTTATCGGCTTTTTGTCCCGTATAAGCAACCATTTCATCTACAATCTTGTAGAGGCGTTTGGATTCCAGATCCATAGCTTCCATCACTTCCGGATATACCTGATCAATATTGTAATCGCGGTATTGATCCGGCGTTGCTCCGGTATATACCAAAAGTTTCCTGTAAATCTGATTCAGACGATAAATAGAATCTTCCAGTTCTTCCAGCAGAATACCGGAACCGCCCAATGTAGCTTCCAGACGAATGGTATGTGTTCCTTCTGTAAGATAAATTTTATACGGATTTCCATCTGCATCTGCGAGAGTCAGATTGTTCCAGTCATTCTCATATTCGAAGGAAATCTCTTCCATTTCTTCAAATGGGATTTCTCCATCGATATATACCGTTCTGGAAGATACACTGCCGCGGGCATAATTCTGTCTTCCCTTAACAGTAATATTGTAATAACCGTCCTCCGGAACCGAAAACTCCCATTCGATCCACTGGCCTGCACTGCACCATGTTTCTCCGCCTACATAATTCAGAATTGTATTCGTCACACTGTATGGCTGAGTGTTCGGCGCCGATTTGTCATATTTCGCATACAGAGATGATTCTGATCGTATCGTCGAATCCTCTCCCTGTACCACCTGCACATAATTAATATTGGTTTCTGAATTTCCTTCCCCCGGACAGTTTGCCAGATATTCTTCGTATGTAACGGAATCATCGATTGCAGCCAGTGTGAGTTTTTTCAAAACCATGGGTTCGTTTACACCTTCCATGGTGATCGTATTCTCTCCGGCTTCAAAATAAAACTGATAAGGATTTATGATATATCCCATATCATCTTTGCAGAAAGTGCTCTGCCATTTGTAAACTTCCACCTGCGAAGGACGAATTTCATTTCCCTGATTGTCTACCTTAGGTTCTGAGGCGTCTGTCCAGGTTCTTGTAAAAATAATGTTTCCCGCATCATCAAACGGAAGTTCTCCATTGATGTATACAGAACGTTCGATCGCAACCCCTCGGGACTCTACTGTTATATACTCCAGATAAAGGTTGTAGAAACCTGCCTCAGGAACATTTACCTTCCAGGTAACCGTGGATTCCGTATCTGTATAAAGAGCTTTCTCTTCCCCCTCATAATTTTCATATACTTCTACGCCTTCCCCTTCCATGTAAGCAAACAGATCCACTTCTATATCTTCGGCAGGACATGCTGCATCTTCATGGGCATTCAAATACTTTGTATATGTACCTTCTCTGACGGCGCCTTCTACATCAGCGCTCAAGTCGACCCCTTCATATTTCTGTTGAAAATTTTCCACCGGTCTCAAGTTCAATAATACACAAATAACAAGTACTATCAGGACACCGATTATAATAATTGCTTTTTTTACAGACCCCTTCATAAATGCCTCCATGACTTCTACTAAAATAATAGTAATAATATATTTGTCTCTTGTATTTGTATTTTACTATGATTTTTAACATATTGCTTCTTAGTTTTTGCTATTCGTTCTTCATCCTTTGCTCACTTTTTGTTCAAATTTACTTTTTATCTATTTATTATTGCCTTATTTGCGTCAAAATGTTACACTTATCTTATAAAATCATTGTGTATTTCATTTCTTTTTTGTGCTTTATTTATAATATTCACCAAATTAGGCGAGCGCCAAAAAACGCAAAATTTAATTATTCTTATTTTGCTATTATAGGAGGAAGTATGACGAAACTTTTTAACGGAAATCATTTAGATCTATACAGTATCAACAGCGATTTTACCGGTTCCAGATATTTCACAATAGATCAGGAAGAAGTAGAATTCCATAACGCTACTACTATACGCATCTGGTTCAATGAACAATCGGCGGACTTCCCTTCCCACTGGCATACCGCCATGGAAATTCTGATGCCGGTTGAAAATTACTACGATGTCATCGTTAACGACAGCAGCTATCACCTGCTGCCTGGTGAAATTTTAGTAATTCCTCCCGGCGAACTCCACGAACTGATTGCTCCGAACGAGGGGAAACGATTCGTTTTCCTGTTTGACATCACTTTAATTACCAAACTGAAAAGTTTCTCCGGCATTCAGTCCCTCCTGGCGCAGCCGCTTTATGTCACTCCCGAAACTTATCCTAAAATTTACAACGACATATACCAGTTGCTTACGCAGATGTGCAACGAATATTTCAGCCAAAAAGAATACAGCGAACTGATCATTTACTCTCTGCTTATCAATTTCTTTGTCAAATTTGCCTACAATCGCATCAACGCAGAAGCTTTGTTTCCAAAGGTTCAATTAGATAAACAGAAAGAATATATACAGAAATTCAACGCTCTCATGACCTACATAGACACGCATTATACGGAAAATTTAGATCTTGAGACCGTTGCCAAATCTGTCGGTTTTAGTAAATATCATTTCTCCAGACTGTTTAAGCAATATACTAATTTCACTTTTGGAGACTACTTATGTTACAGACGCATCAAAGCCGCTGAAGAACTTCTGGCCAACGCTGACCTCTCCATTACCGAGGTTGCTATCCAGGCAGGATTTCCCAGTATCTCCACTTTTAACCGGCTCTTCAAGCAGCACAAAAGCTGCACTCCCAGCGAGTATCGTTCCAAAGAACATACTTTTCATAACCCATAAAGCAAAACACCCCCAAACCCTGCCGCTTGTGCAGATGTTTGGGGGTGTTTTATTTTACGACCGCAGTGCATTTAAAAATTCATTCCTGTGTATCTTTTGTTTTCCATTCGACAAGTATTATCTGTATATAAATTCAGAAAATCCCGCACTGCCTCCAATTTCCTTTGTAGCGTATATGAACAATCCAAACCGACAGCCGGTAAAATGATCCATCTTGAAATACAGCTTCTGGCTGATTCCTATCTGTTTCCAACCTTCTCCTGCATCATAATAGAATCTTGCTTCATCTTTCATGTTTTCAAATTCTGCTTCCACCCTGAATTTCACGTGATCTGTATGGATTTCCACTTCTTCCTGCAGAATGCCTGCCTGCGTGTCCTTCTCCATTCCCTGCAGAGATGCGTTATCCGCCGGGCGGTTCTTCATTACTGCAAACAATTTTCCGTTCTTCTTTGTGACAGCCACAAGACCGTAACATCCCTGTAATGCACAAAGTCCTGCATAATCACCGTCTTTCAGCAAAGAAGCATCTACCGTTACCTCCCCAACACAGCCCGGAAAACGCATTCTCTGCGTCAGGGTATTTTTCGCCTGTGTTACATTTTTGCAGAGCTTATCCGTGGTAATTTCCACTGTTCCAGTCTCGAAATCTCTTTTGATCAGAGACAAATCCGGTTCATGGTTGATCTGCCAGCAGCTTTTCAACCCAAAACTGTCATAATCATACTGTTTCGTCATTCTTCCGGATGCCTTTACCTCTCCATCCACAGAGAAACCGCCCTTAAAATCATCACTCTGTACCAAAGGAAGATATTCATATCCCGGTCTGGTACTTACCGTTTCAAAATCAGCCGGTACTTTTCCGTCCACACCAAACACCGGATAATCCTCTTCCCATCGGATCGGAACCAGTACCGGAATACGCCCCACTGCCCCTCTGTCCTGAAACAACACTGCATACCATTTCCCATCCGGAGTGTCTACAATTCCTCCCTGGGCAACTCCCTGATTACAATATCCCATATCATCATTCAGCACATCGCCGCCTGTGAATTCTCCTTCCAGAGAATCCGACACGAAACATGCCTCCACCCGTTTCCACTCTTTTCTCAGAGAGTGAATAAAGAACAGATAGTATTTACCGTTTATTTTATAAAAATGAGTACCTTCATAACCAAGGCCGGGATGTCCTTCGTCCTTGACAACAATTCTGTCGATACCGCCTTCTTTCGGACCGCTCAAATCCGCATCCAATTCCTGCAGACGAATGTATTTGTTTCCCGATGCTATGTAGACTCTGTCATCATCATCAAACAAAATGGAACAGTCATGATAAAAGCCCTTGATATAACTCTTTTTCCACGGTCCTTCGATAGAAGGCGCTGAATAAATGTATGTTTTCCCGGTATCATTTGCCACAAAACACACATAAAAGATTCCTTTATGATAACGCAGGGAAGCCGCCCACATTCCCTGTCCGTATATATTTTCCTCCCCTTCTATTTTCTGTCCCGGAGTGGAATCCAATACATCATAGACATAGGATGCATGCTCCCAGTTTACCAAATCGTAAGACCGCAGAATTTCACATCCAGGCATAAAGTGCATCGTTGTGCTGACCATATAGTAAGTATTATCGACCCTGATGACATCCGGATCCGGATAATCCAAACGGGTGATAGGATTTATTTCCTGATTTCCTGTATTATTCATAGTTATCTCCTCTCTATATACTGCATAATTCTTTCATAGGAATCCCGTACCAGTTATACGTTGTTCTCAGCACCTGCCGCATTCTGAGAAACAACAGAAATATCAATATCATCCACATAAAAATCAGCGCTTCCGTCCGTTTCCAGATAAAGATTTGCTGAATTTAAATCCTCCGGAATCGTGCACTCTGCCGATACTTCCACCCAATCATCCGAAGCATTTTTTTCTATGAGCTGTTCGGATACCGTTGTATCTAATCCCATTCGGATCTTTTTATCCTGTGTTTTAACAAATGCTGTTATTTTCACAGTTCTGCCAATATAAGAAGACAGATCCATCTTCATGGATGCATCCTGTTCGCTTCTGCTTATTTTAAGAGCATATCCTATTACGGCATCTTCTGTATGATTTTCTGTATTTACCATTGTAATGACCGACTGATGTCCTGTTCCACGGCTGTAAACCCCTACGCTCTGCGGCGTTACTGTTTTCGTTTTACCGTCCTCCACATAGGGTTCAAAAGAAACATGCATATCTTTTGCGTTAACAGCGAGCTTAACCGCTGTCAATGAGAACTCCTCACCTTTTCCGGCCATAACCATCGCTTCAAAAGCGGGTTTCTTTGACAAGTCACCATTGAAAAGCAACGGATTTACATCAGTTCTCCAGGATGCGTCATCGGTCAATCCCCATATTGTGACGGATGTAAGATTTACCCCACCTTTTACTTCCTCTATCAACCTTGCAAAAAAATCATAGTAGAACTTTGCCTGGTAGAATTCTGCATTTGCGTCACTTCCTGTACAACCGACATCCAGCTCCGTGATATGTATTTCATCCACAGCTGCATCATACTTTTCCAGCGCAGTCATATACTGTTCAATATTCTGCGTGTCATCCAGATGACCCTGCATTCCAATTCCATCGATTAGACCATCTCCATATATGGTTCCATCTCCATCCGGGTGAATCACCGGACTGGTAACTTTTTCATGATTTTCATTCCATGGTTCTTCCGTCAGAAAATGTACAATTGCATCGCTACGGGAAACCACCCATTCATTATAGTCGTTATAAAACAGTTTTGGCTGAATAGAAGACAGATCATCCGTTTCCGGATTCAATCCATAAAGGGAAGCATACTGATTGGAATACAGAACTTCTGCTTCTCTTGCGTATAAAAAGCAGTAATACAGATAGTCCGGCCCTATAATCTGATACCAGTAACTATTGCGCAAACCATCCGGCTGACTCTCATCGCATGCTTCGTTTACCACATCCCATGCATAAATAATATCAGCATACCCATTCCGATAAGTGTACTCCAATACTCCATATATATAAGTTTTTAACCTTTCCAGCAAAACTTCACGGCTCACCAGACAATCTTCATCCAGAACATCTGTATCGCTAACCGTCAGGTTTCCACCAGAATATGCTTTAAAATCTTTTGCAAAAATAGATGGATTGACCTGTGCATGCCACACAAGTACATGTCCACGGACTTTTACTCCATTTTCTTTGGCCCAATCCAATAATTCCTCCGCCGCAAAATCAACGGTAAACAACGTTTCCGATGAGGCATCAAAATTGTAAGCCGGTTTGAATTCATTGCCAAACGTAATACTGTTATACATTCTGCTGATTAATGCTTCTTTCTCCGGATTACCGATTTCTGCAAGCTGATTGTTCCAATGGTCAATGGCTTCACAGCCGGTTCCCAGCATAAAATATTCTTTATAAAGTTCATCCAGTTCCTCATAAGAACTGGTATCTGCATATTTTCCTGTGTTGGTTTCTGATTCTTCCTGCATGATTTCCACCCTTTCTACCGTCTCCGATTCTTTTTGTGATGTTTCAGACTCTCCTTTCGTCATCTGTTCCGCAAATACGCCAAAGAGCATCGCAACCGCCGCTGGCAAAATGATCAACATCCACTTTTTGTTTTTTCCTGTTTTCATCCCAAACGCATTTCCCCCTTGTCTTTTAGCATCTCCCACATGATTTTATCTAAAGTGTAACTTTTTTCTTCTTTTTTTTCTTCTTATCACTTGCTAACCTGCTCCCATTTGTTGCTGAATGTTCTTAAATGATGAAAGTACTATTTTTTTCTGTCGTTTTGCGATATTCTGTGGGCGTCATCCTCATGATCTTAAAAAATGCCCGGTTGTAGTAACTGATATTGTTGAATCCACAGGAAAGAGCGATTTCTGTTACTTTTTTGTCTGTCAAAAGCAATTGATTGCAGCTTTGCAGGATACGATATCGTATCAAATAACGAAACGGTGTCATTCCTGTTAATTCCTTAAAGGAACGACAGAACTGCCCTTCACTCAAATGGGCATATTCTGCCAATTCTTCCAAAGTGATATTCTGATGATAGTTTTTGTGTATATAAACAAGGGAATCCGATAACTGATCGGCATTTACATAAAATGCTTTCTTTCCTCCGATTTTGGATATGTGGTGATGAAAAAGCTTATCCCATATCAATAAAGAGGTTCCCCTCATATAGAGTTCTCCTGCCTCCTGGTTTTGAATGATCTGGTTTAAATATGTAAGAATCTCTTTCTGCCAGTCAATCCCCTCCGTCAAAACCGTCGCGAAAGCCAGATTATTATGCAGCACCGGCAGTACATAGGTGTTATAACTGTACGTTTCAGACTCTGGGAACAAGAACATCGGCGATAAAACAAAAGCATAAAACGCCGGCGGGATTTCTGACCGACTATTGGCGTAATGAAGCAGCCCAGGCGGAATAAAAATCCCATCTCCCGCCTGCAGGACATACGATCGATCTTCCATATGAACGGTGATTTCTCCCTGTACCAGCACTAAAAACTCCATTTCATGATGCCAATGGAGATATAACACCGGTTCATGATCCACGGCCGCCTCGGTATAGTGAACCGAATACGGAGCCGCTTCTGTCTGATGTGACATATTTTCATAAAAAGAGTCATTGGTATAAGAATTCATAAAATCTTCTCCCCGGAATTCATATTACAAAAACCATATCACGAATTTTTTAACACATCAAGATTGTGTTAGTTTTTATCAAGAAAAATCAAGCCATCAAAAGTCATCATTGCTATAATAAATTAACAGAAATCCAATGCTGTTACAAATAAGATGAATTTCAAGAGAGGTGTATGCATGGGAAAAATAGTGTTAGAACAGAATCGATTGATCTTTCAGAGAAGAGACGAACTGGTAGTCATTGAAGCATACGGCAGGAACTGTCTGCGAACCAGAGCGACCAGAAATGCCTGTATCTCGGATGAAAACTGGACCTTACTTCCGCCTGCGACGGAAGACAACTGTATCATAGAGGGAAACGAAGATTTTGCCACAATTACCAATGGAGATGTGAAAGCCACGATCGAAGCGGGATTTCCATGGTATGGCGGCATTATCTGTTTTTACCGAAAAGACAAATTAATTTTAAAAACTATAAATGAGCAAATCCAAAATATTGCACAAAAGAAA
>NZ_QUHK01000032.1:0-25425 GCF_003479665.1 Blautia sp. AF14-40
TCCACGCGGAAAACTGCCATAGCTTCATCAACTCCTTTGCTGCATATTTGTTACGCAGTAGAACAGCGATTTTGAGGGTTTAGGTATCAATCCCTTACCCGGTGAAAACCGCACCCGCAAAGCCTTGTGTAGTAAGGCTCTTTTTGTCCCTACTGCGTAACATGAGGGTAAAAAAATAGCGGCGTTCCTTGTTTCCCGGTTGGGATAAGGTAACGCCGCCTGTGCGGTACGTTATTCTGTTTGGAGGGGGCTTGTCCTATCTGTTTTGGCAAGTTGTCCTTATAAGAACGTAGCCGGAAAAAACTTGTCCTACAAAAAATGTAGTGTTTATAGGGGTTTCCGGCTTTGTTGTTCTTATGCAGTCGTACCATCCGCAGCGAGGTCTTCGAACAAATCTGTCAAAGGATCACCTTTCGACTGGAACTCACAAGAATTAAACGGAACTCCGCCAGCCGCCTGCGGCCAGATGCCAGTTGTGTGGTCTACATAGTAATTGGCAAAACCAGAGTTCTGAATTTCTTCCAGAGAAAGATTGCAGGTGAGCTGATGAACGATCGTTGAAACCATCTCAAGGTGTGCGAGTTCTTCTGTCCCAACATCATTCAACACCCCCGCTACAATTCGGTTCGGTGCTGTGAAACGCTGAGAGAGATACCGCATGGATGCGCCCATCTCTCCATCCGGTCCACCGTACTGACTCATGATAATTTGGGCGATTTTAGGGTTTGGTGTCGTGATGTTTACAGGATACTCGAGGCGTTTTTCATAATTCCACATCCGTCAGCACCCTCCTTTCCGGTTGACTTCCCACGGCCATGGCTGCATAACCCATTCGAAAGAACGGCTCATGCGGTCGTTGGCGGTATCGATCGTGAGCGGGCCGTACTGTTCGGCGTACTGTTTCAGTGCTTCTTTTCGAAGCTCCACTTTTTCCCGGAAAAAGGCAAGTGCATCTTCATCCTCCGGGTGGGTGTCGAGGTAAAGGTTCATTTCAACAACAGCAAAGCTGACCTGATCAATCCATGCGAGCAGCTTTTCACGGGATGGCATCTGCGGCATCATAGGCACTCTCCTCCTCCCTTTCCACAGAATGGTTTACAGAGTTCCGGAAATAAGGTTCCATTTTTTAATGCAGCGGAAAGATCATAGATCTGTTCAAACCGCTGCATCGGAACGTACGCCATTGCAGGTATCATATGATCTACATGCTGCATTTTCCGCGGGAAATTCCTTGGTTCCATCTTCAGTTCCATATTGTTTGAAGCGGCGCGGCGGTTCTGCATATTGTTCGCACCGCAGCAGCCGCGATTCATACGGGATGAATCCATACCATGTTCCTCTTTCATTTTCTGTTCTTTATAGAGTATGAAGAAAATAAGAAAGTGTCAAAAAAGGCAGCGGTTTCTCTTCCGCTGCCTTTCTGTCATACTAATGAAATTTTCATCAAAACTGCATCTCATACAAATGCGCATAAATCCCGCCCTTCGCGAGCAGTTCCTTATGTGTGCCTTCCTCCGCAATTCCATTCTCCGTCAGCACCAGAATCCGCTTTGCATTCCGGATTGTGGACAGCCGGTGCGCAATCACGAAGGTTGTCCTGTCTTTCGCCAGAAGTTCCAAAGATTTCTGGACGACTTTTTCGCTTTCGTTGTCGAGCGCTGAGGTTGCCTCGTCGAAAATCAGGATCGGCGGGTTTTTGAGGAATACGCGGGCGATAGAAAGCCGTTGTTTCTGGCCACCGGAAAGTTTTACGCCGCGCTGGCCGATATCGGTGTCGTAGCCGTCCGCCAGCTCCATGATAAATTCATGTGCATTGGCCGCTTTCGCTGCGCGGATGACCTCCTCGTCGGTCGCATCCGGTCTGCCATAGCGGATGTTGTCGATGATCGTTCCCGCAAACAGATACACATCCTGCTGCACAATACCGATCTCATCGCGCAGATCCTTCAATTTCACATCGCGGATATCCTTTCCATCCAGCAGAATCCTTCCTTCTGTCACATCGTAAAAACGCGGAAGCAGAGAACAGAGTGTCGTCTTTCCGGCGCCGGAGCTGCCGACCAGTGCCACATAGTCGCCGGCCGGGACATGCAGATTCACATTGCTTAACACGTTTTCCTTCGACTCCTCATAATGGAACGAAACGTTTTCAAAGGTTACTTCTCCCTGCACATTCTTCAGTGGCAGTGCATCCGGCTTGTCCTGGATGTCCGGTGCGATGCTCATAATTTCCAGGAAACGTTCGTAACCGGAATAACCATTCTGGAACTGCTCCGTAAAGTTCACCAGCTTTTTCACCGGATCTGTACAGTTGTTGATGTACAGAAGAAAGGTAACCAGATCCGCCGCCCCAAGCTTCCCACCTGTCATCAGCAATGCGCCGACAATCAGCGAAATAACGGTAATCAGCGTCGAAAAGGCTCCCATTCCCGAATTGTAAATTCCCATATAGCGGTAGCTGACCTTCTTCGAATCGACAAAACGGTCATTTCCCGCATTGAACTTACGCATCTCCTCTGTCTCATTTCCAAACGATTTGACAACACGGATCCCCGAAAGGCTGTCCTCGATCTGACTATTGATATCCGCAATTCTGCGGCGGTTTTCCTTGAATGCACTCTTCATGCGGCTGTTCATTACCAAGGCAAACAGCAGCATCACCACAATAACCACAAGCGGCACACATGCCAGCATCGGATTTACCACAAACAGGATAATCATCGCGCCGATCAGTTTGATAAACGAAATGACAATATCCTCCGGCCCATGGTGTAAAAGCTCACTGATATCGAACAGATCGCTTGTGATGCGTGACAGCAGATGGCCGACCTTCTGGTTATCGAAAAAAGCAAACGAAAGCTTCTGATAATGGCCGAAGATCTCGTTCCGCATATCATGCTCAATCCGCGCCCCCATCACATGGCCGTAATAGGCAATATAAAAGTTACAGTACATTTCAACCAGAACCATAGCAATCATCAGAATACCAAGGCGGATAATCTCACCCGTTGCCTGCTCCAGCGGCTTTTCCACAACCGTACTCGTAATATACCGTACAATCAGTGGAATCACCAGTGTAATGGCTGCTCCAAGCATTGCAAAAAACATGTCGGTAAAAAACAATCCCTTATATGGAATGTAATACCGCGCCAGCTGGCGGATTCTTCTCTTCTCTTTTCCGGTTTCTTTTTCTTTACTCATCCTGTCCTCCCTTTCCGTTGGAAACCATTTTGTAATCTTTTCGGAACTCAGACGGTGATACGCCGCATGCCGTTTTAAATGATTTCATGAAATGCTTATCATTTTCAAATCCAACCTGTTTGGCAATTTCCGTAATTTTATCTTCTGTTTGAATCAACAGACGCTTTGCCTCCGCAATGCGGATCTCCTTCAGATAGTTCACAAAATTCACACCGGTATGTTCTTTAAACGCTGCTGAAAACAGCGAATAATTCATACAAATATGGTTAGATACCATTGCCATATTCAGATCTTTTGCATAATTTTCCCGAATATATGAAATTGCCTCTTCCATTTTTTCTTTTCCGGCTGTCTGACTTTTCAGGCTTTCCCTGTAAACGTGTATCCATTCTTCAAACGCATCCAGAAACAGATCTGCATCACGGTACTGCAGAGGACGCGGACATTTTTCCTGTTTTTCCGGCATGCGGTAAAAAAGATCCAGTTCTTTGCAGATTGCTTCCGTCACTGTCAGAAGCTGATAGGGGGAGACCCTCTGATGCGCCGCCTCAAAATACCAGTTCCGCATTTTTCGCAGCACAGTATCTGCCCGGTCCGTTGGCACCTGCAGAATAAATTTTTCCTGAAACTGTGCCAGCTCCGGCTTTTCCTCAAAACATTTTTTCTGATATTCTTCCACAGGATTTTTCTGTATAAATGCCATTTCCCGGGCCAGCAGTGCTTCCTGGTATGCCTCTGGAATTTCCATCACAGAACGATGTTCTTTTCCCACTCCGAGACAAAATCTCTCATCTTTTTCTTTCATGATCCGCTCTGCCTCCGGTTCCGGCAGAAGATACAGAACTCCTCCTTCTACGCCTTCCAGCAGAATTCCGCTGCATTTCGAAAACCGTTCCCCATTTGCCTTGCTGGTCAGCAGGATCCGGAAGCTGTCGTTTCCGATGTGGCGCCGGATCCTGCTTTCCATATCCATCCATTCTTTTTCTTCGGCCATTTCTGCATTCATCATCAGATAACGGAGCTGATTTAAAAAGCACCGTTCTTCCTCTTCTTCCGTTTCCCGGGTCTCCGAAAGCTCTCGTTCCAGATTTTCCAGAAGCTGTTCTATCGTCTCCCGCTTGATCGGTTTTAAAATATAGTCCCGAACTCCATGTTTCATCATTTCAACCGCATAGGAAAATTCATCATAGCCACTTAAAACAATAACAACAGGTTTCTGTGACAGCTCCTCCATTTTGTTGACCAGTGTCAGACCGTCCATTTTGGGCATACGGATATCAGTGAACATGACGTCCACCCTCTGTTTTCTCAAAATCTCCAATGCCTCTTCTCCGTTTCGACACTCCAGAATCTCCTCCACCGGCACGCTGCTTCGCCGGATCATCGCCACGATTCCCTGTCGAATCAATTTTTCATCTTCTACAACCAGCAGTGTATTCATTTTCTTTTTCTTCCTCTTTCTCGTCACCCTCTTGATCCATCGGAGAATATTTCCCCCTCGTGATGGGAAGATGAATGCTCACCTTCGTATAGCAATGCTCTTTTGTATAAACTGACAGTCCATACTCTGTTCCAAATTGAATGTGGATTCTGTCCTGTACATTCCGAAGCCCGATTCCATGTTTCGGCTGTGTATCTGAATTCAGGCGCATTCTTAGTTTACGTCTCAGAATTGCAAGCTGCTTTTCTGACATGCCTATTCCGGAATCTGTGATTTCAATCTCAAAGCTCTTTTCATGCTCTATTCCTTTGATTTCAATGACGGCGTCTGCATCCAGCTCCTCAATTCCATGTGTGATTGCATTTTCCACAATCGGCTGAAGAGACATCTTGGGGATATCCTGCCGATACAAATTTTCCGGTATCTGAACAGATAATGTAATTGTGAAATCATACCGCAGATTCATCAGTTCCACATAGTTCTGAATATAATTCATCTCATCCTGAACGGTTACCAGAAATTTATTCCAGCGCATATTGTAGTGCAGCATTTCACCAAGTGCTGTTACCGCATCGGAAATCGTATACTCTTCATCAATCTCAGCCATCATCTTAATGGATTCCAGAACATTATAAATAAAATGAGCGTTAATCTGGTTCTGCATTGCCCGGATTGCCGTATCTTTCAGCGCTGCCTCCCTTTTGATGCTTTCCTCGTTCTGTTTCTGAATTCTCTCCAGCATTCCGTTGATACCATAGCTCATTTCCCGCATCTCTTCTGCGCTGTAACAAACCTTTATCTTTGTTGTTCCATTGTCAATCTGACGCATCTCACACAGGACGTCATAAAACTCCTTCAGCAGGCCACGCACAATCAGATTGACCACCACAATCAGAAGCAGCCCGAAGCCGGCAAATTCAAGCAGCATTCTCTGCTGCTGTTTGATCATGTTTCCGGTTGCATCATCCAAATTGGTCAGTGTTACAAACATTCCATTGAGTTTATCGACTTTCCGAAGCACAATTGCAACGTTTTTCCGGTCAATCACCGCGCTCTGCTGACTCTCTTTTCTGTCACGGATTCCTGCCCGGAACAGAATCAGCCCCCGATAGGACTGCCATTTGCAGGCTGCCGCTGTTTTTCCGCAGTCATATAAATTCCAATTTTCATCAACAAAGCAGGCCCAGCTGCTGTCACCGGATCGATAAATTTCGGGAAATATGTCTGCCATACGCATGGATACCTCGATCACGCCAAGCCTTCCTCCGCTTTGATCCCGCAGTTCCCGTACATAAGTCATCAAATGGGAACCTTCTTTTTTTGTACCGGAGATAATATTTTTTTCCTGTATGTCAAAAAACCACTGTCCTCCGCCCTGATAGCTTCGGTACCAGGCGCAGTTTTTCATCTTTTCCTTCTGGTACAGGATCGGCTGCTGCTCCAGAAAACCATCTGCCATGGCAAAAATATGGATCTGGTACAGATCTGGCATTGCCTCCTGCATTTTATCGATTATGCTGATGCTGTTGTTTCGAAATTGCTGATAATAGCTCTCCGAGATCTCCTCTCCCCTCCTGAGATGAAGAAGATATTTTTCCAACGGTTCATACTCCTGCAGCGTATCTACAACCATTGAGCAGGCATTCGCTTTTGCATTCACCTCCGCACAGGTAAGATCTATTGCCGTTACTGCTTCATTTACCCCATGATCTATGGCATTCTTTTTGATACTCCTAAACCCAAAGCACATCATGCCAAAAAGCGGAATAAAAATAAAGATCAACGTTGTTACGGTAAATTTTTCGTTCAGTTTCAGTCCGCGAAACCAGTTTCGCATTTTTCATCCCCCAGTTTTCTTTTCGGTTCTGTAACCTTACTAATTTTACCAGTTTTTTCTTTAAAAAGCAATTTTTTCAGAAAAATTATTGACAAAAAGAGAAGACGGTACACTTTTTTTCCGTGCACCGTCTCTCTTTTCGCAAGACTCATATATGACGCAAAGCATGATTCCAGGGAAACAGCTTTCGTACCATTGTTATACTGTTGTCAGATCCCACGGTTCATAAATCTTTGGAACATCGCTGATCAGACGTTTGGTATACGCTGCTGTCGGGTGAAGAATTACTTCTTCTGCCGGTCCCGATTCCACAAATTTTCCATGCTCCATAATATAAACATTATCGGATACATAGTAAGCAAGACCAATATCGTGGGTGATGAAGATAATCGTCATATTAATCTCATCACGCAACTTCAGCAGCATATCCAGGATCGTTGCACGTGAGCAGGCATCAATCATAGACGTCGGCTCATCGGCAAGCAGAATCTTTGGTTTCAGAAGGAAAATACGTGCAATCATCAGTCGCTGCATCTGGCCTCCTGACAGCTCAAATGGATATTTGTTTGTCAGTTCTGCGTATTTTAAGTTTACAAAGCTGCAGGCCTCTGTCATCAGACGTTCTTTTTCTTCTTTCGGCAGATTCTTGTCACCGCGCATATTAATGCAATCCAGCAGAACAGAATCTACACGTTTAAACATATTGTAGGAAGCAAACGGATCCTGGAAAATCGCCTGAATTCCCTTCCAGTACTCTTTTTTCTTCTTTCCGTTCGAGATGTCTCTTGGTTTACCCTGGAAATCAATTTCACCTTCCGTTACGCTGATCAGCCCGAGCAACATCTTCGAAAGGGTTGTTTTTCCGGATCCGGATTCTCCTACGATAGAAACAAATTCACCTTCATGAAAATCGAAATCAACATGGTCTACAGCGACCGTTTTTGCATCGCCAAAGCCAAACACTTTCGTTACGCCTCTTCCGGAGAGGCATGGTTTTAATTCTTTACCATCACGCATTTGCATACACCTCCCGAACCTTTCTCTCAGACATCAGGCAGCGGTACTCTCTTCCGTTCGGCAGTTCGATGACCTCTGGTTTCATACCGCGGCAGGTTGGCTGTGCATAAGGACAGCGGTCTGCGAAACGGCAGCCCTCCGGCGGATGCTTCAGGTTTGGCGGAGTTCCCGGAATTGCAGTCAGCTTCTGTTCTCTTACACCTTCCTCCGGAACGATGATCGATCCCATCAGACCTTTGGAATATGGATGCAGCGGATCGAATACCATTTCTTTTGCGGTACCTTTTTCTACAATCTGTCCAGCATACATAACCATAATATCATCGGTTACGTTGTAAAGAAGCGGCAGCTCGTGTGTGATGAAGATCATGGATTTGATAAATCCTTTTTCCATCAGATCACGCATCATTTTAATAACCATTTTCTGGGAAGTTACATCCAGCGCGGACGATGGCTCATCGGCGATCAGTACCTTCGGAGAAAGAATGGTCGAAATTGCGATAACGGTTCTCTGTTTCATACCTCCGGAAAGCTCAACCGCATGCTTCTGCAGTACCTCCTCCGGCAGGCCTAAGATCTGAAAACGTTCTTTTGCCAGATCATAAATATCCTTTCTCGGCATTTTCGGATCATGCGCATGAATAACGTCTTCTACAAATCGGATGATTTTCTGTGTCGGGTTCAGAGCATTCATTGCTGCCTGCGGAATGTAGGCGATCTCATTGCCCAGAATATTTTTCCGGACATCGTCTGGTTTCATTCCGGAAATTTTTCTTCCATCTACGATAATATCGCCGCTGATGTAGTGAAGCGGTGCGAAATAATAGCCCATCAGGGACAGTGCCAGCGTCGATTTACCACAGCCGGACTCACCTGCTACACCGAGGGATTTTCCCTCCTCAATCTTCAGGGAGACTCCGTCTACGGCGTATACATCTTCATGAAAACGAGTTACATATTTCGTTTTCAGATTGTTTACTTCCAGCATTACTTTTCCCATAGCTGCCTCCTTAGTCTCTTAACTGCGGGTTGAATACCTGGTCAAGACCGGTGTTCATCAGGTTAAGAGAGAATGAAATAAGTGCGATTACAAGAATGACTGGGAAATATGCCCACCATGCACCGTTTAAGTGTGCATTGTACTGGGTTGCCCATTGCATCATAAGACCAAGTGTTGCAGTCTTTGTGGTTGCCGGTCCAAGTCCGATCATAGAAAGCTGTGCCTCTGCCAGAATTCCGGAGGAAATCTGGAGAATGAAGGCCATAACAACGTAGGATGCAACGTACGGAAGGATGTCGGTAAGGACAATCCGCAGCATGCTGTGGCCGGACAGTTTGGAAAGGTTTACATGGTCACGGTTTCGAAGAGAAATAACCTGGGAACGTACAGAACGTGTTGTCCACGGCCATGCGGTAATTCCGATCAGGAGTGCCACCATCATGATTCCCCTCTGAGACTCACCTACGCTGTAGGAGATGAGGATCAAGAGAACGAAGGATGGGATAACGGTGAACAAGTTGGTAAAGAACAGAATCAGGTTGTCCACAAAACCTCCAAGGTAACCTGCAAGAAGTCCGAGGAACAGTCCGATCACGGTTGCAATGATTCCCGCAACCAGACCAATTTTCAGGGATGAACCTGTTGCAGAGATCAGCTCAGTCAAAACATCACGACCAAAGTTATCTGTACCAAGCACGAAAGTCTGGCGGTTAATAACATCTTTTTCATTGATGTACTGCTTGCTGTCGATGCTCTGAACCTCTTCCAGCTCACCGGTCTCTTCATTTTTCTCGGCAATAATAGTTGGAACATCTTCTAAAATACCATCGATCTCTTTGTCAAGACGCTGATATTTTTTCTTTTTTGCTGCGATAAGGCCTTTCTGTTCTGCATTTGGGTCATATTTTTCCTCCCAGAGAGCAATCAGACCTTCTGCATCGGTAACATCGATTTCACTGGCATCTACACCGCCGTATTTTTCCAGCCATTCTGCCATCATAGAACGGTTGTCCATTGTCAGTTTGCTTTCAACGATGGATGCGGTTGCATCAACATTCATCTTATACGTTTTGCCGGAATTTACGGTGTCCTGAATCGAAAGATAGGTACCCGGTTTGAAAAAGTTTCCGTTTCCGATCATTGCCAGCGGATCTTTTGCCACAACAAGCGGATAGATGATAATAGTCAGGAGAATTGCCAAGAAGATTACAAATCCTGTCACGAATTTTCCTGAATGAAAAATCTGTTTGATTGTATTTTTCATAGCGTATTCTCCTTTCTAATCCTGCTGGGATGCTTTGACACGTGGGTCAATGACTGCATACAGAAGTTCAACAAGCAGGTTGGCCAGCAGAACCATGATAGTAATGATTAACGTACAGGCAGAAAGCAGCGGATAATCCTGGCCGGTAACTGCTGAGAGCATCGTTGTTCCAAGTCCCGGATAACTGAATACCATCTCAGCTACCAGGTTACCGCCTATCATGGTACCAAGGGACATTGCAAGACCGGTGATCTGCGGAAGCATTGCGTTACGGAACACATATTTCACAATCGTATGATCCTTGATTCCAAGGAAACGACTGTATTTTACATAGTCGGCATTCAATTCATAAATTGACATTGAACGCATACCAATAGCCTGGCCGCCGATCGTGATGATTACGATAGACCAGAACGGCAACTGGTAATGTGAAAGTACAGATTTCATAAAAGCAAGGCTCATATGCGGAATCATACTGCTCGCATAGCCGCCTGCTGCAGGTGCAATATGTAATTTCAGTGAGAAAACAAATAAAAGTACGGTTGCCATACCAAAGGCAGGTACGTTACTGATAAACAGGAATGCCGGAAGGATTGCCTTGTCGAAAACACCTTTCATGTAAGCTGCAATTGCACCAAGCAGGTTACCAAGAATCCATCCAACAATAATGGCCGGAAGCTGTAAACATATGGTCCACAGAACCGAACTGGAAATAATATCGGATACGGTACGCGGATACTGGCTGAAAGAAATGCCGAAATCACCGCGAAGTGCATTTTTTACCCAGGTAAAAAACTGGACATACATTGGTTTGTTAATACCAAATTTCGCTGCATAGTCTTCATATACTTTCTGAATTGCAGTCGCATCGGTCATACCTTCTACCGATTTGGACGCAATAGTTGAAACCGGATCGCCCGGCATCAGACGCGGAAGAATGAAGTTCAGCAGCACTGCAAAGACTAACGTCAAAAGATACCACATGATCTTCTGCGTATAATACTTTTTCATTCCTTTCATAGAGGAACCCTCCTTCTGATTTTGCAAAAGCGGCCGGAGCACCCCGGCTCCGGCCGCCTCTGTTACAATTCAGTGTGTGCTTTCTTTCTGTTTGGCAAATCAGCCGTCAATCAGTTCCAGATTGTACAGTGCTGCTACGCCATAACCATCGGTGCAGTCCATCGGAGGAACATTGGTTCCATCGTCTTTCTGCGGATAGTTGGTCCATACGGACTCGTTTACTTCGTGGAATACCTGCGGTCTGTACATCAACGGTACACACGGGCAATCTTCCAGCATAATCTTGGAAAGTTCTGTATAGTAATCTTTCAGTTTTGCATCATCGGTCTCATGAGGAATTGCTGCAAGGATTTCATCTACACGGTCGTTCTGATAATGACCGAAGTTACCACTGAAGTTAACCTCAAGATCGTTGTAATCAGAGCTCATGAAGAAACGGCATCTCATGTACGGGTTGGCAACTGATGTACCAGGACCGGACTGCATGGTGATTTCGAAGTTTCCGGTGCTGTAATCGGTGCTAAAGTTTGCTGCTTCCGGGAAGTAGGTCTCAATGTTGATACCAATATTCTTTCCTGCTGCTGCTACGATTTCAAGGGTTGCATTCCAGTCAGACCATCCTGTCGGGCACTCAGCCTTATAGGAAAGGTTCTTTCCGTTGTACTCACGGATTCCGTCTCCGTCGGTGTCTACGATTCCGGCATCGTCCAGAAGCTTCTTAGCACCTTCTACATCGGCATTGGACCACTGATACTCTTTTAAGGCATCCTGATCCACCATAGCCTGCTCAGCATCGGTCGGGTTCATGACAGAACGCGGAACATCTGCGAAAGTAGGAGACTGTCCGGACATTGCTGAAGAAATAACCTGATCGTAGTCAACTGCCATAGCGATTGCCTTACGAACAGCTACCTGATCCAGTCCTTCTACTTCTGTATTAAAGAACAGGGTAGGCATTGTCATACACAGCTGATACGGTGCTTCATCAACATAGGTAGAAACCGGAAGATCCTGCTCTAACCACAATTTCTGAAGGTCTGTGATGAATATCTGTGCCACATCAATATCACCATTCTGGAATGCGGTGGTAGCTGCTGCGTTATCTTTAAAGATCGGGTGAGAAATATATTTCGGAACCGGAAGCTTACCCCACATGGAATCTGCCTGTCCCCAATAATTATCATCGCGGATCAGAACTACGTTCTGGTCATTGTCAAAGTATTTTTTGTACGGTCCGGAAGTTACCAGATCGTCCATCTTATCCATTTTAATTGCTTCAGCATCGTTGTTGTTTCTGTCAGCTACGGTCTTTAAATAATTTTCCTGCATGATGTAGAGCATCGGCAGATATCTTTCCGCAAGAACCGGGTTAACTGCTTCGCCGGAGTCATCGGTTGTCAGTTTGAAGACTACGGTACTGTCATCCTGTGCAACAACATCTGCAATGTAGCTCTTCATTTCAGCGCCGGTAGAAGAATTGTAATCTACATGTGCATGATAGGTAGCTGCTACATCTTTTGCAGTAACCGGTGTGCCGTCATTCCATTTTGCGTCAGCTTTGATTTTCACTGTGATCTCGGTACGATTGTCGTTCCATACTGGATCTCCGTCTGCAAGCAACGGATACATTTTTGCATCCAGTGGATTCCACATATAAAGAGTTTCATAAACAAGTACACGTGAAGCATCGCCCTGTGCTATAACCATTGCATTGTTTGAGTTTGCGGACATTGGGTTGTAATCGTTGACGGTACCCCACTGCTGTCCTGCGAAGTAAAGAGTTTCATTTCTTGGAAGCTCTCCTACCACATCATCTGAACCTGTGGTATCTTCGCTGGAAGCATCTGCTGTGCTGGAAGATGCTGCTGTGGCATCGCTTGATGCATCTGCTGTTCCGCTGGAGGATGCTGTTGCTCCTCCGGATGAACCGGTGCTTGTACTTCCGCTGTCTCCACATCCAGCAAGCATCGTTCCTGCCATTGTCACTGTCATTAACAGTGCAAGGACTTTCATGTTACGCTTTTTCATACTTTTTACCTCCTTAAGGTTTTCGTTCTTGCTTGATGAGTTCATTATACACAAAGGCTGTTAGAAAAACAGTGTCTATTTTTTGTTTTTGGTGTTCTTTTTTTGTTTTGTGTTGGTTGAATTGCTCGTTTTTCCCTTTTTAATCTCCTTTGTTCTGCTCATTTTTCACATATCCATTTTCGCAATATCTGCACTGTTTCGTCATTATGATTATTTGTACCATTTTTCCGTCTTTTCCGACATTTTTCCGTTCGCTTTTTCCATCTGTTTGTGCTATGATGAATATCGTATCAATTTCAGGAGGTTTTTTCTATTATGAATACTGTTTCTCATAAGTACCGACAGTCAGCGCTTCTGCTTCTGACCGCTGCGATCTGGGGTTCTGCCTTTGTCGCACAGCAGACCGGCATGGATTATGTCGGACCTTTTACATTCAACGCGGCACGAAACCTGCTCGGCGGACTTACGCTTCTTCCGCTGATTGTCTTTTTCTCCTCGTGTAAAAAGCGAACCCTACCTCCAGATGCTTCGTCAGAAAATGGCACACAGTCAAAAACGCTCTGGGCGGGCGGTATTCTCTGCGGCATCGCACTGTTTGCCGCCTCAGCTCTGCAACAGATCGGCATTCAGTACACAACCGTCGGAAAGGCCGGTTTTATCACCGCACTTTACATCGTCCTTGTTCCGGTCTGCGGCCTGTTCCTCCGAAAACGAGTACAACCGAAGGTCTGGCTCGCAGTTCTCATTGCCGTTGCCGGTCTCTATCTGCTCTGCATGACAGACGGATCCTTCTCTTTGCAGAAGGGCGATCTTCTTGTGCTTGCCTGTGCTCTCGGATTTACCATACATATTCTAGTTATTGATCATTTTTCTCCGCTTGTCGACGGCATCAAAATGTCCTGCATTCAGTTTTTTACCTGTTCGATCCTGTCAGCTGTCTGTATGGCCCTCTTTGAAACCGTAAACGTTTCCAACCTTCTGCACGCCTGGATACCGATTCTCTATGCCGGATTTCTCTCTTCTGGTGTCGGCTATACCCTGCAGATTATCGGGCAGAAAGGATTAAATCCCACCATGGCTTCTCTGCTGATGAGCCTGGAATCCGTTTTTTCCGTTCTCGCCGGTTGGATTTTCCTTCATCAGGCACTCTCCGGTCGCGAGCTCTCCGGCTGTATTCTGATGTTTGCAGCGATCGTGCTGGTACAGCTTCCGGGCTTTTCCAAAACCAGCGCTGTTTCCTGATGCCATTCCTTTTTCAGTGTAAAAAAGATTCCTGTTTTGCGAGCTTCTTTCTTACGACAGCTTGCTTTGATGACATAATTTCCCTCCGCCGCAGTGTGATCCTGCCCGGAGGGCTTTTTTATGCCTTCCGAAAATTTAACCGAATCTAGTAAGTCCCCTGCTTCCATTTCGAATATCCGCTTGCCCAATATTTTCATAGCATAAAAATACAAAATTCTGCATATTGATTGCAGGATTTTTTAATTCGTGCTACACTGTTTTTATTGTACCAATAAGCACTTATTTTATTAGGAGGTTCTGTCATGCCCGTTTTTGATTTCAGCAATTCCCCGGAAAAAGCAAAAGTTTCCGAATGTACGTATACTGTTTTCCGCACAAATGCACCGTTTACTTCTCCGGATCAGCCGATCCTAATTCTGGATACAAAAGAGAAGGCTTTCCCGCATCATCCCTGTGGTATTTTCACAAACCCATCCAAACGGACCTCGTTTGAATTTAAAAACGAAGAAGAAACCTTCATCGCCGATATTCTCCAGATTGATGCCCGTTTTGTCAGCCTTTTAAAATGGCTCGGTGAAAACCATATCAATGTCCGCCTTTCCGGCACACAAACATCCGACGGTTATGCAGTTTACAAAATCCGCGAGATCGCTTTCGGTGGCGGCGCAAAGCTTTCGGCTGAGGATGGATTTTTACAGTTTATGATTGAGCGTCTCCTCGCCAGCAATGCACCGGAAGAAGAAGTTGAGGATGAGGATCAGGAGGAAACCGGTGACAGCATGAAGCTCACCAGCATCCAATCCATCACTGATTTTATGAACTGTGCCGGAAGAACGCTGCCGGATAATATCCGCCTTTGGGCTCGTCGAAACCTCGCTGTTGCCCGTTCCCACGAAGTCTCTCCCGAAGAACGTCGTCACGCGCAGCGCGCCCTCTCCATGATGATGAATATTCAATGGAAAAGCAACTATTTTGAAGCCATTGATCCAGTGGAAGCACGCCGGATCCTCGATGAAGAACTGTATGGCATGGAACGTGTGAAGCAGAGAATTATCGAAACCATCATTCAGATTAACCGGACTCATACGCTGCCGGCCTATGGTCTGTTACTGATCGGTCCTGCCGGAACCGGAAAATCGCAGATTGCTTATGCCGTTGCGCGTATCTTAAAATTACCGTGGACAACACTCGATATGAGTTCGATTAATGACCCGGAACAGCTGACCGGAAGTTCCCGCATCTACGCAAACGCAAAACCGGGAATCATCATGGATGCTTTTTCCATGGCTGGTGAATCCAACCTCGTCTTTATCATCAATGAGCTCGACAAGGCTGCCTCCGGCAAAGGAAACGGAAACCCGGCAGATGTTCTGCTGACCCTTCTTGATAATCTTGGTTTTACCGATAACTATATCGAATGTATGATCCCGACCGTCGGTGTATACCCGATTGCAACCGCAAACGACAAGAACCAGATCAGTGCTCCGCTGATGTCCCGCTTCGCTGTGATTGAAATTCCGGATTACACACCGGAAGAAAAGAAAATCATTTTCTCCCGCTATGCACTTCCAAAGGTGTTAAAACGTATCGGTATGAAAGAAAAAGAATGCATTCTGACGCCGGAAGGACTCGATGCCGTAATCTCCTGCCACGAAAACACAAGCGGTATTCGTGATCTTGAGCAGGCTGCTGAGCATATCGCAGCAAATGCGTTATATCAGATAGAAGTCAACCATGTTTCCTCTGTTACCTTTGATGCAGAAATGGTACGTGAACTGCTCTTGTCCTGCTGATCTGCCTTATTTTCTATTTTGAAGGCGTATCAGGGTACGGCGAAAACCAGTGACGCAACAATTCACGCTCTGTGGTGCTGAAATT
Source organism: Blautia sp. AF14-40 (assembly GCF_003479665.1). NCBI lineage: Bacteria > Bacillati > Bacillota > Clostridia > Lachnospirales > Lachnospiraceae > Blautia > Blautia sp. AF14-40. The sequence goes on from NZ_QUHK01000032.1 coordinate 15,929, forward strand.
TTTTGCATTATTTTAGAGTGTGCTGTAAAATAGTTTCCTGTCCCATCAGTCTGTACTTTCGGGCAGGAAACTATTTTATTTCTCCAGATATTTTCATAAAAGAAAGCCCCTGACACTTTCATGTCAGGGGCTTCCTTTCGGTCAATTCAGAAAATTTATTTCTGCGGACCAGCGGAAACAAGTGCTTTACCAGCAGCGTTTCCTTCATATTTTGCAAAGTTCTTGATGAATCTTTCAGCCAGATCCAGTGCTTTGGTCTCCCACTCGGAAGCATCAGCATAGGTATCGCGAGGATCCAGGATAGCCGGATCAACGCCCGGAAGTTCAGTCGGAACTTCGAAGTTGAAGTACGGAATAGTCTTCGTCGGAGCTTCGTTGATAGCACCGCTTAAGATTGCATCGATGATTCCACGGGTATCACGGATGGAGATACGTTTTCCGGTTCCGTTCCAGCCTGTGTTAACCAGGTATGCTTTTGCTCCGCTCTTCTCCATTTTCTTAACAAGCTCTTCTGCATATTTGGTTGGGTGCAGCTCCAGGAATGCCTGGCCGAAGCATGCAGAGAAGGTAGGAGTCGGCTCGGTAATTCCGCGCTCGGTTCCTGCAAGTTTTGCAGTAAATCCGGACAGGAAATAGTACTGAGTCTGCTCTGGTGTCAGAACAGATACTGGCGGAAGTACGCCGAATGCATCTGCGGACAGGAAGATAACATTCTTAGCTGCCGGTGCAGAAGAAATCGGGCGAACGATGTTCTCAATGTGGTTGATCGGATAAGATACACGAGTATTCTCGGTTACGCTCTTATCATTGAAGTCGATCTTGCCTGCTGCATCAACGGTAACGTTCTCAAGCAGAGCGTCACGTCTGATTGCATTGTAGATGTCCGGCTCAGACTCTTTGTCCAGGTTGATGACTTTTGCATAGCAGCCGCCCTCGAAGTTGAATACTCCGTTGTCGTCCCAGCCGTGCTCATCATCACCGATCAGAAGACGTTTCGGGTCTGTGGAAAGAGTTGTTTTTCCTGTTCCGGAAAGTCCGAAGAAGATTGCGGTGTTCTCACCGTTCAGGTCTGTGTTTGCAGAGCAGTGCATGGAAGCGATGCCCTTCAGCGGCAGATAGTAGTTCATCATGGAGAACATACCTTTCTTCATCTCTCCGCCGTACCATGTGTTGACGATAACCTGCTCACGGCTTGTGATGTTGAATACTACTGCTGTCTCAGAGTTCAGACCCAGCTCTTTGTAGTTCTCAACTTTTGCTTTGGATGCGTTGTATACGACGAAATCCGGCTCGAAGTTCTCAAGCTCTTCTGCTGTAGGTTTGATGAACATGTTAGTTACGAAATGTGCCTGCCAAGCTACCTCAACGATGAAGCGGATAGCCATACGGGTATCTTTATTTGCGCCGCAGAATGCATCTACAACGAACAGTCTTTTATTGGAGAGCTCTTTTTTGGCGATCTCTTTTACTGCTGCCCATGCTTCCTGGGTTGCCGGATGGTTATCGTTTTTGTACTCATCAGAAGTCCACCATACAGTATCTTTCGAGTTCTCGTCCACAACGATGTATTTGTCTTTCGGTGAACGGCCTGTATAGATACCGGTCATAACGTTAACTGCACCAAGCTCTGTCTCCCGGCCTTTTTCATAGCCTTCCAGCTCTGGTTTTGTCTCTTCCTCAAATAACTGCTCATAAGAAGGGTTGTACACAATTTCTGTGGTACCGGTGATGCCATACTTTGTTAAATCGATCTGTGCCATCTTGTAATTAACCTCTTTCCTTTGATAGTAATACTGCTTCATTCTGCAAAATGCAGAAATTTGAAGGTATCCTTTAGAAGAAACCGGACCAGCCGGCCTCTTCTACTCTAATTATACATAAAAGGCCAAAAAAATCAACTGAAAATCTTCCGTTTTTTTACAGAACGTGTCCCAAAATCTGTAAAAATTTTATAAACTTCGATTTTTCGAAGTTTTCTGACAATTGCATTTTTGTACACTTCATCCTGCAAATTGACATTTTTTGATTTTTTATGTTATAATATTAATAATTATGTTCGGAAAGAAGTTTCTTTATGTATTACGATCTGACCCGCGGGAAAATCTCCCGCTCTCTTATCCTGTTTGCCCTGCCGATGATCGCAGGAAATCTGTTGCAGCAGTTTTACAACATTGCCGACACCCTGATCGTCGGACGCGTTCTCGGAAGCAATGCGCTCGCCGCCGTCGGCTCCTCCTATACGCTGATGACGTTTCTGACTTCCATTTTTCTCGGCCTGTCGATGGGCGCCGGTGCGCTCTTTTCGATTTATCAGGGACGAAAAGATCTTTCTTCTTTAAAACTTTCGATTCTCCACGCGTTTCTGCTGATCCTTGCCGTTACGCTCGTGCTGAATCTCGCTGTTTATGCAGGCATCGAGCCGATCCTTACGTTTCTTCACGTCCCGGATGAAGTCCGTCCCGGCATGCGGACGTATCTTCTGATTATCTTTGCCGGCCTTATTGCAACATCCGTATACAATTTCTTTTCCTGTATGCTGCGCGCGCTCGGAAACTCTTCTGTGCCGCTGATTTTTCTCGCTGTCTCTGCTGTGCTGAACATTGCACTGGATCTGCTCTTTGTCGCTGTACTGCCGTTCGGCATCGCAGGCGCAGCGCTCGCTACGGTTCTTGCGCAGTATGTGTCCGCCGTCGGTATTCTGCTCTATGTGCTGCTCCGCTGCCGCATGTGGCTGCCGTCAAAAAAAGAATGGCGTTTCCGCCATTCCATTTTAAAAGAGATTCTGAATCTTTCTTCGATGACCTGCATTCAGCAGTCGGTCATGAATTTCGGCATTCTAATGGTACAGGGGCTCGTCAACAGCTTCGGTCCGGCGGTCATGGCGGCATTTGCGGCCGCGGTGAAAATTGATACCTTTGCCTATCTGCCGGTGCAGGATTTCGGAAATGCCTACTCCACTTTCACCGCACAGAATTACGGGGCCGGAAATCACGAGCGGATCCGGCGCGGCACGAAAGATGCTTTTGCACTGAGCGCTGCTTTTTCCATCGTCATTTCTCTGCTTGTCAATCTGTTCGCGCATCCGCTGATGCAGATTTTCGTGAAAGCATCAGAAATGGAGGTCATCGCGATCGGCATACAGTACCTGCGGCTGGAAGGCTCGTTCTATCTCGGCATCGGATGGCTGTTTCTGCTGTACGGGTATTACCGCGCTGTCAAACGCGCCGAGATGTCGGTTGTTCTGACCGTCATTTCGCTTGGCATGCGTGTGGCGCTGGCATACCTTTTCTCCGCCACGGCGCTTGGCGTTGCCGGAATCTGGATCGCCATTCCGATCGGCTGGGCACTGGCTGATATGACCGGACTTTTCTTCCTGCGGCGTGCATTCCGATCGCAGAAGCCTGCATAAGTTCCGAATCTTATATCGCAGTACGGTTTTCTGCGGATAAACTGCGGAACTGCCCCGGCGTCTGGTGCATGCGTTCCTGGAAGACGCGGTTAAAATAGCTGATATTTCGGAATCCGCAGTCGCTCGCAATCTTGCTGATCGCCTCCTCGGTGGAAAGCAGCAGCCGGCAGCTCTCGGCAATCCGCAGGTTATTGACATACGTCACGGCGGAAATATGCATAATCGACTTAAAGAAGCGGCAGAAAGCGCTCTCACTCATATGAAACTGGCTCGCCAGTTCCGCGATTTCGAGATCCTCACAGAAATGAGCATTCATGTATGTGAGGATCTCTTTCATTCTGCTGACACGGTAATTCGTCGAGGCATCCGTTTTTCCGCCGTTCTTTTCTGCCGCACTGTAATATCCCTGCCAGATTTTCAGAAGTTCCGCTTTTAACAGCAGCTCCCAGCCCGGTTCTTTTCTTTCCTGCAGATTTCGGATCTCCTGCATGGCCTGTGCCGTTTTTTCTGCAAGGCGTGTCCCCCGCTCTGTCTTGGATGGAAAACGGATCTCGGAGGACAGCACTGGTTCGATATACTGCTGCTGGATCCGGTCAAGCGATGTGCCGGACAGAAAACGCGGCTGGAATACAACGGCAAGAAACGTAAATTCCTGTCCGTCGATTCCCTCTACCTCATGCAGACGGTTTGCATTGACAAAGGCGGTCTCCCCTTCCCGCAGGAGAAAGGTCTCGGTATCCATATGAAAAACAGCTTCGCCCTTTACTGCATAAAAGAGCTCCACTTCCTCATGCCAGTGGCAGTACACCCGCACGGTACTCTGCAGGTCTGTCTCGAAAACGTGAATGCTCAGCGGAAAAAGCTCATCACCGTGGGGCTGTGTTTCTTTTCGGTAATTCATCTGTGAGAGCATATTTTTGTCTCCTCTCTTGTTTTGCTCTGCTGTCCCAATTGTAACACGAACTTTGCGATTCCGGCAAGTTTCCATGTTCTGCCGGCGAATCGCCCTTCCATGACCGTATTTTTCCTTCTTAAATGATAATAATTATCATATTTTATCAGCTTATTGACATTTCTTTTCATCCGCGCTATATTCTAGATACCCCGATAGGGTATGTGATTTCAAATTTTTCATCAAACTCCAGGAATACAGTCCGGCACGCTTTCGTTTCGCTGTATTCCCGGAAGAAAGCAGGTATTGTATGATTAAAACAGTCTTAAAAATTGATGGTATGATGTGCGGCATGTGCGAATCCCATATGAATGATGTAGTCCGCAAGAGCTGCTCTCCAAAGAAAGTAAACTCTTCTGCAAAAAACGGCGAGACCGTTGTCATCAGCGAAGCGCCTCTCGATATTCCGTATCTGAAACAGCAGATCAAGGACATCGGATATGAGCTGGTTTCGTATACGAGTGAGCCGTATGAGAAAAAGGGATTTTTCCATTTCGGACGATAAGCGGATTTCATGCCTTTCCTTTTGCAGTTTGTGCATCGGAAAAAAGCACCGTTTCAGAAGTTTATTTCCTTTTGGAAATCTGCCTCTGAAACGGTGTTTTCTATTTTTTATCTATGATTTGATCAGCCGCAGCAGCATCCGCAGGACGGCGGCGTTTCTTTCTCCTCTTTTTTCGGAGATTCTGCGCCCAGATCGTACCAGGTCGGGTCGATGTCGAATCTGCGGTTGTTTCCAAGATAGATCGGATGGGTCGGGTCTGAGGACAGGTAGGCGCGCTCGGTCGAAACCTTCCACTGTGCATCCCAGTCAATCTTCGGAAGTGCCAGATCGTAGTGTGTGCTGGCGCGGAAGCCGTCTTCCTCTCCCTCAATTCTTCCCTGGCGGATGATGGCTGCAAAATCTGTGTGATGTGCAAATGCCGGAATCTGGTACAGATCTTTTAAGTAATCCGAAACATTTTTCAGATCCTGCACACGGTATTTCACCGGTCCGAGGTAACGGGAATATAAGAGGTCAAAGCGCACAAGGGTAACATAAAGCGCTGCGTCTGCCTCAGTCACAAAGTCTCCTGCCAGGAAACGGGTGGCTCCAAGTGCTGTTTCGAGCTCTTCGAGGGCTCCGTAGAACTGTTTTGCACTTTCTACGTACTGTGCCAGTTCTACGGCATTCAGCATCGTATCAAGCGGCTCGGCGATCTTTTTCTTTACTTCTTCAGAGGCTGCTGTGGACGATTTTGCATTTGCTGTTGGTGACAGCTCCGGTTCGTCCGGCAGTTCGCGGATTTCGGCAAGAATCGTCTGATAATCTTCTTCTCTAGTATCAGCCAGCGGCGGAAGGCTTGCCGGATCTTTCTTCGTCGGCAGTTCCTCCTCGGTATATTTTGCAAATTCTGTGCTTGGGATGGCGTGAATCTTCGCATAGATTGCGGCATCCTCACGGTTCTTTTCTGTTTCAACATCTGCATCGCTACGTGCGGTTCCGGCATCGGTCTCTGCTTTCAGTTTGTGCTCCGGATCACTCGATAAAGCAGAACGATCGTCCACATTGCCCCAAAACTGTGCAAAATCGAGCTGTTTTAAGAAGCGGACATTGAAGCTTCGCTCCACGCTTCCCTTGGCGTCTGCCGGCGGCACGGCAAAATCTGCAAAGAAGGTATTATTTTTGAATGCCGGGATCTCCCACAGCTCTTTTGCGTAGCCCCACAGGTTTTTGTAAGTGTAGAGCGGACGCTTCGTCTCGCCGAGCTGTGCGGTATAGCGGATGTCCAGACGGGCAAGTGTCACGTACAGGCGGATATCGGAATCGGTTACGTAATCACCGAAGATAAAACGATTGGTTTCCAGCCGTTTTTCCAGGCGGTCCATCGCAGCGTAGAAGGTGTTCACACCGTCGAAATGGCCTTCGTTGCTTCTGGAGAAGGAACTGCGGTATACCGCGTTGTTGATATTATCGAAGAGCCAGAGATTCATCTTGTCAATCTCTTCCCGCAGCTCCACCGGATACAGCTCCGGCGCGCCTTTTTTGTGCCATGGGCGGAAGTTGACCTCGAAATAAGTGGTCAGCCAGTTGTAATCGTTGTTGACTACCTTTCCCGTCGTTGTGTCGATCAGCGCCGGAACGGTCGTTCTTCCCTGGTAATCATCATCAGCACGGTAATACGCCTCAGAGAGGAACTGATCACCGAGCACCGGGTCGATGTTGTTTTCATTGTAAACGTATTCCCAGCCAAGGTTTTTCTCATGCGGGGCATGTTCTACCATATTGACGGAAATCTGATCTTCCAGGCCCTCCAGCTCTCTTACGATCGCCGCGCGGTTGGACCAGTGGCACAGCTTTGCCCAGACGAGACGGTATCTCTTATTACCTTCTGCCTTCAGATCGTTTTCACCGTCGCCGAACGGAGTCGTGAAGTGATTCGGCTGTCTGCGGAAATAGCCATTTTTGTCGATCTCCGATACGGTTTCTTTTGGTCTTACGCGGATTTTTCTTCCATTTACAATCTCATAATCATAATTCGCCATTGATTTTCTGCCTCTCTTTCGCGTGTTCTATCGAATGAATTTTCAAATAGGAAAGCTTTTATTTTCCTATTATTTCGCTATGTTTTCTATGCAGTTATCATACCATATCTGTCTGGTTACGTCTAATTGCTAATTTTTTGGAGCGGCTATAGGATTTTCTTATAGTAAAAGGCCAGTGCCGCATTCTCTGCAAATGGGCACTGGCCTTGTTTTCGGCGCTTTTTGTTTTTCAGATTTTTCCTTCCCGGCGCAGATACGCCAGAAAGCCGTTGCATCCCTCCACGACATCGCGGTACGTCGCCTCAAAATCTCCCGTATACCACGGATCCGCAATATCGCGGCCGGAACCGGTGAAGGAAAGAAATTTGTAAACCTTTCCATCCGGATCATTTTTCAGCATCCGGTTCAGATTGCGGATATTCGCAGTATCCATGCCGATGATGTAGTCGGCGCGCTCGTAATCCTTCCACGTAATCTGCTTCGCGTGATGCGGCACGAGCGGAATGTGCTCCTCGCGCAGTTTATTGACTGTCCCATAGTGCGGCGGATTGCCGATCTCCTCACGGCTGGTGGCGAAGCTGTCGATTTCAAAATTGTGGGCAAGGCCGAGGGAATTTACTTTGTGGGTGAATACGCTCTCAGCAAGAGTCGAGCGGCAAATATTGCCGTGGCAAACAAATAGTACTTTAATCATCTTTTCATATCTCCATTTAAGTCTTGTATTTCTTCTCAAACGCTTGATATTTCAGGGTTTTCCGACTTTTGAGTTTTCCTTTCTTTTCAAGGTATCTTCTCAAATCTTCTCGTATTTTCTTATATTTTTCCCTGCAATCTTGGTAAATCCGTTGGTAAAGCAAGCGTCCTTACCAACGGGCTTTTTTAACTATTCGCTATCCGATATACTTCTTCCTTTGCATCATCAAAATTCACATGGGTGTAAGTGTTCAAGGTTACACTGATGTCTGCGTGACCCATGATATACTGCAAGGTTTTCGGATTCATACCGGATTTTGCCATATTAGAGCAAAAGGTGTGCCTGCATACATGAGGGGTAACTTTCGGCATCTGGATGCGATAAATTTTATTATATTTCTGAATAATATGCTCCAGATACTTTTCCCAGTGAAGGGCAACCATCGGCATATCGTTTTTATCCAGAAACAAAAATCCTGCATATCCTTCCACCATCGGTTCAACTTTTGGTGTCTTGCGGTTGGCAATGATTCTGCGAAAACACGCTGCGACAGCTTCCGTCATCGGCACATAGCGGATGCCTTTGTCAGTTTTTGGTTCTTCAATTACATACTGCATCTGTGCAGTACGCTGTAACTGATGGTCTACCTTGATACGCATTTCTCCAAACTCGATTTCTGAAACCGTCAGCCCACAGAACTCTGAGATACGAAGCCCTGTGTGAAAAAGAATATAGATTGCATCATAGTATCTGCTAAAATGTTTATCTTCCTGAATAAACTTTAGCAAATCTCTCTGCTGCTTTCGGGTAATCGCTTCTCTGGTAACAGAATCATTGACAATGACGGATGCAAGCTCAAATTCAAATGGGTTTTTACGAAGCAAATCATCGTCTACCGCCATCTGAAATGCTGGTCTGAGGACTCCCCGGATAGAATGAATGGAACTGTATCCCCGCCCATCAATTTGTTGGAGCTTAATCAACCATGCCTTTGCGTCTGACAAACGCACCTTATCAATTCGCAGATTCCCAAAACTCTCTTTTTTCAGCATATTGATGACCGTTTTATATCCGGCAACCGTATTGTGACGAACTCCTGTTTTCAATGAAACGTACTTTTCTACCAGTTCCAAAACAGTATAGTTGCCACCGTTGGTTACGATACGGTCAAACAAATCCGCTTCAATCTGTTTTTCTTTCTCACGCAGGGAAGGCTCCCGCTTCTTCCCTTTTGGCATTGGGTCATTCTTGTCCAAACGCCAACTGTATACATTTTTCTCTTTTCCGTCCTCATCAATATAGCGGAACCGATACCTCCCATCTTTACGCTGGTACTCGCCCTCTCGCAAAATCCGATTACGGTTATCTCGTCTTTTCTCACTCATCGTGAACTCTCCTTTCAAAAAAGAGAGCCAGACTTGCACTCTTATCATAGCACAAATCCAGCTCTCCGCATAGTTATATCATGTGAAATCGGTAAATCTGTCAGCTCTGTTTACACAGCAGTAGCCTGATCCAGATACCGTTCAAATTTCTCACGCTTAATGAGGGCACGATTGCCGTTCATCACATAAAAATCCTCATTGGGATGTGTGTCAATAAGCGTTCTCAGTTTTCCTTCGCCGATATGATAATATCTGGCTGCTTCCTCAATGGTAAGCGTATATCTACGCCACACCGGAATATCTGAGTAATTATTTCCTTCCATGTTCATCTTATTATTTGCCATAGGCAGTTATCCTCCATACATGAAAACAGCCAGACAGAGGGTGTCGGCAACGAAGTCCGGCAACGGGCTTCAAAAGACCTTGCAAACAATCTCAATCTGGCGATGGTTACTATTTATACTTTTCTTTTATTTTTCTGTTGTTTTGGTTGTTATAAGGGAGAAAAGCCCGGAAATAAGGGATTTCCCC